>CAZXSP010000027.1:9596-13370 GCA_964643285.1 uncultured Eubacteriales bacterium
CGCGTCCTGTGGGCGTAAAAATCGGCGTCAACGCCTTCTTCGGAAAAAGCTTCATCCCAAACACCGGGCCTGAACCTGTCAGACCAAGAATCAAACCTTGCGCCCTTTTCGTAGGCTTTTTGGATGACCCGTCCAAGCCGCCTGTCGCCCCGGGCAAAAACGGCTTCGAGCTTTGTAGCTTTGGGGTCATGATATCGGAATTCCAGCCCCGGCCCGCGCAAACGCTTTTTGAGTAATTTCTGCTTTTCCTCTATTTGTTGCGGCCGGTCGCAGGATTCCCACTGAAATGGAGTATGCGCTTTTGGCACGAATCCGGAAACTGAAACTACCACGGTAGGGCGAACGCCTAAGTCTCTGCCGATTTGCCTTATTTTTTGCGCCAACACGGCGATTTGTGCCACGTCTTCATACGTTTCTGATGGCAAACCAATCATGAAATAAAGCTTTAAATGACTGTAGCCTGAGGAAAACGCGTGACGGGCGGCGTTTAGGATTTCATCCTCGGTAACCCTTTTGTTGATAACGTCGCGCATGCGCTGAGAGCCGGCCTCCGGGGCCAAAGTGAGTCCGCTTTTTTTGGAAAAGCCCAGGCTTTCAGCCAGATCCACAGAAAACGAATCGACCCGCAAAGAAGGCAATGACACTTTTGCCCCGCACGGGTTTTGTACAAGTTCGGATACCACTTCCTGTATGTGGGAATAGTCTGCGGAAGATAAAGACGACATAGATATTTCGCCTAAACCTGTGCGCTCCAAAATATCGTTGGAAAGCTTCAGAACGGTTTGGGGATCCCTTTCTCTGACCGGGCGGTACAGGACTCCCGCCTGACAAAATCTGCAGCCCTGCGTGCACCCCCTGAATATTTCCACCACAGCCCTGTCGTGTATAGGCGCCATAAGCGGAATCACAGGGTCAACGGGGTAAGCCGCGCCTTCCAGCGAAGACAAAACCCGCCGTGTCACAACGCCGGGAGCCGTATACCCGCGAATCTCTTTTTGGGTAACGGACATGATTGGGCCGTCCTCTTTGTACCGGACTTCGTACAAAGAAGGCACATACACGCCATCAATCTGCGACAATGCCCTGAGCAGCTCAAACTTTGCGGCGCCCGATTCTCGCCAGTTTCGGTAAGCCCGCACAATGTCCAACACCAATTCCTCGCCGTCCCCCAAAGCGAACGCGTCGACGAAATCGGCCAAAGGTTCGGGCGACATGGCGTTTGGCCCGCCTGCCAAAATCAAAGGGTGACTTTCGTCCCTGTCTACAGATTTTAACGGAATGCCCCCTAAATCGAGCATTGAAAGAACATTGGTGTAGGTGAGTTCGTACTGAAGCGAAAATCCAACCATGTCGAAAACGTAAAGGGGCGTTTTGCTTTCCAAGGTATAAAGAGGCCAACCTTTTTCCCTCAAAACCAGTTCCATATCAGGCCAGGGGGCAAAGGCCCGTTCACACGCCACATGAGTTTCGCTGTTTAGGACATGGTACAAAATCTGAGAACCCAAGTGGCTTGCGCCTACTTCGTAAGTATCAGGAAATGCCAGCGCGAAATGCACAGGCACGTCTTGGGGGTTTTTTTGGACAGCGTTAATTTCGCCGCCGGTATACCTTGCGGGTTTCTCCACCTTGCCCAGTTGCCTTTTTAGATCGTTCCACGGAATCGTCGTATACGGTTTTTGCAGCACGTTCAGTGACCTTTCTGCTAGTGTGTGTCATCTCCCATTATAGCCGCCGGAAGATGGATCGCAAAAGCATAGGTCTTTTAACGTGAGATTTACCTTTCCCGCCAAAAAGGCTTCCAGGATTTTGGTTTCCGTCACCTTACCGAATACCCGCATGTGCCGCCCCGCCACGAGCACAACGTTGTAGCGAGAAGGCCGCAGTTTTTGAACCACTTCGCTTATTTTGGTGTCCCCGGGTACCAATATCTCTTCCACAGGAATAGCCCTTTTTTGACGCAACCTGTCGGTTCTGGTGAACATATCAACAAAGTTTGTGGATATGGCGGAAGACCTTTCTTCGTAGGCGCCCCATACCATGAGAAAGCCCAAGAGTAAGCAGTACTGCCACACATGGGCAAAAGCACTGCACCAAATTAGGCCCGATTCGCACCAGTTATGACCGGCAAATAGCCCCACTAATCCGAGTACACTTAGGAAAGCCCCTACATAAGTGCCTAATGCCGCCACCTTTTTGGTAGCTTCCACATACCCCATTTTTAGCGCCAGCTGAGAACGAAGGACTCGTCCACCATCCAAAGGAAGACAAGGTATCAAGTTTATAAGCAGCAGGCCCAAATTTACCCTGGCCAACAGGTGCAGCATGGGGTAACTATCCCCCAAGGCTATTCTGTTTGTTTCCAAAAAACCGCGTTCGATTGCGGAAACTAAAAAAAGCAGAAGACCGCTGTTGAAAGGGCCCATGAACGCTACAAAAGTCTCGGCAGGCGGGCTAAGCTGCCAAGTTCTTTCTAACTTGGCCATGGCCCCAAAAGGCCAAACTTCAACCTTGGAAATTTCGGCATCCATCCACGATGCCGCCGCTATGTGCCCAAACTCGTGAAACAAAAGGCTGCCCATAAAAACTACCAAGTGCAAGAAATAGCCTGATACCGCCAACACCAAAGCTACCGCCAGAAAACTGGCATGAATAAACACCCTAGTTTCACCTAATCGGCCTACCGGAATAGACAAAGCTCACAACCTCTCTTGGTTGTTTCTAGTTTGGAATAGGCATGATGGTAAGGGGGTCAATCTCAAGCCCGTCTTTGCGCAGTTCAAAATGCAAGTGCGGCCCTGTGGCGTTTCCTCCTTCGCCAACCGTCCCCACGGTGTTGCCCTTCTTTACCTTCTGGTTTTCTTTGACCGAAACCGAATCCAAATGAGCGTAGACAGTGGAAAGGCCGCCGCCGTGTTCTATTTCTACTACAAGGCCGAAATCGGCCGAATGACGCACACTTATAACCATCCCATCTAAAGCGGCTTTAACCTCGTCTCCTATTTCGGCGGCTATATCTATTCCTTGGTGAAGTGACATACCTTCGGAATCGGGGTTTGGCCTCCATCCGTAGTATGAAGTTATTTTGCCTATGACAGGCCACGAAGGCTCTTGGGGTTTGCCTGATACGGCCTTGGCCCAAAAATCTTTCAGGCTGAAATTGGATAAGTTCTGTATTCCCTGGGGAAGACCTGATACCCAAGCCTTCACTTCATCCCACGATAGATCTGAATTCACTGTGTTTTTTGCGAAGGATACAACATCAATAGCCATTCCTTGCTCGGCTTTTGAAGCGCCCAAAAGTACAAAGAATATGAACGCCGCCAACAGCAATTGTTTTCCCCAACCCGGCAACTTATCTATAGACCAACTTTCCGGCTGCCGCTCTTTTCTCTCCAAATAGCCGCTTCTCCACGACATGCGTACCACCTCGCTAAGAAAACCTATTATGGGGACAAACAAGATATGATAATATCAGGAATGTATGCGGACAGCCTCTTGGGGCTATTTTTACTTCTCAGAATGAAAGGGTTTGACTTTTAAGTGGCCCATAATGGCTCATTCCAAGACGAGATGGTGCTTTGCGTGCCCACAAAACATTTATATGACACGGTAAGCCCTTGGCGGGGGCTTCGCCAAGATTCTCCTGAAATCTGGCGGCACTTGGCCCGCAAAGCGGTTTTTCGGCCCAGGTCTTTGCTTGAATCCGACCCCGATTACAAACAACTGGTGTCCTACACCATGTTTTTTTCCGACAGACGTATTTTCGTCATGAAA
>CAZXSP010000028.1:0-13322 GCA_964643285.1 uncultured Eubacteriales bacterium
AAATGCCGGCACAAGCCGCGCCGTGAAAATTGATCTCTTTCGTCCCCGGGTCGCCTGGCAAAACTTCGATATAGGTCATGTATTCAGGGTATGCTTGGTGTTCTTTTGGGATAGGCCTGTCAAACACTGCCACGGAAACACCGTGACCCGTAACACCCTGCTCATGGAGAGCGTCCAACTCAAGGCCGAGATATTTGCCTTTTTCCATTATGTCCGCGGGGGTTATCCCGGTTGGCATTTTTGAGATATCCGGCCACTTTGTGGAAGTGTCAAAGGTGAAAGTGTGCAAGGTATCTTCTGAACGGGAAAAATCCATGGCTGACCCGTCGCGCCCGGCCAGATTGGCATACCGTTCGGAACGTATAACAGGGTCGGGAACCCCGGTAAAGGGGGTTGAACTGCTGTTCATGCCCCACAAATAATACCAGGCTGTGGCTAAAGACCCTGCCATCATTACAATTACCAGCACACTCACTATCGCTTTTTTCAAGTGGCGCCTCCCGGCTAAGTTTCTAAAGACGGCTATGTATATTCAGTATAGCAAAAGGAAATGGAGTTCGCCGTTACGAACCATCAAAAAGACAGAGTGTGCGAAAACCCAAAAAGGAGACTTATTAAATGTACAGAAAACTGAGACGGCAAGACAGGGAGATTTCAGACGTTGAAGCCGTAATCTCAATTTTGAAAGAAACGGATTTCGGCTTCTTGGCAACCGTCAACGATGACGGTTGCCCTTATGTCATCCCTTTAAACCACGCCTATGTAGACGGGCACATAATAGTACACGGGGCTGAAGAAGGTCAAAAGCTCGACAATATATTGAGAAACCCAAAGGTATGCTACTGTGTGTGCACCGATTACTTCTTCTCGGCTGACGGCCCCGTCATGCGTTACAAGAGCGTCGTGGTGCACGGAGAAGCTGAAGTTGTGGTAGAACCCAAGTTGAGGCACTCGCTTATCATGGCGTTTTCTGAGAGGTTCATGCCCGGCCAGGATTTGCATTGTACTGACGATGAATACCAAAGAGCAGCTATCATAAGAATCAAGATTTCCCACATAACCGGCAAAGAAAACCTGGGAAAAGGCGCTGAAAACCAGTAAAAATAAAAAGGCACATCGCTTTTGCCGGCGATGTGCCTTTTTCTCAGATTGTTCTCACTGACTTACGGCTTCTTAACGCATAGCTACCGTGAAAAATACCCACCCCGGCCACAAAACACGCCAAAGCCACAAAATTAAGCGCTGCCGCCAAATAGAAGCTCCCGTTAAAAGACCCGGTGGCGTGAGCTACAAATCCCGTGACAGCCGGCGCCAGTATCATTGCAAGAGCTCCCGCGGCGTTGAATATGGAAAAAATGGTGCTCCTATTCTGGGGAGGGGCGCTCTCCCCCACAAAATATACCAAACTTGGGTCAAGTACCAATTTCCCTGTGG
The DNA here is from genome assembly GCA_964643285.1 of uncultured Eubacteriales bacterium. Lineage (GTDB taxonomy): Bacteria > Bacillota > Sulfobacillia > Fermentithermobacillales > Fermentithermobacillaceae > JAXGZG01. The sequence goes on from CAZXSP010000028.1 coordinate 1,435, forward strand.
CGCCGTACAAGACCAAAGCCGCAGCTAACAACGGCACGCTGCCAGACACAGGTACCAGGATTATGGCCAAAGTCGATAAAGGCAGGGCGATTTTACTGACCAAAGTTTTGTCTTTTAGTTTGCCGAACAATAACCCGGCTATAACCGTGGAAGGAGACATCACCAAGGCCATCATAACAGGCATCGAGGTGGTAAAAGCCCCCTGAATGCCCCTTACGGTCTCAAGATAATAAGGCAGCCAAGTCAACATGACGTAGAACCCGTACATAGTCAAAAAATGCGCGCCGCACATAAACGCCAGGAAAACAGGGGATATATTCGTTCTAACCTCGTCAGCGGTACTCGAAGCTTCCTTTTCGGATGTTTGAGGTTGTGTTTGGCGCTTTATCTTGGGTACCAATGCGAGCACTGCCCCTATAAACGCCAAAGAAAGCACCCCCAGGACCACAAAAGGCATTCTCCACCCAAAACTGCCTGTTGAAAGCGCTTTTCCCACAAAGAACCCTAAAGCGCTTCCCAGGCCGGCTCCCGCCACCGTGATGGAAGTGCCGAACGCCCTTTTTTCTTTGGGGGTAACCACGCTGATTATGGATTGTTGGCAAGCGAAATAAGAGGCTTGTCCCGCGCCTGTCAAAAGACGCGAAACCAGAAACTGCGCTTGGTTTTGGGACAAGGAACCCAAGATAAGACCCAAGGCCTGAATCCCGAACCCAACTATGAGCATGGTGCGGGCGCCGAATTTGTCCCCGAAAAAACCCGACGGAACCTGCAAAATGGTATAGCTGAAAAAGAAGGACGAGCTCAGAATTCCCAGCCACGATGTAGACAAATGCCAATAATCACCTATATCTTTGAGGGCAGATGATAACACTGTCCTTGTAGCGTAAAGAAGTAACCATCCGGTAGCCAGAACCATGACGCAGGCTACCCAGTTTTTTGAGGATTTTTGCACTGTGATGCCCCCAGCCGGCTGAAATCAGACGCTAGGATTATACGCCAGCTAGCCCCCGAGCGCCATACCCCCTACCCTTCTGTCAGAACCGCCCAATAGCGTGCCGGAACGAGGGTCTTGCATAATTATCTGAGCCCCTCCGCCGCCGCCCCATTGGCTTAAAGTGCGAACCGTATGGCCTTTTTTCTGAAGCCCCGCCAAGGCCTCTTTAGGGAAACGGGATTCCAATCTAACCTGAGCCGGCGCCCTAAGCCCGATAACGTCGGTGCCCGGCACAGATATCCATCTGGGGTAATCGACAGCATCTTGAGGCCCTGCCCCGTGGTCGAGCATGAGACTCAGCATTTGCATATTCCATTGCGGCTGGCCATCCCCTCCCGGCGTTCCGCCCACAATGAAAGGCTTTCCGTCCTTTTGAACCATGTAACAGTTAAGCGTATGCATGGGGCGCCTTCCGGGTTTAATGCTGTTAGGATGGCCTTCTGTCAGCACAAATGACCTGCCGGCTCTGTTATTCAATATGACACCGGTACCGGGTATCACCAAGCCGGATCCAAATTGAAAAGCGATGCTGTGGATAAAAGTACAAGCGTTTCCGCGGGCATCCCACGCTACAAAAGACGTGGTGTCGCCCCCTTTGTTACCGATCTTTATAGGCTTTTTTTCTGTTTTGTTAATGTTTATCTTCCGGGCCATTTCGTTGCCGTAGCGTTTTGAGATAAATTTGGATACATCAAAATCGCAAAACTGTGGGTCCCCCGCATGTAGGTTTCGGTCTCCGAAAGCTATCTTTTTTGCCTCGATCATTAGGTGAATCGCATCGGAGCCGTCGGGTTCCATATCATCCAGGTCGAACTGTTCAAGAATATTCATCTGCTCCAAGACAATGAAGCCTTGGGAAACAGGCGAAGTCTCCAAAATGGTGTAGCCCCTGTAACCGGTTTCAAGCGGTTGGTAAAAAGCCGGGCCTTCTTCATCCATAAATCGGATAAATTCGCGGCCGCTAAAAGCCCCGCCCGTGTCGCGATTAAGGGCGTAAAATCTGTCAGCCGGTTCCCCTTCATAAAAATAGGATGCGCCGTATCTGCCGAATTGTTCTAACGTGTTTGCCAAATCCGGTCTGTGAAAAATATCCCCGGGTTTCAGAAGGCGGCCTTGCGGCATGAAAATGTCGCCTATCTCGCGGTATTTGCTGAGTTTTTTCTCTTCAGAAGCTATAGCCCGTGACAATTCGGTAGAAACCGGGAAACCTTCGCGCGCGATTTTTGCCCCGTACTTGAAGCATTTTTCCAAGCCCATGCTGCCAAAACGCTGCGCGGCCATATGGAACACCATAGGAGCACCGGGAACTGCTACCGAATGAATGCCATCTTGCGGAAGAAGCACGCCTTGGCCTTGGTACCTGTCGATGGTAGCCTCATCCCCCGCAAAACCGCTTCCGTTTAAGGCAGTTGTCGTTCCTTTCTGAGCATCGTAGTAAATGAAAAAGGCATCGCCCCCAAGGCCGCACATTTGCGGCAACACGACACTGGTGACTGAAGCCATGGCAAGGCACGCATCCATCGCGTTGCCACCGGACCGCAACACATCCAAACCCGCAAGACTCGCCCAGGGGTGATGGGCCGCCACCATATACGACTTACCCATTACAGAACTGTTATATCTGCTGTCAAACGGCACCAATTCTCCCTCCCTCGCCAAACCGTTTCCAACAACCGTGCTTTTTACATATTCAGTAGCACACATGTAAACACAACCTGTTGTAAGTTTTTTATGTCATCGCGGGCCGGATAATTCGCGTTTCGCCTTTATGATTTGGCGCAGGAAAAAGGCTACCCCATCCTGATCTTGGGAGAGGGTAAACCTATCTGCCGCCTCACAAAGAACAGGCGAAGCGTTGGCCATGGCCACCCCTAAACCGGCAGCCTGCAGCATTTCTGCATCATTATCCCCGTCGCCTATGGCCGCCATATTTGCCAAAGGAATGCCGGATTTCTCGCTTATAACCCGCAGGGCATCGCCTTTGTTAGCCTTTTTGTCAAGAATCTCAAGGTTTCTTCCGTGGATAGGAACATGTCTAAGCGCGGCGCCGAACCTTTTTTTGAGAATTGATTCTAACTGTTTTACCGCGGAAGAATCCCCATGAACACACACATTGCTCACAGAACCTGCCAAATCCAAAATCGTACCCATATCCGCGACCCTTCTCTGAAACCGCGGGCTGACACCGACCAGTTTGAACAATACGTGTCTTACGCCAAAAGAACCCTTACCGAAGTTCTTCTGAAACTCGTGCGGGATAACCCGCCCTTCTTTCACGTGGACATAAAAGGGCATGCTTTGTTGTTTTACCAGGTCAATAACTGCCCGGTACATATCCGCGTCAATCGCTTTAAACATCCATTCTTCATTGGATTTACCACCCGAAAGAACGTGGGCCCCCCCGGATGCGACTACCGGCCCGCTTGCGCCAACCCATCCGGCAACACGCAATGCATCCATAAACGGCCGGCCGGTCGATATGCATATTTCTACGCCCATCCTCGTTGCTTCTTTTACGGCCTTTCTGGATTGCGGCGAAGGCGTGCCATCGCTTCTAAACAAAGTGCCGTCAAGGTCTATGGCGACAAACCTTATTCGCGAAAGCTCAGAATCGGTCATACAGGAGCCCCGCGTAACAGCGCAACGCCAGTTTGGTTCCGGGTACCAAAGAATCGATCATGAGAAATTCAGAAACCTTGTGGGCATCTTCGGATACCTTGAAACCTGTGGTTACAGCCGGCCAGCCCCTTGAAAGGGGAATATTGGAATCAGTACTGCCCGCGCCAAAGAGGGGTTCAAGCCCGTCTTGTTTAAACAAATTCGAAAGCCCTTGTACATATGCCGAATCAACAGGTATGGAGCCTGTAGGCCGATCACCCACCACTTCCACTGAATACCAAGTGTCAGTTTGGGAAGACGCCGCATTTAAAGCCGAGGTTACTTCGGTTTCCAAAACATTAAGCGCTTGTCCGTCTTCGGAACGCAAATCCAGAAGCATTTCAGCAGATTCGGCTATGGAATTTATTGAGTGCCCGCCTGATATAACGCCCACATTGTAGGTGGTTTTTGGTTCTTTGGGCACTTTGATTTTGGCTATTTCCGCTATGGCAGTGCCAAGACCGTGAATGGCGCTGGATTTGCCAAAGGCGCCGTAGCTGTGGCCGCCTTGCCCAGAAAACCTGATTTTCAAACGCTTACTGCCCACACCTGCCACGGTCAAATGCCCCAAACCCCCGTCAATGTTGAAAAATACAAGGTTCTTCGGCTTGGGTTTGAAGCCGTCAAAATCGTATTCTTCCACATGGTCGCAAAAATATCTGGCGCCCTTAAGATCTCCCAATCCTTCTTCGCCCACATTGGCCACAAGCAGGATAGGGTGCGGAAGCGGCAGGCGGGCGGCGAGGATTTTACCCAAAACGAGCATCTGAGCTACAGAAGCCGAGTTATCGCTTACGCCCGGAGCCCGAAGGAAGTTCCCTTCTTTTCTTACGGTAAGGTCAGTTTCCTTTGGAAACACTGTGTCCAAATGGGCCATAGTGACGATAATTTTGGATTCATCTACCCCGGGAAGAAACCCCAAAACGTTTCCTACCTCGTCGGTTTGGACATGAGGAATACCAAACGCCGTCATCTTTTTGCCCACGAATTCGCCCCGTTCCCATTCGTGGTGACTGGGTGCGGGAATCTCGGTTATTTGTGTGACAAGCTCCACTAACTCCTCCAAACAACCGTCTATGTAGGATATACCATCCGCTAGGAGATTCTTTTCACCAAGGTCTTTTTGCGGCACTATAGTTCTCCTCCTTTTAATTGACTGACCCCCGAATCCAAAGCTGCTTTAGCTACTGCATTTGCCACGCTCGACACGACTCTGGTATCGAAAGCATCAGGTATGATGTAGTCCGGTTTGAGATCTTGAGATGAGACTAAATCAGAAATTGCATGCGCGGCCGCAAGCTTCATCGCTTCATTTATGTCACAGGCCCTTGAATCCAAGGCGCCCCTCATTATCCCGGGAAAAGCCAAAATGTTGTTGACTTGGTTGGGAAAATCTGAGCGCCCGCTGCCCACAACGGTTGCGCCGGCTGCTTTCGCTTCGTCAGGGAATATTTCGGGTGTTGGATTTGCCATTGCTATCACTATTGATTTGGAAGCCATTGAGGCTACCATCTGTTTTGACACAATATTGGGGGCCGATACCCCTACAAAAATATCAGCGCCTTCCATGGCGTCTCTTAGCGTCCCTTTTATTTTGCGGACATTTCCTCTAAGCGCCGTTTCCTCCTTAAAAGGATCCATTTCAACAGGGCGGCCGGGGTAAACAACGCCTCGGATATCGCTCATGACTACATCTGTTGCCCCGGAATCCAGAAGAAGATTTGTCACTGCGACACCGGCCGCGCCTGCCCCGGAAACGACAACTCTGACCGACGGCAACCTTTTCCCCACTATTTTCAAAGCATTGGTGATTGCGGCCAGAACCACAACGGCGGTTCCGTGCTGGTCGTCGTGAAAAACGGGGATATTCAACAGCTTTTTAAGCTTTCTTTCCACCTCAAAACAACGCGGTGCAGAGATGTCTTCCAGATTTATGCCTCCAAAACTCGGCTCAAGCCATTTTACTGCCAAGACTATCTCATCCACCGCCTTGGTCCCAAGACATATGGGGACAGCGTCGATACCGGAAAGAGATTTAAACAAAATACATTTGCCTTCCATCACAGGCAAAGAAGCCATGGGACCAATATCGCCCAACCCCAGCACCGCGGTGCCGTCTGAAACTACGGCAATGGCGTTGCCTTTGAAAGTGTATGTATAAACACTTGCTTCATCTCTAGCTATCTGCAAGCACGCTTGAGCGACCCCGGGTGTATACGCCAAAGACAGATCGTGCTGATTTCTTAAGGGCACCTTGCTGCGCATTTCCAGTTTCCCTTTGTGCTTTTTGTGTAATTCCAGCGCTTCATCCTCTAATGCCACATATACCGCCCCCTATTCCCTATTGCTCAGGCCATAAATGTCTTTACCTAAACTGTCAATTCCTACTATTGCCGGGAAATCGACAACTTCCAGTCTAAACACAGCTTCAGGCCCCAAGTCTTCGTAGCAAAGCAATTGTGCTTTAGCTACTGTTTTGCTAAGATAGGCGCCCAATCCTCCAACGGTCACAAAGTAAACAGCGCCGTGCCGCTTTATGGCGTCGATTACCTTCTGACTTCTGGAACCTTTGCCCACCATACCTTTTAATCCGGCTTCCAGAAGCTGTGGCGTATACGCGTCCATCCTACCGCTGGTGGTAGGCCCAAGAGCCCCTATGGTTTGGCCCGGTTTTGGCGGGCAAGGGCCGGCGTAAAATATAAATTGCCCGTGAAGATCAAAGGGAAGAACGGCCTCCTCTTTGTTTAACTCTTCCACTAAGCGTTTGTGAGCGGCGTCTCTGGCCGTGTACATGGTGCCTGTCAAGAGAACTTTTTCACCCGCGCGCAAACTGCTCAAGACATCTTGAGAATCCAGGGGCATTCTGACGGATTTGGCTCCATCCCAAGACCGGTGAGAATCGAAACGAGGACCGTGTTCGGGCTCACCTTGGGGTTTAGGCATAAGGATTTGGCCCCCCGTTTCGTTGGGTACCACAACGGCTTGGGCCCGCCTCGCGGCATGGCACTGAAGGTTAACAGCGACCGGTAAAGCGCCTATATGTGTGGGATACGTCTCCACTGACACCCACAGAGCCGTAGTCTTGCCCCCTAAACCCGCGGGCCCTACGCCTAAGGAGTTTATGGCCATGAGCATCTCCGTCTCGAAATCGGCCACCCGGGTATCCCTGTTATGGACCCCAACAGGTCTCATCAAAGCCTTCTTACTGAGAAGGGCAGCGTGATCCATCATCCCCCCCACACCAACACCCACAACCAAAGGCGGGCACGAATTGGGGCCTGCCTTGCGCACAGTGTCTATAACAAAGCTTTTAACGCCCTCCACCCCTTCGGAGGGTTTTAACATTGACAAAGCGCTCATGTTTTCGCTGCCGGTGCCTTTGGGTAGAACCGTGATTTTTAGATACGAACTATTCGCCGCAATTTCCGTGTGGATTACCGGCGGCGTGTTATCACCTGTATTCTCCCTGAAGAACAAAGGGTCTTTTACGACTGATTTTCGAAGGTGCCCAAGGGTGTAGCCTTGGGCGACGCCCTTGTACACAGCTTGGTTGAGGTCGCCCCGAATGCATGCGTCCTGCCCCAATTCCAAGAACACATGTGTCATGCCCGTATCCTGGCAAATGGGTATACCGCGATTTTGCGCGTCATCCGCGTTTTTCAATACCATGCCCAGCACTTCCTTGGCCATGACATTGTCTTCATTTTTCATAGCGTTTTCCAAAGCTGTTCTCACGTCTAGGGGTAATATGGTGGCGGCCTGGATGCAAAGCTGCCTTACGGCATCGGATATCACAGACGAGTCTATATTCTGCAAATAGCAGCCCTCATTTCTAAGGAAATGTACCTATTCATGATGCCACTTACAGAAAGCATTTGTCATCGGGCTCAAACCGGATTCGCCGGTGATATACTACAAGTGACAGTCTTCGGGGCAGGGTGAAATTCCCGACCGGCGGTAATGTCGCTGCAGTCTTGTACCGCAAGTGACGAGCCCGACAGCCCCATCAGCCGAATCCGGTGAGATCCCGGTGCCGCCGGCAATAGTCCGATTGGGAGAAGACTGGGGGTATTTTTTTACCCTCATCCCCCGAAGTAACGTCTAATAGGGGGGAAACCATGAAGGATAAGAACCTTGTCAATCTGGTCGTGGCTGCTCTTTTGGCATCTCTCGTAATGGTATCCACAATGTTTTTGAAGATTCCCACTGTTACCGGCTATGTTCACCTAGGGGATGGCGTCATCTTCGGCGCTTCTTTGGCACTGGGCCCCGCCCTGGGTGCCGCAACGGCTTCCGTGGGTTCCGCCTTGGCAGACCTTCTATCCGGTTACGCTATCTGGGCGCCTTGGACCTTTTTCATTAAAGGCGGCGCCGGCATAATCGCGGGATTTTTTGGCCGCGGACGGAAAAAAGGCGGTCAATTGGCGGCACTTCTTGCGGCTTCTGTGTGGATAATTGCGGGGTACGCTTTGGGGACTGCCGTAATCTACAAACCCGCCTCAAGCGCAGCAGTGTTGGGTGAGGTTTTGGGAAATGTGGTTCAGACAGCCTCCGGAGTTATCATTGGCCTATATTTGGCGCCGGTCCTCGCAAAAGTTGCCCATCCGAACAATTAGAAAACTGTGCCCCCTTCCGCCTGGAAGGGGGCGCGCCTTCCATCAAAGCATCGGCAATTCTTTGAGGCGACCGATAGTTTCCTCGGCCTCTCTAACAATTCCGGAAATAATGTTTTGACAAGTTTCCTCTTTTTTCACCATGGCCGATATTTGACCCGCCATAAGCGACCCATCCACAACATCGCCGTCCACAACGGCCGCCCGCAGACGGCCCGCGCCCAGTTGTTCAATTTCTTCGGGCGCAGCTCCCCGGGCTTCGGCCGCCAAGAAGTCTTTGGCCAGCTTATTATTTAGCACCCGCACCGGGTGACCCGTAGATACTCCGGTAACCACGGTATCCCTATCTTTGGCCCCAATTACGGCCTTTTTGTAATTGGGGTGCACCGTACATTCCTTGGCACAGATAAACCTGGTGCCCATTTGAATGCCGCTTGCTCCCAAAGCCAACGCCGCCGCCAAACCCCGGCCGTCAAATATACCCCCTGCCGCAACTACAGGAATGTTCACCGCGTCTACAATTTGCGGAACCAAAGGAAATGTCGCAATACTCCCAATGTGGCCTCCACACTCCATGCCTTCAGCCACAAGACCGTGAACCCCGGCTCGTTCAAGGCGTATAGCCAAATTTACCGACGACACAAGGGACAATACCTTTATTCCGGCATCACGAAAACGCGGAACATATTTCCCGGGGTTACCTGCTCCGGTAGTGACAACCGGCACTCTTTCTTCAATTAGCATGTCCATGATTCCGTCTACAAAAGGCGACAAAAAATAGATGTTAACACCGAAGGGCTTTGACGTAAGCTCTCGCGCCTTACGCACCTGGGCCCTGACGTGCTCTACCGGCGCGTTGCCGGCGCCTATAAGCCCCAGACCGCCCGCTTCACTGACTGCCGCGCAAAGCTCCGCCGTGGCAACCCAAGCCATACCCCCCTGTATTATGGGGTATGAAATCCCAAGCAAATCGCACAAATCCGTATGAATGCCCATAGTTTTTCCCCTTAAAGCTAAAACGTTTTGGTCATTTTATCACGGCTGAATTTCACCGCCAACGTGCGGCTTGGCTCCTTATGCGCCGGAATCGTCTTTACCCTCCAAAATTCCCTTCAGGCCCGACAGGGCGCCAAATATGCCGGCCGCTTCAGAAGGCACAACGATTTTTGTCGCTTTCCCATCAGATACTTTTTCAAGGGCTTCCAAAGCTCGAATGGCTACCACCTCTTTGGTGGGCGCCGATTGTTTGATAGCGTTGTAAACCATTTTTATGCCTTCGGCTTTTGCGTTCTGCACAGCCAAAATAGCTTGTGCCTCACCTTCGGCCTTTAAAATCTCGGCTTGTTTGTGGCCCTCCGCCAGCTGGACCTGGGCTTCCCTATCTCCTTCCGCTCTCAGAATAGCCGACCTCTTGTCCCCTTCTGCCCTTAGAATAGATTCGCGTCGTTCCCTTTCGGCTCTCATCTGTTTCTCCATGGCGTCCAAAAGATCTCTGGGCGGTGATATATTCTTTATCTCTACACGGGTAACTTTGATGCCCCACCTGTCGGTGGCATCGTCCAAAATATGGCGCAGCTTGCCGTTTACAGCGTCTCTCGAGGTGAGAGTTTGATCCAAATCCATATCGCCCACAATGTTTCGAAGAGTTGTGGCGGCCAAGAACTCAATTGCCGCCCTGGGACTGGCGATCTCATAGGTGTATTTCACGGGGTCGGTAACTTGAAAATACACAACCGTGTCTATCTGCATCGTAACGTTGTCCTTGGTTATAACCGGTTGGGGCGGATAATCTACCAACTGTTCCCTTAAATCGATGACGGCTCGCATGTGGTCTATGAAAGGCAAAAGAATGTTTACCCCTGTTTCCGCTACTCCGTGAAATTTCCCAAGCCTTTCAACGATACCCGCGCGAGACTGAGTTATGACTCTAACAGAAGTAGCGGCAAACGCTATAGCCAACAAAATCAGAACCGGAAAAAGGAATTGCGCCACGATATCACTCCCTTGATTAGGTTTATTCGAGTGTCCGGACTATCAGATGGACACCTTCCACTTTTACAACCTGAACCGTAACCCCTTGGGGTATGGGGCGGTTATCCACAGACCTGGCCGACCAACTGTCACCGCCAACTTTCGCCTGGCCGGACCCGTTTTCGGGAATAGCTGCGGTAACCAAAGCTTCCTTGCCGTAAAGCGCTTGAACATTGGTTTTCAGCTCATGACGCCTGCCCTGAAACCAGAATATTAGACGCTTGGTGGAAAGCACCAGGGCCATAGACACTGCAAGAAATGACCCAAACTGCCATTCCATAGACAAACCAAGCTTCGCCACTGTGGCGGCTACCAGAGCCCCGCCTCCAAACCAGATCATAAAGAAGCCCTCTGTAAAAATCTCGATTATGGAACAAAGCACCGCCGCGGTTATCCACCAAAGTGAGTTGGATATAGGATTCGCCCCCTTATAGACTTACGTATCGAAATCCGGAAAGTTTCGGGCAGGATTTATCCGTCCTGTGGAAGAAGACTCGTTGTTCGACAGGTCTTTTATACCTGGAGGGGAATATCTTGTCAAAACCTAAGATTCTTTTGGTAAACGCCCCGCACAATTTCGGCTGGCCTTGGGGCAAGGGCAACTTTTACAGAGGATTTTACGAATATCTCGGTACCGGCTATCTGTCGTCGGCCATGGAAAAACAAGATATAGACGTGGAAATCCTGGACGCTCCTTTTCACGGTTTCGGTCCCCAAAAGACTGCCCAAGAGATAAGGAAACGACATTTCGATGTGCTAGGGGTTTCATCGAACTGGCAAGAATTTTTCCCCCAAACAGAAAGGCTTCTTAATGAATTCAAAGAACCAAACTTCCCCGTTATACTGGGCGGCCATTTCCCCACCATAGCGCACAAAGAGCTCTTAAGGGATTTCCCGCAGCTTACAGCTATTGGTATTGGTGAGGCCGAACATAGTTTGGGGGAAACTGTCCTGCAACTGGCGGCAGGTAGCTCCCTTTCCGAGGTTTCGGGAATTGCTGTCCAAGGCGCAAGCTACGAAAATCTGAATAGGCCCTTTTGTCAAGATCTGGATTCCCTGGCGTTTCCAAAAAGGCCCCAAGCGGAATGGTACAGAGCCGGCAAAAACCCGGGACTGGCAGCCGCAAGCCTTTTGTCAAGCAGGGGTTGCCATGGCACTTGCAGCTTTTGCACCATACACTCATTCTTGAATGGCCAGAAAGGGCCGCGTTGGAGGGCAAGATCGCCCGAAAACGTCGTAGACGAGATAGAGAAGTTGCAGAGAGATTACGGTTTTACCCATTTTCGTTTTGTGGATGAGGATTTCTTCGGGCGGTGCCCCCAAGGCCGGCAGCGGGCTTTCGATATCGCTCGCCTGATTATATCCAGAGGCATCAAAATGCAATTTGAACTTTATTGCCGTGCCGATGAGATCGATCCCGAAATTTTGAAGGCGTTGGTTGAAGCCGGATTGAACGGAGTTTATATAAGCCTTGACGCAGTGTCCGAGAGCGACATAGAGCTTTACAGCAAGGGTACCACCAGACAACAGATGGTCGACTCTGTGCGCTTTGTCATGGATGCGGGAATCCAGCTTGCGTACAGCTTCATATT
>CAZXSP010000029.1:0-13171 GCA_964643285.1 uncultured Eubacteriales bacterium
CCTTTTGATTTTTGTTGGCTATTCTTGACAAGGCTAGTAAAGGCTAAATATAATAACCATCAGTTAGCACTCGTTCCTATAGAGTGCTAACAAGAATGGGTTTACCCATAAAACATCCATAAGGGGGTTCTCTTTGGTGCTAAAGCCACTGGCTGACCGCGTGGTCGTAAAGCCTATCCAGATGGAAGAAAAGACTAAGGGAGGCATAGTCCTTCCCGATACTGCGAAAGAAAAACCGCAGGAGGGCGAGGTTATCGCCGTTGGAACGGGCCGTGTTCTTGAAAATGGAACAAAACTTGCTCCCGATGTCAAAGTAGGCGACAGGGTAATTTACTCCAAGTATTCAGGCAGCGAAGTCAAAATCGAAGACGAAGAGTACCTTATCATTAGGGAATCAGACATTTTGGCAATTAAGCAATAGGAAAGTAAGAAATCGCGGAACATGGTAAGACATCTTACGCTAGGAGGGATTTCTGCAAGTGTCAGCAAAAATGATTGCGTACGACCTAGAGGCTCGAAAAGCCCTGGAAGCCGGGGTTAACGCTGTAGCCAGAGCGGTCAAAATCACTTTGGGCCCAAAAGGCAGAAACGTGGTTCTTGATCGCAAATTCGGTTCCCCGGTTATAACCAAAGACGGCGTGACCGTTGCGAAAGAAATCGAACTGTCCGACCCTTATGAAAATATGGGCGCACAGCTTTGCAAGGAAGTTGCTTCCAAAACCAACGATGTCGCGGGCGACGGTACTACAACCGCCACCGTTTTAGCGCAAGCAATCGTAAGGGAAGGCCTCAAGAACGTGACCGCCGGCGCTAACCCGGTTTTCATCAAAAGGGGTATCGACAAAGCAGTGGCTCTGGCTGTAGAAGAAATGAAGAAGCTTGCCACCCCTGTTGAAAGCAAAGAAGACATCGCACATATAGCGGCTAACGCAGGAAACGATCGTGAAATCGGAGACCTTATCTCCGACGCCATGGACAAGGTCGGAAAAGACGGGGTTATCACCGTCGAAGAGTCCAAAAGTACCTCCACGACGGTGGATGTTGTCGAGGGAATGGAATTTGACCGCGGCTACAGTTCAGCTTATTTCGTGACCAATACAGAAACCATGGAAGCCGAGCTGGATAACCCCTACATCCTCATTTACGAGAAAAAGATTAGCGCCGTAGCCGACGTACTGCCTATGCTCGAAAAGGTAGCCCGTTCAGGCAGACCGCTTCTTATCATAAGCGAAGATCTCGAAGGCGAAGCTTTGGCCACTTTGGTGCTTAACAAAATCCGCGGCACACTTCAGGTTTGCGCGGTAAAGGCCCCGGGTTTTGGCGACAGGCGCAAGGCAATGTTGGGCGACATAGCCGCTTTGACCGGCGGGCGTTTCTTGTCCGAAGATATCGGCGTGAAGCTTGAGAACGTAGACCTGGATATGCTTGGTCAGGCCGCGACAGTGCGGGTAGCCAAAGAAAAGACCACCATCGTCGAGGGCAAGGGCGAGAAAAGCGAGATCGATTCGCGCATCAACCAAATTCGCAGGGAATTGGAAGAGACAGATTCCGATTACGACAGGGAAAAATTGCAGGAGCGCTTGGCCAAGATGGCCGGCGGTGTAGCTGTAATCAAGGTAGGCGCCGCTTCCGAAACCGAGCTCAAAGAGAAGAAGCACCGTTTCGAAGACGCTTTGGCCGCAACCAGAGCGGGCGTCGAGGAAGGCATGATTCCCGGCGGCGGCACCATTTTCGTCAACGTAGAGCATGTGCTGGACAATGTTGGAGCCGAAGGCGACGAAGCCGTGGGCGTGAACATTGTGAGGCGCGCCTTGGAAGAGCCGCTCAGACAGATTTGCGAGAACGCGGGCCTTGAGGGCTCAGTCGTTGTTCAAAAAGTGAAAGAGAGCGGCAAGTCCGGTTGGGGCCTTGAGGTTCTTTCCGGGGAGTTCGTAGACTTGGCCAAAAGCGGAGTAGTCGACCCGCTCAAAGTGGTGCGGTCGGCGCTTCAAAACGCTGCTTCCGTGGCATCCATGGTTCTTACCACCGAAGTGCTTATTGCCGACAAGCCCGAAAAAGATAAAGCAGCGCCTCCGTATCCCCCTTCACCTGATATGGATTTCTAAGACAAGCGCTTTAAGGTATTTGCGAAAGCCCGGGGTAATCCCCGGGTTTTTTGTTGGGCCTGTTACAAGAACCTGGAACAAATCATAGTGTCCTGCGTCTACAATCATTTGGACGAACATGGCAGACATAACCAAAAGATTCATCAGAAGCGTTATCTGTGAGGGGGAAAAAGGCATGCGTCGACTTCCGGTCAGGTGGATTATTATAGGAGCTGTTGTGCTGAGCATAGCCGGTTTGGGCTATTGGGGTGTGAGGGCCTTATCTCAGGGCGAGGGTTCCGGTAAATTGTTCATGGTCACAAAACCCGTGACTAGAGGCGACATAGAAGTTGTTGTTCGAGGTTGGGGTATGTTGCAGGCCAGCGAAGAACGAGACGTGATGTCAGGCGCTGCCGGCATAGTAAAAGACATCTTGTTTCAAGACGGCCAACAAGTAAGCCAAGGCCAACCGTTGGCTATCGTTGATCCGGGTTCTATACAAATGAACATAATGCAAAAGGAAATAAGTTTGGATGCTAAAAGGCTTGAGCTTGCCAAGGCTTTCGGCGTGGTTCCTGAGGACGTCGCAAACGTCGACCCGCAGGCGGCCCTTGTTCTAAAAAGCCCAACTCAAGGCAGGATAACAGGCCTGGTCCTAGATGCGGGATCGGTAGCGACGGGGATTGTGTGCAAAATCGTTGACGATCAAAGGCTGGTCATAAAGCTTCAACTGCCAAAACCCCTTTTCGACAGAATAGAAGTGGGCACAAAAGCTACTTTCCGGCCGGAGCGTTTTGACGGTGACCAAGAAGGCATCGTTACAAAAGCTGATCCCAATCCCATTGCCGGGGCGGACACTTATTATTACGACACTTGGGTAGAAATGAAAAACCCCGGTTTACTCAAAGTGGATGATACAGGTCTTCTCATATTCCATAGCCCCCAGGGGGAGTTCCAGCAGAATGCGAAGATAGGCGCTTTCGGCTCAGAGGAAACCTTAGTAGCGCCCTTCAAGGGAACTGTCAAAAGGCTTTACGTAAAAGACGGGATGTTGGTTAAAACGGGAGATCCCATCCTTGAGTTTGAGCCGGGAGAAGCGCTGCTTCAGGCTATGACCGCCCAGCTTGAGTTCAAGCAGTTGGTGTTGGAGCTTGAAGACCTTAAGTCTCAGATGGAAGGTCTGACTGTAATAAGCCCGATTGACGGTTTTGCCTACGGACGCGGAATTTCTGTGGGCCAGACAGTGGGGAAAGGGCAGTTTGTGACCAGAGTGTCAAATTCGACCTTCATGAATTTAGTGCTGAGGGTAGATGAAATAGATATTCCCAAAGTGACTGCGGGACAGGAAGCGAAAGTCATAGTGTGGGGCCCCCAAGGCCAACAGGCTTGCGAAGGCGAAGTGGCTGAGCTTGGCTCAAAGGGCGATCCCAGAGATGGCATGGCATCTTTCAACATAACGGTATCTTTGATAAACCCTGGTTTTCTGCAACCGGGAATGGGAGCGGAAGCCCAGATATTTGTGGCCAAAACAGATGACGTCATTTTGTGTCCTGTGGAAGCGTTGTACAAAGAAGATGACCAGTGGCTTGTAGATCTTAAAGACGAAAAAGGAGCTAGACTTCCTGTGGCGGTCCAAGTTGGGGCCATGAATGATATGTTCGCTGAAATTATAGAAGGCGTGGAAGAGGGTCAGGAAGTCATCGTCGGCATGTCGAAAGAACCTGATGGTTCGGGGAATTCTGGTAGGCCCATAATATTCTAGCGGTTCAAAGGGAGGGACGCAAAGGTGCACTTCACAGATTTGTTGTCCATGTCCATGCGTGGGCTCACCAGTAACAAAATGCGTTCGGCCTTGACCATGCTTGGCGTAATCATAGGCGTAGCCTCGGTCATCGCTTTGGTATCGATAGGAGAAGGCGCCAGAAGAGAAGTAATGTCCAATTTCGAAAGCATGGGTACCAACATATTGGAGCTTAATATGTGGCGTTGGGATGCCCGCCTGACTGCCGACCAGGTTAACGACCTAAAACTGCGCGTCCCGGACATGGAGGCCATTATGCCCATGGTCTACGGAGGCGGTCAGGTTGTTTACGAGGGCAAAGAGCGCTGGTTCCAAATTCAAGGGGCCACGGAAGTGTTACCCCAAGTAATGGATGTGGAATTATATCTTGGCAGGTTCTTTA
This sequence comes from uncultured Eubacteriales bacterium, assembly GCA_964643285.1. Classification (GTDB taxonomy): domain Bacteria; phylum Bacillota; class Sulfobacillia; order Fermentithermobacillales; family Fermentithermobacillaceae; genus JAXGZG01. The sequence goes on from CAZXSP010000029.1 coordinate 4,268, forward strand.
CGGCCGTGGAGGACGAAATCAATCGGTCGGTGGCTGTGATCGGCTGGCAAGTCATGCAAGATCTTTTCGCCGGCAGGAATCCCATAGGGAAGATGCTTACCATCGATATGCGGCCTTATGAAATCATCGGGGTAATGGAAGAAAAGGGCTATGGTTATGGCGGCAGCGTCGACGGAATGGTCTATGTGCCTCTAACCGTCGCTCAGAGGCAACGGGGCACCAACAAAATCGATCAAGTGTATATGAAGGCTAGAAGCGGGGATGCGGTACAGGCAGTTCAGCTTTCCGTGGAAAGGATTATGGAGTCCAGGTGGGGCCCTGACTGGGGTATGGTGTGGACTCAACAATCCATGCTTGAGGAAGTACAAAAATCCACCAAAACTATGACCCTGATGCTTGGCGCTATTGCCGGTGTTGCCCTTTTGGTAGGCGGTATCGGGGTTATGAACATTATGTTGGTGGCCGTAGCGGAAAGGACCAGGGAGATAGGTCTTAGGATGGCCATAGGAGCCAAACGGAGCATGGTTCTTATTCAGTTTCTGGCAGAATCGGCTTTGCTTTGTTCTTTTGGAGGCTTAATTGGTGTGGGTACTGGGTTTGGGGCATCCAAAATATTGGCCAAAGTGGGTCCAAAAACCGCCGTTTCGGTAGTGTCGGTTTTCGTGGCGTTTGGCTTCGCAATATTGGTAGGTTTCCTGTTCGGTGTTTACCCGGCGGTTAGGGCTTCGAGACTGTTGCCCGCTGATGCTCTGAGAAGCGAATAGCATAGGGGTCCTTGACAATAATTCGGCCATAAATGGAAGGATTAGGAAGCGGCGACCAAGAAATCTGAAATGTGTCGTCGCTTTTTGATTCGATCCTACATAGATTTTGCAGGGCCTCTGAGTCAGCCGGTGATGACGGTGGGCCTTGTGAAGACGAGCCGCAAAATGGCTATCTGCATCGAAGGCCATTATTGTGGCCCTCTATAGCGGCGCTATTTGCGTCGAACCTTCCTGTTTTCTGGAACACGTGGGTTCTTTTGGGCCTATTGGGTTTGGGATGTCTCATATGCCTTACGGCTCACGTCCAAAACAAATCACTCATTTTCAAATCGGTTTTGATTCTGGCAGCATGCGTCTTGGGCCTCAGCCGTAGCGCGAGTTGGCACGACCGGCTAGGGACAGCTGAAGCTCTGGCTTCATCCGGCAAATCATTTGATTTAGAAATTCTTGTGTTGGAGGCGCCGAAGTTTACGGATTTTGGCGCAACCTTTCCCGGGCTTTGTCTGGATCTAGAATCCGAAAACGCTGATTTTGCCGCTTCAAAGGGAGAAAGATTTCTGATACGGACGAACCCGGCCAACACACATGAGATTTCCCCGGTTGAACCCGGCGATATATTGTGCCTGCGCGGTAGCCCAAAACTGCCTGATTACGCGAAAAATCCTGGTCAATTTGACTATAGGGCATACCTCTTGTCAAAGCGAATCATAGCTCTGTACGACGTTCGTTCCATAGAAAAATGCGGTGGTGATTCCTCATTTGCGCTAAAGATTAGAGCAAAAACCCTGAAGTCTGCAGGCCGGTTTAAAAAGGCTTTGGACAATTGTCTCGACAGGTGTTTGCCGCCGGATGACGCCGGAATAATGAAAGCCCTTCTCACCATGGGAAGCGGAGATTTGGACGAATCTACCGGGGAGGATTTTCGCAAAGCGGGTCTATCACGGTTTTTGAACCTTACGGGTTTCCATGTGGACGCAGTCATGTTTGTAACTTATTGGCTTTTCAAAAAGGTTACCGGCGCTTATAAAGCCCCCAGGGTGGCCGCCATCATTTTCGGGACTTTTCTGGCATGGGGGTCGGGTTTTAGTGCCGGAGCCATCCGGGCTTTGGTGTCCTCGGGCATGAAACTCACTGCGCCTTTGTTTTGCAGGAAATACGATCCTATTGCGGCATTGTGTTTTTCCGGCCTCATTGTAGCCTGGCGCATCCCGTTCCCGATTTTCGACATGGGCTTCCAAATGAGTTTCGCCAGCGCTTTAGGAGCCTGGGTCGGTAGACGATGTTTTTCGTCGGCGATTTTCGGTGTTTTCCTAACCGTGGCGCCGCTTGTTACCTATTATTTCCAGGACATGTCAATGGCGAGTTTTGTTCTGGGTTGGTTGTGGGCTTCGGTTACGCTTTCCGTCACTTTGCTCACCTTGATAGTCGTGGCTATTCCCGGGGGTATCGCTGTTTTAGGCTGGCTACCATACATGTGTGCTGAAGGTGTCAGGGCGCTTGCCTCTTTGGTTTCCTGTATTCCCGGGGCATCCGTAAGGGCGGGGGCTTTTTCCGGGGGAGAAATGGTTTTTTGGTACGCCTTTGTGGGGCTTTGGGCGTGGGGGAGGAGTTCGAGAAAGTCTGTGTCCCCATTTTTACGAGGGGTCCTTTTGGGGACTTTGACGGCATTTTCTGTGTGCGCTTTTCTGCGGCTTTACCCCATTTGGCCCGAGGTTACGTTTTTGAGCGTTGGACAAGGGGACTCTGCTGTTATCCGTTACAAAAATGTTTGCATGGTGGTGGATACAGGTACTGAAAGTCAGTTTGAGCGTGTGGTGCTTCCCTTTTTGAGTTTTAAGGGCGTCAAAACAGTCGATTTGTGTGTGCTATCCCATATGCACTCGGATCACGCGGGCGGGATAGGGATGCTATGCCGTGGGTTCTGTGTAAAAGCTATTGTGACTGCGCCCAAAACGGTCGCCAGTCTTTCCGACGGCATTGGACCAGAAGCACCCGCAATTGTGGAGGCTAACGAAAATGTGTCGTGGAAGATTAGAGATATGGTACTCCAAGTGGCGCCGCTGGAAAGATATAATGGATCCTATACAGAGGATGAAAACGTGCGGTGCATTGCTTGCTTTTTGACTTTTGGCGAAATGGTCTTTGAGTTTTGGGCGGATGCCCCGGGATCTATCATAGACCCATATTTGAAAGACAGCGGCATGGCTCAAAACTTCATGTACCAGACTAGGGTTGTGAAGGTTCCTCACCATGGAAGCCCTGATGGACTTCTTGAAAATCTGTATCAAGGCACGGCGAATCTCACTGCGGTCATCTCTGTGGGCCCCAATTCATACGGGCACCCGTCCCAAGAAGTGCTTACGCTTTTGGAATCGTCCGGAGCGACGGTACACTGCACTGATGTTACAGGCGCTGTCACGGTGGGCGTCATGGGCAAACATTTGAAAACAAACAGGTACATAACCGATAGGAAATTTGTAAGATAAGGTCGAACCCATGTGTTGTCGGAGTGAGGAGAATGAGAGTGCGAGTGATGAAAAAGAAGAAACGCAGCAAACGCCCTTTTTTCATAGCGGCGGCTTTGCTGGTTATTGCGATTTTGCTTTTTAGCGGGTTTATGCATAGAGAAATAATCGGCCAAAACGTGTGGGCCTTGGGTTTACCGTTGGCGGGGTTGTCAAAGGCCGCTGCTTGCGAAGAGGTATTTTTGAGGGCCGACCAAATCCAAGAAGGCCCTTTAGAGTTTGCTGCAGGTGACAGAGTGTGCCGAGTAACGTCGGACGAGATGCAGATTTTATTGGATAAATCGTCTTTAGAGGAAAGCATAGAAGAGTTCGTGACGTCAAAGTTAAGGTTCGTTCCGGCGTCGGCTTTCAAAAAAGGCCCGGTGAAAGTGTTGGCAACGCCCGCGCAATACATGTCTACTGACTTAAACGCTGTGTTAGACCGAGTAGCTGCCGAGCTTTCCTCCACGCCTTCGGGCAACCATTATGGTTTTGACGGTAGAGAGCTTGAGCTTTTGCCGCCTAAAGAAGGCCAAACAGTCACCCGTGAAGATGTGCTGCAAGCGTTGGAGTATTTGCCCGGGACCAGGCTGGAAGTTCACGCCGAGACAATTCCCGCGCTTTCAACTGCGTCGCTTCCTGCTTTGGAGCTTTTATCCGAGTACTCCACCCAATATGATTTTGATGACCTCGACAGAAATTACAACCTGATGCTTGCTGCTGAAGCCGTCCATTTGCAGGTAATAGAGCCCGGCCAAATATACAGTTTCAACAAAACGGCCGGTGAGCGTACAGAAGAGAAGGGGTACCGTTACGCTAACGTGGTCGTAGGTGACCATTTGGAACCCGGTTTGGCAGGGGGAATTTGTCAGGTTACTACTACCTTGTTTGACGCCGCTGTTAACGCGGGTCTGGATTTCCCGGAGATTCACGCCCACGGAATACCTGTTTCATACGTAAAGCCCGGTTTTGACGCCGCGGTTGCATGGAATTACCTCGACCTCAAAATTAGGAACAATACCAAAAGTCCTATCGTCTTTGGGGCTTGGGTTGAAGACGGAGAGATGGCTGTCAGGGTTTTTGGTGAACCCGGTTCCAGCACCTACGAGTTGGAAACAGTTGTGGTTAAAGAGTTTCCCGAGGAAGGTAAAAACCCCGGTCTGTTAGTAGAAACATACCAAGTGGAAAAAAGCGGGGGCCAAACGGTGGGAAGAACCCTACTGGTTCGTTCCCTCTATTTGGCATCGTATCCCCATCCCAAATAGGGGGGCCGAATGGTACGGAAACAGTAAGAGGATTTCTGCAAAAACGCCGGACAAAGCCGGGTGACCTGAGCCCCGGCTATTTGGTATATGGGGAAGAAGTGTACTGGCACGAGACGTTCGTTGAGGCCCTGTCGAAAGCTTTTGGGGGCCAAAAGGAGACCATGTCCGGTGACGAGACCACATGGGACATGATTATGGATGTTTTGGCCCAACCTTCGTTCTTCGGTCCAAGGCTATGGGTTATCCGTGACGCCGGGGGGCTTTTGGCAAACGACGCGAAACACACGTTTCGGCCCGAGTTTATAAGCTCGGGGAATTGCCTTACTATGCTGTGCTTTTCCAAAGAAAACCCGGCTTCCAAACAATTCATGTCCGGTTGGGCACAAGCAGGATGCGCCGTTTTGACTGCCCCGGAACCGAGTTTTGGCGAAACTTCGCAGTGGGTTTCGAGTGAATTCTCCAAGCACGGGCTTAAGATTACCAGGGATGCCGTGGGAAGTCTGATTCTCATCGTGGGAAGAAGCATGGAGCGTTTGGAAAAAGAGATAGAAAAGGTTCGCCTTTATATGAAGTCACAAGAACCGTCCGGGGGTAAGGACGGCGCCAAGCTCGTAACCGATAGGGTAATAGCAGTATGCGCCTCCCAAGATCCCGAAAAGAACACTTTTGGCCTTGTAGACGCCGTGGCCGCTAAGGATTTGGCCGGGGCTTTGTCCGAGTACTGGGATCTAAAGTCTAGGGGCGCAAACCCTATAATGCTGATATCGATTGTAGCCTCGCATTTCGGTCTCATGTGGCGCGCTAAAGAGGCGTCGGCCAAAGGGATCGACCAGAATTCTTTGGGAAAAGTTCTGGGTGTTCACCCTTACCCTGCGAAAAAAGCCCTGCAACAATCCGCGCGTTGGAATTTTCAGCAGTTGGAGTCGGCGCTTCGCCTCCTTTGCGACGTTGATGAGTCCATAAAAACAGGTAAGACAGATCTCGACAAGGGGTTTGAATACGCCTTGGCTACCTTGTCCAGACTGTAATAAATACCCCAAAAGCAAAACCCGTGAGCGATATCGCATTGGCGCTCACGGTGTCATGGCCTATGAAGTTGAAGTTAAAACTCTAAAGCATTGCTGCCAGCCGGGATTTGTAGCGTGCCCCTGTGTTAGCTTTAAGAACACCCTTGTTCACGGCGCGGTCGATCATGGATTGAGCCTTTTTGTAGGCATCTTTGGCAGTAGCCTGATCGTTTGAAGCTACAGCTTCCCTGTATTGCCGGATGTATGTTCTTACGGAAGATCTAATGGCAGTGTTCCGGGCGCGGCGAATCTGGGAACGGCGTATATCTTTTTCGCTAGATTTTATATTTGCCAAAATGGCACCTCCACCAAAACAACTAGTACCAATGAATCTTAACATCAATGAAAATGCCGCGCAACAGCAAAAGCCCGGCCGCGGCCAGGCTTTAAGCTTTAGCTCCGGTAGAATGTGACCGACTGCCGGCGCTACTCAGACAGACTTTTGGCTTCTTCCACAAACACATCAATGGCCTCTATAAATGATTTCATGGCACTAGCAGCTTTCCCGCCGTCTCCACCGGCACTTTCATTGGCCTCTTTAACAGCGGCTTCGGTGGCAGACACGATGGCTAAAGCGCCGTCATAAGCTTCCTTAAGCGATAGGTCGGGCGTAAAGCCTGTAAGACTTGTTTTCACCGCGGCCAAGTCCGATGCCATAGAACTAAGGGTTATCTGCGTAGCTTCTCCTGCGGCTTTGGAGTCCCAAAAGGTAAGCAGCGATTGTATAGCTCTATCGGATTTGTTGTACGAATCCTCCAAAGCGGTAACTTGATTTTTCGGCCCTGTTATGGAGAATGAACGAGCGTCCACGGTAAGATCTCCAACATAAAGCTTATCGTCTTTGCCCAAAACCGATTCTCGCAGTTTTGGTTCTGCATCAGCGGATAGTTTGGTGGCGGCGCTTTTCGAACTCGCCATTCCGCAATATACCTTGTACAAAGGGTCAGGGGTCATGACGGCAGCTCCAACGCCTTTTTGCATGGCTGTGTCAGCAATTCTGTCGGCATTCTCTTTGGTCGAATATGCCCCGATTTGCACTTTGTACATAGTCAACGGGCTCAGCTGTATACTTACAGTCGTGGTATCGGTGTCGTCAGAATGTGTTCCTGTACTGCCTACGGGCACGTTGGCGACGGGTTCGCCTGTCCCGGGTGTTCTCTGCAAAAGGGAAGACAAAAAATATCTCCCTATGAGGTATCCGGAACCGACAACGGCCAAAGCGACTAAGACAAACACGAGTTTACCCGATAACGCGCGTGCCTGTCCCAGACGGGTTCTTCTCATCGAATTCACACCTCCCAATGCCTCGATGGATCCTCTCCCCACACGCTTTATCTTATCTTTTCTAGATTATTCCTACTATCGCCCGGTCATGCCAAGCCTTCCTAAACTGACGTCCTCGGTGTCAATTGTTGGAAAGTTTGTTCCGTATGTGAGTCCGCAAAGGACCGATAAGATAAAATGAGCCGCAACAGAGGATGACATCTTCCTCGCCGGCTTTTTCCCAAGCCAAATCAAAGGCTTCATTGTAGTCGGGCACAACCGAAACAACCTGACGCTTGTGGTTAGAATGCTTTTCTATTTCGGTTTTAAGAATTTTGGGATCCAGGGCCCGGGGTGTGTCCGGTGTGGTGACAATGATCTCGTCACATATAGGCGCGATAAAAGAAGTAGCTTCCTTGTAAGATTTATCCCCGAGAATCCCGTATACGCAGATAAGCTTATTTCTGGGGACATTTTTCATTGCCTCGGAAAGCACTTTTGTTCCTGCCGGGTTATGGGCTCCGTCGATTATGACCAAAGGCTTCTTGGACATAATCTCAAAACGCGCAGGCCAAACAGTTTTGGCTATCCCGGCACTTACAGCTTTGGAATCCAGGTACAAAGGGGTGCGGTTTGACGCCGCGGCAGCCTCAATAGCCGCTACAGTGATTGCGGCGTTTTGCTGCTGATGTCTGCCCATCAAAGGGATTTTCAAGTCGCGGTATTCAAAGTCGGGGCCAAATACGTTAATTACCTGGCTTTCCAGGGAACGTGACTTCTCCTCCCAAATAACGTGGGCGTTACTGCCGCGTTGGCCCACAGTTACAAGTCGGCAGCCGTTTTCCCGCGCAACTTGGTCAATCACAGAAAAAGGCAGGGCTTCGATGGCCCCGGTTACCACGGGAATTCCCGGCTTTATGATGCCCGCCTTCTCGAAAGCGATTTTGTCCAAGGTATTGCCAAGCCTGTCAGTGTGATCAAGGGATATAGTGGTAATCACCGAAACCGCCGGCGTGATTACATTGGTTGCGTCGAAGCGCCCTCCCAAGCCCACCTCCAAAGCCACATAATCGCAGCGCTCCCGGGCAAAGTACAAAAAAGCCGCCGCCGTTATAATCTCGAATTCTGTGGGTTGGTCGTACCCTTCATCCAAGATCTGCCCAACGGTTGCCCTGACGCGGCCGGCTACTTCCACGAGCCGATCTTTAGGGATCATTTGTCCTTGAATACTGATTCGCTCCCGGAAATCCTCTAGGTATGGTGATATATACATGCCTGTGCGATAACCGGAGGCTTGAAGGACAGAAGAAAGCATGGCAGTGACGGAACCTTTCCCGTTAGTGCCCGCGACGTGAAAATGTTTGACTTTATCCTGGGGACAATCCAATATGGCAAGCATACGCCGGATTCTGTCCAAGCCCAGTTTGGACCCAAATCGTGAAGTCGAATGAATCCAGTCCAGAGCGTTCAGATATTCTTCTTGTGTGTTCATAAGTTAGGCCCAGTCCTTAGGTTAGGATTCAATTGCTTTTAGGGTTTCGATTCTTTTTTCCAAAATTGCAGCTTTTGAACTGCTTTCTTCAAACCTCTTTCGCTGCGACGCGATGATTTCCTGCGGTGCTTTCGCCAGAAAATCTTCAGTTGACAGCCTTTGTTTGGTTCGGTCTAAGTCTTTCCTAAGGTCCGAAAGGGTTTTCTCCAGCCGCGAAATCTCCTTTTGCAGATCGATTACGCCATCCAGAGGAAGGTATATTTCGGCCCCTTTGGCTACGGCGGCCAATGATTGGCGGTTTTGGGAGTTTTCATGGTGCCTGGGAATAATCTCCAAAGGTTCCGCCCAGGAAAGCCTTTGGATGTATTTTGACACACTTTGCCATTGGGGAAGGTCTTGGGTAGCCAATATTATCCCGGCCTTTTGCCCTGTGGGAATATTCACTTCGGCCCTCATGTTTCGGATAGCTTTTATAGATTCTATCAAAGTCTCCATCTGGGAAACGGCGTCGGAATCCACAGAAAACTCACCCGGGGTTGGATATTTCGC
>CAZXSP010000030.1:0-2683 GCA_964643285.1 uncultured Eubacteriales bacterium
AAAACAAAAACAGCGCCTCGATTCCTCGAAACGCCGCTTCATTTTCAGTTTTGGTGTCGGGAGGGGGACTTGAACCCCCACGGTGTACACCATACGCCCCTCAAACGTACGCGTCTGCCGATTCCGCCACCCCGACACAATAAACCAGCAATGATCATATTACTCCAGAGCCCAATTGGTGTCAACGTATCATTACCAAGCAGGTTACTTTCTATAACCCGCTTACTTTTATAACCTCAACTCCTAGTTGTTCAAGTTTGTCGATATACGGGTTAATCCCGGCAACGTCGGATGCGATGTGTCCCGAGATGATCAAGTTTTTACCTTGGGGAAACTCTTGTTTTAGCTTGGGCATTTCGCCCGGGGCAATGTGTATGTACACGACTGTATCGGTGCCATGGTTAAAATAAAGCCTGGCTAAAGTGGCGCCGCCGTTTGTGCCTGCTCCGTGAACTACTACAGTTTTTCCTGCCTTGTTGGCTTCGTCACCCAAGCGGACAACGACCTTAGTGGGCGCCCCCGCTATTTCCGGAACAGTCTCCAAGGCCGAAACAACATCTGCCACTGTAGAATTGGCATTGGTGTGCTCATCGATAGCTTTTTGCAGTAGTTGCCTACCTATCTCATCTAGTGGGTTGTGTATGTTCATATAAGGAATCCCCAAAAGGCGGGCGAATGACGGTGCGTGGTCGTAGTTGGCCGAGTGCCTTGAAAAGGCGCTTGCGGCCTTAATGGTATCCACTCCCTCCCATGCTTCTTTTTCGGGTATACCGTTGGTTATCATCAAATTCGCGTGCAAATCTAAAACATCGGGAAAGCTCATGACGCTTGAGTCAGGATGGTGGGCTACTACGCAATCGACCGCCAACTGTTTTCCCACCAAAAGCTCTGCCACACCGATGTCTATACCGAACAGTATTTTTTTGATGTTTTTGCCCGGGACATAAATAGCCGAATCAGCGGGCCACTGAGTTTGACCTGCCAGTTCTATAGCGATTTCCATGAGTTCTTCAGTGGTGACGCCTACTAATTTTTCCACGAGATAAACCCCCTCCAAAAGCCTCAGTCTCTGCAAGTGTTTCGCTGACTACATAGATTCGACACACGTCGCGTGATACCTACTGAGATGCCGGGATTTTGGCCTGGGCTCGTAGGCAGCTACAGTAGAAGCGATGTCAACCGCTTAACGTTTTCCTCCACGCACAGTTTTCCTGCTTCGATCAGGGCTTTAATTTTGGCGGGAGTCGGTATACCGATGTCAGAAACCTCCGGCTGCAAAATAACAGTGGCATGCAAATTAATATTTCGCTTGGTCTCCCCCCTGCATGCCAAAGAAAAACTCCTGGCTACGATGCTCACAAGATTTCTTGCTCTTTCCGGATGCTCCAAACGTAGCCCTAAATCCACCGCCACGACTTCCTCAAAGCCCATTCTTTTGGGCTCATCCACAGGCGCCATATTTTTCACGCCGCCATCCACCAGGAACCTTCCCCTAAAATGCTTCGGAACAAAAACACCGGGCAAAGAGACACTGGCGCGTATGGCTTCAGCTAAGGTAGCATCTGTTACATACACTTTTTGCTTTCCCTTTGGTTTGGGGTGCGGGGGCTCGTTGGTAAACACCACTTCGTCCCCGGTTTCAATATCAACTGCAACTATGGATAGCGGTATGTCCACTTCGGTCAAGCGCTTCCCATTGGTCAAATCATGAAGGTACGTTTCCAAGAAATTTCCGCTGATTATTCCTTTTAGGCCCAAGCTATGGACGGTGGTTTCTGCGGTGAATGAGATCACGCTGTCCAAACTCAAAACTTGGGCCGCGCCGCGGGAATCAAAAAGAGCAAGCGTGTTCGCCTCAATTCCCGTCAGATCTATCCCGGCGGCATATAATCCGGCCACAAGCGCGCCGGCGCTGGTTCCTGCCAGCATTTTTGGGTATAGGCAGTGTGATTCCAAGCCCATTAGCACCCCAATGTGGGCAAAGCCCAGAATACCGCCTCCGCTCAAGGCAAGTGCCCATTGTTTCAAAGCCATAAATGACCCCTCCCCTAAACAATATGCTTTTGGGGGTAATTCCATGGGATTAGGGGCGATATGTCCTTGAATCCGGCAGCCTCCACGCTGTAACGCAGGCGATACCCAAAATGCTTACCATTACCGCGAACAGGTAACCGTAGCCTACAGTTTTCAGGATCCACCCGCCTGCCAAAGTTAGCAAAGTGAGAGGACCGGCAACAGTGTTGAGGATTCCAAGATAAGACGCCGTTTGCTTGTCCTCGGCGATATCGATAACGTAGTTGCTGAACCCAATCCAAGTGCCGCCCAAAGAGGTCCCTAAAAAGAAATATAGGAGGAAATACAGGGCGTAGGTGACGATAATCCAATCCATCGAAAAGGCGACGCGCGATAACAATGCTAAAACACCTGTTAATCCTGAGGCTAAAGCAACTATTCTCACAACCCAAAACGGCCCGTGCTTATCGCCGAGATAACCCCAAAGGGGTCCCCCAACCACAGTGCCCACCATTTGCGCGGATATGAATAGCCCGACTATGCTTTTGGGGAAACCCAGGTCGTTTTGCGCGTGTATCGCAAAAAAGGGTAACGCCAAGTACAGTCCGCCAACCAAAACTCGCACTATGAGAACGCGGCGGAAAGTGGGATTTTGTTTAACTGACTCGGG
>CAZXSP010000030.1:2783-12151 GCA_964643285.1 uncultured Eubacteriales bacterium
CGAGACGATATCCATCCAAGGCAAGCTGCTGAAACCATCTCCCAACGCCAACGCTAAGAGTCCCAGGTAGAAAACGATTAATGCCAGGCTATGGCTTTTTGTGGCTAAAAGCGCGGAAAAAGCCATGATGAAGGCGGCCATCCGCATAACCCAACCGGCTTTCATCATGAAAGGCTTTTTTACAGGCAACCTTTCGATGAAACCGGCCACGATTATTTGAGGAGCCAAAAAGCCGAAACTTCGTACCGTACTCACAAGGCCGATGAGAAAGGGCGAATCAGTAAGAGTGCTCACAAAAGTGGGAAGCACAGTGTTGGCTTCCAAAAAAGCTCCGCTCACATTGAAGCTGGCCCCATCGGCGATGAAAGCTGTCTTGTTTCGGGCTTGCAGTTTCTTGTCAACCATGGATGACCCTGGTGCCAACTTCACCCTTTAGAGCCGAAAGGGCGGTACCCAGTGAGGAAATAATGCCCCTCTTTCCACCGTTTTCCAAGAACCGTATTATAGCTTTTACTTTAGGTCCCATGCTGCCCTTGCGAAAATGACCTTCTTTGTCGTAAGTTTTCATTTCGTCAAGTTTTACCGTCCCCAAAAGTCGTTCTGAAGGAGTGGAAAAATCCAAGTATGCTCCGGGTACATCGGTTAGTATCAAAAGCGTATCAGCACCTACAGCCATGGCAAGGCGCTCGGCGCCCAAATCCTTGTCGATGACGGCCTCCACGCCTGTTAGGTGTCCCAAATCGTCCTCTATCACAGGAATACCTCCGCCGCCTACCGAGACAACCACATGGCCCGCGTTTACCAATGCTTTAACGGAGTCTACCTCGACAATTGCCTTGGGGTCGGGTGAAGGCACTACCCTGCGCCAGCCTCTGCCGCTGTCTTCTATCCATTTTTCCCCGGTGGAAGCTTGGCGCAATTCGGCATACTTTTGATCATGAAAAGGCCCTACGGGTTTTGAAGGGTTGGAAAAAGCTTGGTCGTGTCTATCCACTAACACTTGAGTAACTGCTGATACTACAGGTGTTTTGAGACCTTGGTCCAAAAGTGCGTTTCTTATGGACGATTGAATCATGTAGCCTATCATGCCTTGGCTCTCCGCCCCACACACATCCATGGGCATTGAAGGTATTTTTTCTTTACCCAGCTCGTTTTGTATAAGAATGTTGCCTACTTGCGGGCCGTTCCCGTGGGTTATGACAACACGGTAGCCGTTTTGCAAAAGCTTGACTATTTCGGCCGCAGTGTCCGTGATGTTTTTCATTTGCTGTTGCGCGGTGCCTTTTTCGCCTCTTTTTAAAATGGCGTTTCCGCCAAGCGCTACCACTATTGTGTCCATGTGCACCCTCCGTCTGTGAAATCCATTAAGCCATCCGAGACTATTCTTCTACAAACTCTCCTTTTCCTCCAGTGTTATCTAAAGGATTTAGGAATTTCAATGTCGAAACGAATCTGGTGGAAAAAATACACCGTAGGCAGGTCGAATCTAACTATGTTTCTAGACAGGCTAAAAATAGGCAATTACATAACTGATGAAAGAACAAAGCATAACGCCTTCATGAGTATTATGGATGGCGTAGCGTTTTCTATCATGGCAGGGTTAACTCAACCCTTTTGGGGCGCATTTGCGGTCAAGCTTGGGGCTACCGACTATATGCTGGCGCTTTTGTCTTCTCTTCCTGCTTTGGTCACTTTGTCATCTCAAATACCGGCGGCAATACTTATTGACAAATATGATAACAGGCTTAAGCCGACTTTATTGGCCGCCACTATGACCCGGCTTTCGTATCTGATTTTCGCGCTTTTAGCCGTCATACCCGGAAATCCTTTGACAAAAGCGTGGGTGTTCATCATCGTGTTTGCTCTCAGGAATTTCCCCGGCACCATGTGCGATACCGCCTGGACTTCCATGATGGGTGAAATGTTTCCTCCCAAGCTTAGAGGACGAGTTTTTAGCGAAAGAAACATGCTGATTACCATGGTTTCGCTGCTTGCAACTGTGGTAGCAGGCCCATTTTTGGATATCATGCCTTGGCCGTACAACTACGGTGTTTTATATTCGATTTCCTTTGCGGCTGTAATGGTGTCGGTATATTACCTTACGCGGCTTCGGGAAGCGCCTGTTTCAAATCAGAAAAAGAAAGAGAGCGGCTCGCGCCTCCAGGCATTTAGGCTCGTATTGAAGGATAGAGTTTTTGCCACGTATCTTAAGGCCATGATTCTGCTGAACATAGGGTTTCACATACCCGCAAGTCTTTGGACCATCTTGTGGGTCAGGCGGATGGGCCTTTCCAATGCCTGGCTTGGGGCGTTTACAATATCAAGCGGCATAGCTTCTTTTGCGTCTTACACATTTTGGGGCAGGTTGTCGGAAAAACACGGCAACATGAAGATATTGGCATTGGGTTCCACGGGGCATATGCTTTTTCCCTTGCTATACGGCCGCCTTCAATACCCAATAGTTCATTTGTTGGTTCATGCCTTCAACGGTTTCGTGGGGGCCGGGCACAATTTAGGCGCTTTCAACGCCCTTTTGGATATATCTCCCGCGGAAACCCGGCCCAATTACATCGCAGCTTACAACATCGTGCAGGGATTATCTGCATTTGTGTGGCCATTTCTCGGGGTGTGGATATATCGGCATATAGGTCTTTCCCCCACCCTGGATATAGTATTTTTGATACGTTTGGTCACCATGTCAATTACGGGCTATCTGTTTTTTAACAAATTGTCACACCTAGCCAAAGAAAAAATGGACGTGGCGGCTTAGCATTTGCGGAGCTTTACTTGGAAAACGCCTTGGAAAAAGCTTTTACGATGCTGTCCCACAAGACGCGGAAGAAGCCCCCTCTTTCTACTGCGGCTTTGGCGACCAAGTTAACTTTGGCTATTTCCTCAGTATCCAGAAAAAACGTGGCTTCGCCCACCTTTTGCCCTAAGTGAATCGGCGCCTCAAGGGAATCAAGAAAAGTGACAGAATAAGTCATTCTGTCCTCGTCGCCCTTTTCCACAGTCGCTCCCAAGCCATTCGGGGCAATAGCTTCCACCCACTTTGTTTTGCCCTTCCAAACCCTTGCCTCTCCGGCCACAACATTGGCCGCAACTTTTTCAACATAAGAAAAATTGCTATACGCCCAATCCAAAAGGCTTGTGACCAGCGCGGTGCGTTCGCGTTCGCCGGCGTCTATGGACTTGCCCTTAGCCGAACCGAGTACGGCTACGAAAGTGTGGAAGCCCGAGCGTTCGCAAAGGGCAGCCATGTTGAAGCCTGCTTTGGTGGTGAAACCGGTTTTCAAACCGTAGCAACCGGGATACGACCAAAGAAGGCGGTTACGATTAAACTGAGGCGCCATCTCTCTTTCCCCCGGGGCAGTGTAAGCAAATTCTTTTAAGGCGTGATAAGGAAGCGCCTGTCGGTGAACAAGAACATAGGACGATACAAGTGTCATTAGATCGTCTGCCGAAATCCTGTTATCGTCGGACAGCCCGTGGGGGTCAACGAAATGAGCGCTGGTAAGCCCAAGTTCCCTAGCCTTATAGTTCATGCGGTCTACAAAGCTCGAAACGCTCCCCGCAATGTGCTCGGCCAAAGCCACGCAGGCATCGTTACCGGACATGACGGTGACACCTTTTATGAGATCTTCCGCCTTGACTTCCGAACCCACTAAGATATACATTTTTGAGCCCTCTGTGGCCCATGCGAGCTCGGACACTTTTACCATATCGTTCAAACTGAGTTCCCCTGTAGAAATGGCATCGAACACGATATACATGGACATTATTTTGGTGAGGCTCGCGGGAATGAGGGGAGTTTCAGTGTTTTCTGACAATAATACGCGCCCTGTCAAAAAATCAGCCACCAAATAGGCTTCAGCGTTTACCTCAGGGGGTAGAGACGCGGCAGAAACCGAAGCGTGCGGCCCCAAAAACGATGAACACAGAGAAAAGACAAGCGTAAAACAAAAGAATACTTTACAATAGCGTAACCTATGTGAAAACATTGGCTTACCTCCGAAAGTAGGTGATCTAAACGTATCTTATTTCTGCGTGCTTGTGCAACTTCCTGTGCCGTTATAATGAGATTTGTTTCCAAGACAAAAGGTTCCTTGAAATGCTCAAAGACGGTCAGGTTTTGCCGATCTGCCCCGAGGTGCTTGGTGGCCTTCCTGTTCCCAGGCCGCCTTCGGAGGTAGTAACGGGCCTAAAGGAAAAAAAGGTTAAGGATATTTTTGGCCGGGATGTAACCCGGCAATTTCAGTCCGGGGCTTTCATAGCTCTTGAAATAGGGCTGCAGGCCGGGTGCGACAAGGCCATTTTGAAAGCCCGAAGCCCGTCTTGCGGGTTCGGGCAGGTTTATGACGGCACTTTTGGCCACAAATTGGTTCAAGGTAACGGTGTATTTGCGGAACTGCTAAAGGATCATGGTTTTGTTATCTACACTGAAGATACTTTTCCTATTCCCTCTCAATAGGGACGTTCAAAGAATGCCCTTCCCCCGGGGCTATTTTGGGTATCGATACGCGCAAAACGCCATCTTTGTACCTGGCTTTTGCTTCATCCGTCAATACAACCGTGGGAAAACTCACAGTTCGGGAAAACTGGCCGCTTCCCCTTTCTCTAACGTAGTACCCGTTTTCTGTCCGTTCCTTGGAAGATCTCGTCTTGCCGCTCATAGTCATAGACCGCGATGACACGCTAACCGTAATATTATTCGGATCAAATCCCGGAAGATCCGCCTCCACAACAACTTCCTTTTCGTTTTCATACAGGTCTATCGTAGGCCCGCCAATTTTACTCAAAGATCCCAGCCATCCGCCCCAAGGGTTCCAAGACGGGGTAATTCCACTGTCTTCTCGCTTCATATTGATCCCTCCATGGGTAATGGTGTCCTTGAAAGCAAGCACATTATCCATGACGGAAGGGGTTTACCGGAGAAATAAAAATGGTGCCGAAGAAGGGATTTGAACCCTTACAGGCGTAAGCCTACGGCGCCCTGAACACCGCGTGTCTGCCATTTCCACCACTTCGGCACTGTGGATTTTATACTAGCATACGGCACCAAACTTGACAACAAAAACCCCCGCCATGCCGTGAATCCGGAGGGTCTTGAACCTGCCTAAGCAGGTGGGTGCCCTCCCGACGGCCTGCGAGTTCCCGCCGAAATCACGGTATACAAGCCGGCAGTGCGGAGTCCAGGCTCCCTCTTTCACGGTGTTGGCTCAAACTCACCGTGATCCACGCACACAGCAGGGCTTACGCTGAACAATTGCTGTCTTGGCACAATCTTATCATCTGGAAAACTCGCAACGCAAGCAAGATGGGCACATTGACAGTTGGAAGGTTTTTCTTGAGGCGTTGAATTGAAGCCGCTTTTACTGTATGATTCGTTCATATTGTTTGGGCCTTAGGCTCGTGTTTTGTCGGAATGGAGTGTCCTTTTAGTGTTCAAACTCAGACGGTTGGTCATGACGGCTTTTATGAGCGCTTTGGCTGTAATTTTGACCCGGTTTGTATCTTTACGAATCGCTGTCATGGGTGTTGAAAGCTCTCGCTTAGGCGTGGGTGGGTTACCATCAGTTTTGGCCGGAATAGCATTGGGTCCGGCCTACGGCTTCATCTCCGGGGCTTTAGCCGACGTTGCGGGTTTTTTCTTGAGTCCTTTAGGCGGCGGATACATGCCCCATTTCACCCTAACCGCGGGTCTTTTCGGAGCCATCCCCGGCCTTATTCTGCAGCTCATCTGCAGGCGCTCCATTTTGGACGAAAGGGATTTTTCTTGGGTTAAACTCGCTTTCTCGCTGACCGTTGCCACCGCGGTGGTATCTTTGGGTTTGACGCCCTATTTTTTGCACACACTGTTCGGCATGCCATACAAACTATTGATCCCTACAAGATTGTTGACAGCGGCTGTGGAAATACCCGGCTATACCATCCTTTTAAGGATGGTCTTGGTTCCTTTGAAACGCGCGGGTTTTCTGGGAGATAAGGCTTAGCTAGAACAATGACGGCTGCTCGCTTTCGGGCAGGTCTTCGAATAAACCATAATCCCTCAAAGTCTCTATCATCTTTTTTCCCGTCTTTGTCCGACGGCGAAAATCATCAACCGAGGTAAATGCGCTGTCTTGGCGTGCCGAAATAATCAATCTGGCAGCAGCTTCGCCTAGGCCCGGAATAGATGTAAAAGGCATAAGAAGCGACGAGCCGCGTGGAATGTATTTCACCGGGTCCGACGTATGGACGCACGGTTTCATAAAAGTGACCCCGCGGTCATTCATTTCCAAAGCCACTTCCAAAGCGGTAGCTATGTCCTGTTCTTTGGCCTTTGCGTTTGAACTGGAATTAACCCGTTCGACGAATTGTCTCCACTGGCTTGGCGTTTCTCCTATACGTTCTATGCTGAAAGAGGCGCCGTGGAAAGTGAAATAAGCAGCCGCAAAAGCCAAAACATGGTGAACCTTGAAATAGGCTATACGGAATGCGGTGGTTACATATGCCGCCGCATGGGCCTTGGGGAATAGGTAGCTTATTTTTGCACAGGATTCAATGTACCATTGGGGTACTTTTACGGCTTTCATTGCCTGTACATCATCGTCGGCCAAAGGCTGTCCTTTTCTTACCTTTTCTGCAATGGCAAAAGAGTGGGATTCCTCTACTCCAAGTTCTGTAAGGTGTAAAAATATGTCCTCACGGCTGGATATGACTTGCTGCAGATTTGCCACATTGTCTCTTATGAGGTCTCTGGCGTTATTTGCCCACACGTCTGTCCCGTGAGATAAACCGGATATTCTAACCAAGTCCGAAAAGCACTTGGGTTTTGTGACGGCCAACATATTGCGGACAAATCTGGTGCCGAATTCGGGTACCCCGACGGACGAGTCAAAGGACTCGCCTGAAAATATCGAGAGAGTTTCGGGGTCGTCCATGGGCGCTTGTGTCGGATCCAATCCTGTAAGCTCGTGCAGCATTTTCAAAACAGTGGGGTCATCGTGACCCAAAATGTCTACTTTTACGAGTCTGCCTGAAATCGAATGGTAGTCGAAATGAGTCGTCATGGCCTCAGCTTCCCTGTCATCGGCGGGATATTGGATGGGGGTGAAATCGAGAATATCCATGCCCTGTGGCACCACCATTACACCGCCCGGGTGTTGGCCCGTAGTACGCTTTACACCCTCGATGCCTTTTATAAGCCGCGTTTCCTCGGCTCGCCTAAAAGTTCTGCCGCGGCTTTCTTGGTAGTTCTTGACGAAACCAAAAGCGGTCTTTCTGGCTATGGTTCCTATAGTTCCCGCTCGATACACGTTACCTTTGCCCAGAAGCTCTTCCGCGAAACGAAAAATGACGCCTTGTTCTTCGCTTGAAAAATTCAGATCTATATCAGGCACCTTTTCTCCTTGAAATCCCATGAAAGTTTCGAAGGGGATATCTTGGCCGTTGCGGTTCATAGGCGACCCGCATTTGGGACACTGTTTTTGCGGTAAGTCAAAGCCGGAGCCGCAATGGCTGACGGTGGGAAATTCGCTCCATTTGCAGCCGGCGCACACATAATGCGGTCTCAGGGGATTCACTTCGGTTATGCCGGTGCAAGTGGCCACCAAAGAGGACCCCACTGACCCTCTCGAGCCTACGAGATAACCATCCTGGTTCGATTTTTCTACCATACGTATAGCGATTATGTACAAAGAAGCGTAGCCGTTACCGATGATAGCGCTTAACTCTTTTTCAAGCCTGGATTGAACAATGGCAGGAAGCTCTTCACCGTATATAGAACGAGCACCCCGGTAAGTAAGCGTTTCGAGAGCTGTGTCCGCATCTCTTAGCGTCGGAAAAAAAGAACCCTCCGGTACCGGCAACAAATTGTCAATCATGTCGGAAATGTGATTTGAATTTGTGACGACCACTTCTTTGGCAGCCTCTGCCCCTAAATATTGTGTCGCTTCATCCAAAAGCTCGTCTGTGGTGCGAAAATGAAGGGGGACTGTGTTTTCCGCATCTGCCATGCCTTTTACCGACAACAACACAGTGCGGTAAATACCATCGTGAGGGTCAAGGTAATGTGCGTCAGATGTCATGACACAAGGGCGGTTACACTTCTTGCCAAGCTTGTATATTTTCCGGTTAAGATCCTTTAGCGCATCTTTATCGGGTAAGACGCCTTTGTCCACCAGGAATTCGTTGTTACCCAAAGGCTGTATTTCCAGATAGTCATAAAAAGAGGCTATTTCCAGAAGCTCAGACTCGTCCTTTTCGGCTAATATTGCCTTTATGAGTTCGCCTGCTTCGCACGCGGAACCAAGAAGGAGCCCTTCTCTCTTTTCAAGCAAAATACGCCTTGGAATTCTCGGTGTTCTGTAGAAATGTTCAAGGTGGGACGCGGTGATGAGTTCGTAAAGGTGTCTCAGGCCTACTTGGTTTTTGGCCAAAACAACAATGTGATATGACGGCCCCTTCGGGTCGTCATCTTCAACCAGATAACCTTCAACGCCGTAGATGATCTTGATATCGTGCTTTTTTCCTAAAGCACCGGCTTCCGGAAAGGCTTGTACCACTCCGTGGTCTGTTATGGCTATGGCAGAGTGTCCCCACTTCTTGGCTCTTTCAATAGCCTGACCGACCTCGAGCACCGAGTCTATCGCGCTCATCTTTGTATGCAAATGCAACTCTACCCTTTTTACGGGTGCATTGTCCTTCCTACAAATGGGCTCTGTAAGTTCCATATCGCCTTTGCGAGTTACCACGACTACGGGGTCGGAATCAAACCGATCTATATCGGCTTTGCCGCGGGCCACAACAAAGCAACCCGGAGTTATATCGTCCCTTACTGATGATTGGAACGGCAATCTGACCTTAATTGAGTCGTCATAGTCGGTGATAACAAGATTTGTGTCAAATTTGCCGGCGGCGTTTTGGCGGTGCTTTATTTCCACTACCATACCGGACACGGTTACCCGTTTCCTCTCCCCACCGGTTATCTGGTTTAGGGGGATGGTGTCCTCCTTGGCAATAGGCGTTTCATTACGCTTACGTGAAAATCGTTTAGCTTGGGTCTCGGTTTCGGGTTCCGGCAACTTGAAGGCGCCGCTCAAATCGGGAATTACCCAGCGGATCTTCTCCAAGCCGGGTACTATTTTCAAAATCTCATGTCTGGCAGTTGCAAGCGCCGCCTGAAAGGTGTTTTCGTCATGGGAGGAAGCCGTCTTCGCCCATTTTCGGTCATCAATTACGTCCAAATCGATTTGCCACAAAGCCTCTTCCGGTTCAACGCTTATTACTTTTACCGCAAGATGCGCCAGAAGCTCCGCTCCGGGAACACCGGATATATCTACGATGTCACCGACACTTAAGGTATCGGCAGGTTCAACGCGGATGCT
>CAZXSP010000030.1:12161-13107 GCA_964643285.1 uncultured Eubacteriales bacterium
ATCCATGTGTCCGGTCCTTGTCTTTAAGAGCAGTAACTTCTTGTTGGACTAATTCCAGAAGCGCTCCTACCATTTCTTCTTGTTTGACGGTTCTTATTATATTTCCATGGGAGAACAAAATGCCGCCCTGCCTTCCGCAGGCTATTCCCACATCCGCTTCTTTTGCTTCTCCCGGTCCATTAACAGGGCATCCCATAATAGCAATCTTTATAGGGACAGTCACGCCTTGAAGCCTATCGGAAATCTCGCGTACAACGCTGTCCAGGTCCACTTGTGTGCGCCCGCAAGTGGGGCACGAAATTATGTCGGGCCCGAAACGTCTTTTGCCCAAAGCCTGCAAGATATGTTTGGCTACCTTTACTTCTTCCACCGGGGCCTCCGTTAAAGATACTCTTAACGTATCACCAAGGCCCAATGACAATAATGCGCCGATACCGGCGGAAGATTTGACTACGCCAAAAAGGCCGGGCCCGGCTTCCGTGATGCCGATGTGAAAAGGCGCATCGGTGTAGCGTGCCAAGAGTGCATAAGCTTTCAAGGTATTGTTTACATCAGAAGATTTCAAGGAAACCACAACATTTTGAAACCCGTGTTCGGAAAGAAAGTCCAAGCTTTTACGGGCACTTTCCACTAAAGCCTCCGGTGAAGGGCTTCCGTAACGAGCAAGTATGTCTTTTTCTAAAGAACCGCTGTTAATGCCGATTCTAAGAGATGCCCCCAGTCTGTCCGCGCTTTTGGCAACCTCCAAAAGTTTTTCTGAGCCGCCAATGTTGCCGGGGTTTACTCTTACTTTGTGTGCCCCATGTTCCAAAGACAAAAGGGCCAGTTTGTAATCGAAATGGATATCAGCGACCAAGGGGCAAGTCGTCCGTTCCCTAATGGCAGAGATGGCTTGCGCCGCTTTTTCGTCCAAAACGGCCACCCGTACTATATCTGCCCCTTCTTG
>CAZXSP010000031.1:0-13021 GCA_964643285.1 uncultured Eubacteriales bacterium
CCGTAGTAGTAACAGGTCATGTATCCGGGATTACGCTCCTGGTATCTAACCTGTCCCCTAGCGGACACTCTGTCAAAACCAAGCTCTTTCATATACAATTCCACTAATTCGTCAACGGGCCGGCCGTGGTAATGCATCATCAAATCAGCTTTGATTCGCACGGCGGTATGATGGCGCCTTAGACGAACGAACAACGGGAATACGGGATCGTCGGGGAAGATCCATTCCATGAGCTTTTCCGAGCGGTGCGCTGTCCCCTCCAAAAGCGGAATACCCCTGGAGCCCAGCTTAATGGTTTCAGGAAGCGTGTCCAGTGTGCTTCTTACCCACTGAGCGTGATGGCCCGGATAGCATTCGTGAATGGCCATCATTTTAAGCCATCCGTCGGTTACCGCTGTATAGTTGCTGTCATTCAAGAAGACGTGACCCACCATGGGTCTTTGTTTTGAATCGCCTCCGCCGTAGCCTCCCCAAGGGAAGTCGTCCTTTGTCTGCTCGGCAGTTGGGATAACCAAGCAGCTTTCTTCAGGAAGATCGACATACCCATCCCTGGTGGCTGCCCTTGCGACGGCAACATAGTCTTCCATATGGCTGAACATTTCTTCTACAGTGTCATATGGCCCGCCATATTTGTTCAGAATCTCAAAAGCATCGTTTTGTGACTTAACAGGCTGCAAGCCGGTTTTCACCGCGGTCTCAATAAGCTCTGTTCTTGTCTTATCCATCTCTTCTTCATGCCACTTGAGAAGCTCATCTAGGCTTACGCCGCACTCTTCTCTAAGTATTTGCTCATAACGTTTCCTTTGGTCCTCCAAAGACTCGGCGGGCTTTGCGGCGGTTTGCGGAGAGTCGCCCCTGGATGCCGCCTCTTTCTCCGCCTCGGCTTTCCATTTGCGCGACTTGGAAACCAAGTCTTTAAGGCCTTGGGAAAGCTTTTCCTTGTCTTGGGAGCTGAGCTCTTTGTAACTCTCTTCTATGTTAGCTATGGCTGAAGTTGACACGGTATCCAATACTTCGCATGCTTTTGCCACTTCTCTGACTTTGTCGGCGGGAACGGTTCCCAGAAGCTGTTTGACTCCGTTCCAAACATCATCCATCTGACCGAACCTGGCCTCCAGGACTTTCAATCTCTCACCGGCAGGTCTTGAATCGGTGCGTGTCAAAAAGTCTACCACTCGGGTCTGAGAACCCACAAACCTGTTCAAATGCAGGTAAGATGAATCTATGCCCGAAAGACGGCCCTGCAAAAATTCCACCATATGGCCTTTAACAAGCGAGAATACGGCATCCGGCGCTTCTAAGGCTTGGGCTTCTGCCAAAAGGTTCTCGAAAACAGTCCTTGACTCTTCTTTGGATTCCACCGAAGGTACCACTGCCACAGTCTCGTAACCGTGACCCGAAGACTGTTTGAATATTTCGTCTGCAATTCTAGCGTCCAGTTGTCTGTAGGTGTTGTTTAGGTCGTTTTGTGCTGTCACTATTGTTGCTGCTCCTTTCCTACCCGCAAATAAGATCGCTGAGCTCTCTTGGGTAGTACGTGATGAAGTCCATACCGGTTTCGGTTATGAGCACGGTGTCTGAGTGCCTGAACCCACCAAAGCCGGGGACGTATATTCCGGGCTCAATGCTGAACACCATTCCGGGGCGAAGTACCGAATGATCGCCGGAATCCAGGAAAGGCGCTTCGTGGCCTAACATGCCGAGACAATGGCCTGTATGGTGCCGCCAGTGTTCCCAGAGATTATGCTTTTCGTAATAATCTCTGCACGCGTTGTCTACATCGCTGCATTTGTTGCCCGGTTTCATATGTTCGAAGGCTATTTCCATAAGCGCCATCATGTGGCCGAAATAGCGTTTTTGCTCGGCGTTGGGCTCACCCACAAACATGGTGCGCTCCAATTCGCTATCGTAACCCGCAACCGAAGCGCCGGCACCTGTGACAAGAACGTCACCGGGACGAAGCACAGCGTTTATGGTAATAGCGTGGGGCAAAGCCGAATTGGCGCCGATTTGACCGCGAAAACCGGCCGAAGCGCCGGCTCCGCCCAAGGGCGAGTAAGTGCTGCCCAACGTCTTTATCATGGCCAAAGTGGCTTCCATGGACGCCCTCATAGAAATCTCGTTCTCGGTGCGGCCCGGGAGCGAATACTCCTGCAAAAGCGCGTGAGCCAAATTGCCCCAAGTGGCGCTCTGCCTGATTAGCTTAATCTCTTCATCAGATTTCACAACACGGAGCGTCGGCACAAGGTCAGCGTCTACCGCGATTGTGGCATGGGGCAACACCTGGGACAGACTTGGGCCCGCGTAACCCCAAGAAGATCCGTATCCGGCCGCGTCTGAACCTATTTTGGCCTTTGCCAGCCCCATTCCCTCAAGAACCTCCGCCAGAAGAACCATGGGATGCTTTGGCCCAATATACTCGTCGTAGTGTTTTACTTCGGAGACTTCAGCTATTCCGGAGACATGTTCCACTTCCAACCTGGGAACATACATTGTTTTCTTGCCGTCTTTGCCCAAAATGAGCCCGATGGGCCTCTCAGTGGGGATAAACGCAAACCCGACAAGGTACAAAACGCTCGTTGGGTTCCAAAAAATAAAGGCATCTAAATCTTTCTCAACCATGGAATCCAGTACCAGATCGGTTCGTCTCTTATACTCTTGAGCCGAAATTCGATACTCCACTGTTTTCACTCCTTCCAGACTTTTTCCCTGCCGCTGACAAACGAGGCTGTCACACCCTCCGATGCAGGATTTGTCTCTCTATAGCCCACCTCCATTCTTGAAAGACCTTGGGACACTCTGGCAGCCCTGAGCGCCTTCACCCATACATGCATCACAAGCCTTACGCTTGGATCATCGAAATCCACCCTAGTAATCTCTCTCAACCTTTTCACTCTGTAGTCAAGGGTATTTGGATGGATATTGAGTCTTTTGGCGGCAGCCTTTCTTTTGCCGTACAAATCCAGATAAGCCTCCAACGTGACAAACAAATCGCCATCGCGAAGGGCATCGTACGCAATAACTTTTTCCACCAAATTCCGACCGAAATCCCCCACTTTTTTGCAGTGCGCCATACACGACACAAGCTCATACGGGGCAAGCGAACTGTAGTCAAAACAGGGTCCCCTCAGGTTTAGACGAGCCCCCAAAGCTATGGCCGCTGAGGCTTCTTCGTAGCTTTTGCGAAGGTGTGAAAGAGCATCCCCGCAAGTGCCGATACCCACGGCGCCGTTAGCGTAATCTTGCACTTTTTCCTCCAATTGCTTTGACAAAGACGAAGCCGGGCCTATCCAAGCGCCACCCAGTATGATGATATCCTCATCTTTATCAGAGCTTTTCAACCAGAAAGCCCCTGACTTACGAAGATACGTTTCTATTTCTTTGGTAAGAAGTCCTCTTGTATCAGGTTTTGCCATGCTTCTTACTCGCACAATTATGGTTTGGAACGGTAATTCGGGATACCACCCGAGAGCTTTAGCCCGGAGATAAAGGGCGCTTTGATCGTTTTCCGTGCCGTCTATCACATCTTTAACGAACTCAAATTGCTGCTTCTCTTTGGCCACAGACCCTTTATCTAAAAGCTCGGCCGCCAGAAGCTTACATGTTTGCCGCAAACTCTCTTCTATATAAGCGGGCACCGTCGGGCTTTCGTCAACAACCCACAGATACCCCAATACCCTGGCGCCGCCTCTAATCGCGGCGCAAATGCGAGAGGTAAAACCGATTTCAGGTATGGCCGGAACCCTCACAATACCCGGCGCGGAATTGATATTGCGGTATACGCCCCTTTTCTTCAGGGCCTCGATAGTAGCTGAGGATGCTCCTTTTCGAAGCAAGGTTTCCATTCGAACAGTATCTACCGGTTCATCATGAATCGAATATGCAATTAGGCGTCCTTCCGCGTCTTCAACAGTGATCGGTCGCCCTATAACACGTGCTAATTCATCAACCACATTCTGAACAGCCATACGTCTCCACCCCCGAATATATCGACCAACGAACAATAACTGATCATATGACTTCAACATAACTATATCAGTATCCTGCTAATAAGGGGTGAAATCCCAAAGACTGTCTAAAACCCAACAGCTGATACGGAATGGAATTTCAAGAAGGTAATGCATTCTTGAACGTCAAATATGAATCCGCAGACACTTATTTGTCAAACATCGTTTTCTTATGGGACAAAAGGGATGATGCCATTGCTCATATTGAATAATCATGCAGTCGAAAAAGCTGTATCCTACGAAAAAATCATGGACGCTATCGAGGAAGCATACCGCTTGTACGAGACCGACACTTTCTACATGCCGCCCCGTATGCACGTGGACCATGGTCAAAAAACCCTTCTTTACATGCCTTGTTTTGCGCCGGATCTTTTTGGGACGAAGATTTTGACCGTGTTTCCTGAAAACGCTCACATGGGCCTTCCGGCCATCGACGGGCTAATGCTCTTAAACGATTTCGAAACAGGAAAACCTATTGCCATAATTGACGGTAAATCCCTTACAGCCATGCGCACGGGCGCCGTAGGGGGCGTGGCAATTCGGCACACGACGCCCATGACCGCGTCCTCGGTGGGGATAGTGGGCACCGGCACACAAGGCTATCACCAAGCCCTTTTTGCTTGCCGGGCACGCCCCATAAAAAAGGTGATAGTATTCGATAAGTATAGGCAAAAATTGCCCGCTTTCGTCGAAGCTCTAAAAGCGCGGCTAAAAGACATAGATGTTGAGGAAGCCGTATCCGTAGAGCAATTGCTGAAAAACTCACAGATTATTGTGACCACGACGACTTCAGAAGAGCCTGTGTTACCCGATGACGTTTCTTTACTGAAGGGAAAGCATTTTGTCGGGATAGGCTCCTATAAGCCATCTATGCGTGAATATCCCGACGCTCTTTTCAGCCTGGTGGACAAAATATATGTAGACACCGAACATGCCAAAAAGGAAACGGGGGATCTGGTTTATCCGCTGGCAAAAGGTCTCTTGCGCGAAGACCAAGTAGACACTTTCGGACATCTGTTGCTTGCAAATCACACGAAGCTTCCCGCAAGCGGTGAGACCACCTTTGTGAAATCGGTAGGAATGGCCGTTTTCGATCTTGTGGTATCGAAATTGATATACGAATGCGCTTTAGCAGAAGGCTTAGGTCAAGAAGTTCCCATGTAAGATTGTGATTTCAATTCTACGGAAAGAGGGCTAATCTCTATGATGACTTTTGAAAGAATCATCACTTGTATCGATTCTCACACAGGCGGAGAACCGACAAGGATTATCACTTCAGGCTTTCCTCCAATCCCGGGCAAAACCATCTTGGAAAAGCGGGAATATGTACTGAAGCATTACGATCACATTCGCAAAATGCTCATGTTTGAGCCCAGAGGGCACGCGGGAATGTACGGATGCATAATTGTCCCGCCCGTAACCCAAGACGGCGATATCGGGGTGTTGTTCACCCACAACGAAGGTTTAAGCACCATGTGCGGGCACGCCACCATCGGCATTACCACTGTGGTTTTTGAAACCGGTATGGTGGAAAGCCATCAAGGAGAGAACGTTCTCAAAATCGATTCTCCCGCCGGGCGCATCACCGCGTTTGCCGACATTAAAGACGGCAAAGTTGAAAAAGTCCGCTTTGCCAACGTGCCGTCTTTCGTCCTTAAGGAGAACATAGTCGTGGATGTTGACGGAATAGGGTCCGTTGTTTGCGACGTGGCCTTTTGCGGCGCCTTCTACGTTTATGTAGACGCCCAGAAGATAGGAGTCGAACTCAAGACTGAAAACGTGGACGAATTAGTGAAAAAAGGCATGGAAATTAAGTACAAGGTTATGGATAATATGGAAATTGTCCATCCGCTGGAACCGGGCCTAAACGGCATTTACGGAACTATAATTACGGACCCGGTTGTAAGACAAGGTAAAACCCTTAAGAGCAAAAACATTTGCATTTTTGCGGAAGGCCAGATTGACCGCTCTCCCACCGGCACCGGCACGGGGGGAAGGGTGGCACTTTGCCACCACAAAGGAATCATGGGCGACGGCGACATTTTGGAGAACCTATCCATTATCGACACAGAAATGACGGGTAGAATCATAACACACACCGAAGTTGCAGGAATTCCGGCTATAGTTCCTGAAGTATCCGGAAGGGCGTTTATCACCGGTTTTAACCAACTGGTGCTTGACCCCGAAGATCCGATTCCGGCGGGTTTCAGGCTTATAGGCGGTTAACAACACAATGCCGGATGACCGGCGAGACTGGAGGGTTCATCATGAAGCATAGCGTTTATTTTGATGGAAAGGTCCAGAGTCTGGGGGTAAATACCGACGAAGGCTTCGCCACAGTAGGAGTAATGGAACCGGGCAAATACACATTTTCCACCTCATCCGAGGAACATATGAACGTGGTAGTGGGTTCCATGAAAGTGAAACTGCCCGGCGCAGATGATTGGAAAGTGTATGGAAAAGGCGAGAAGTTTGTAGTGGCCCCAAATAAATCCTTCGATTTGGACTTGGACAACGATGTAGTGTATCTGTGCTACTACAAGTAAGAAATAGCTGTCAGCAACATAAAAAGGCCGCGGACACTAGCCGCGGCCTTTTGAATATGCTTTTCCTAAAACGCTGTGTGTTCGGTTCTCGCGATAATTTCGTCCTGAAGAGCCTTGGTTAAATCGCAGAAATAATCCGAATACCCGGCGACCCTCACTATTAAATCTCTGTACTTATCCGGGTGCGCCTGAGCGTCCCGCAAAGTGTCGGCGCTTACCACGTTAAACTGAATGTGGTGGCCGCCTAACTTGAAATAACCCCTTATGAGGTTCACCAAAGCGTTCAAGCCCTCCGGTCCCTCCAAAAGCTTGGGGGTGAACTTCTGGTTCAACAGTGTACCGCCTGTTTTGGTGTGATCCATCTTGGAAGCCGATTTGACCACAGCCGTTGGGCCAAACCTATCCCTACCCTGAACAGGTGAGATTCCTTCAGATAACGGTTCGCCCGCATTGCGGCCATCGGGAGTCGCGCCGATTACAGAGCCAAAATAGACGTGACAGGTAGTAGGCAGCATATCGATGCGGTAAGTACCGCCTGTAGGCGTTTTTCTACCTGTTACCTCCCCATGGAACGCGTTGAATACTATCTGCATGATGTCGTCGGCGTAATCGTCGTCATTGCCGTACTTATGGGCCTTGTTCATCATTGTCTGCCTTACAACTTCATGGCCGCGGAAATCGTCAGCCAGGATACCCATAAACTTCTCCATAGAAATGGACTTTTCTTCGTATACATACTGTTTTAGAGCCGCCAAGCTGTCGGTGATGGAACCAATTCCCACGCCTTGAATGTAACGGGTGTGGTAGCGCGCGCCGCCCGCGTTGTAATCGGTTCCGTCCTGAATACAATCGCTAACCGTGATGGAAAGGAACGGACACGGCATGTACTTGGCGTACAGGTTCTCTATTACGTTGTTGCCTCTGACTTTGATGTCCACAAAATGCTTAAGCTGCTTCTTAAAAGCCGCCATAAGCTCTTCGAACAATTCAAATTCGGTGGCATCCCCGGTTTCCAGGCCCAGCTTTTTCCCTGTCCTGGGGTCGTAACCGTTATTCATGGTTATCTCAAGCACCTTGGGAAGGTTGAAATATCCTGTAAGGATGTAGCTCTCTTTCCCGAAAGCTCCGGTCTCTACACAACCGCTTGTGCCGCCCATGCGCGCGTCTTCCACGGATTTGCCTGCCAGAAGCATTTCTTCTATAACAGTGTCCGCGTTAAACACCGACGGCTGCCCCCAACCGCGGCGAATTATCTCGCACGCTTTTCTCACAAACTTGTCGGGGTTCTTTTTGCTCACTTGAATGTTGGAACTTGGCTGCAAAATCTGCATTTCATCGATTACTTCCAACACCAAATAAGTGACATCGTTGACTCCGTCGGAACCATCTTTTTTGAGGCCGCCGCTGTTAATATTGGCGAAGTCTGTATAGGTGCCGCTTTCAGCCAAAGTAATTCCGACTTTCGGCGGAGCAGGCTGATTATTAAACTTCACCCAGAAAGCGTGGAGCAATTCCTTGGCATCTTCCCTGGTCAAAGAACCGTCTTTAAGTTCTTTTTTGTAGAACGGATAAAGATGTTGGTCGAGCCTTCCCGGGTTAAAAGAATCCCAAGTGTTGAGCTCGGTTATAACCCCCAAATGGAGAAACCAATACATTTGCAGAGCTTCTCTGAAATTCCTGGGGGCGTGTGCCGGTACATGATTGCAGACCTCGGCTATCTCCAGAAGCTCGGCTTTGCGTGTGGGATCAGTAGTTTCGTCAGCCATCTGCAGCGCTTTTTCGGCATGACGCTTGCCAAAACTGATGATTCCGTCACAGCATATGGACATGGCTTTCAACTGTTCTTTCTTGTCAAAAGCGTCTAAATCGTTGTGGAAATCCAGAGAGTCGATGGAGTCTTGGATCTGTTTTTTGAAGTCCAAAAATCCATTATGATACACCTTGTCGTCGGCCACCGTGTGTCCCGGCGCCCGTTGTTCCATGAACTCTGTAAAAATCCCCGCTTCGTAGCAATCGTTCCACTCTTTTGTCATGTGGTCAAAAAGCTTGGTCCGCATAGCCCTATGTTCCCAATAAGGAATTATCTCTTGGCCTTGAATTTGCTTTGCTTCTTCGCTTGCTCTAAAGAACGTTTTTTCCCGCTTGTCAATGACATCAAAATCTTCTACTGTGTGGCAGCAAAGCTCCGGGTAGGTTGGGGTTGCCTTGGGGCTGGGACCCCTTTCTCCCACAATCAATTCGCCTGAACCTATATAAATAGTTTTGTTCTCCATTAAGTGCTGAAACGTGAGTGCCCGTAACACGGGGGTGGAAACCGTACCCTCGTATTTTTTGTAGGCTTCTGTAACGAGCCTTGCCCGCTCAACGGATAAGGTCGGAACAGTTTCAAGACTCAAGTTTCTAAGTTCTGCGATCCTTTCTCTCATTTCTTTCTCACCCTCCCGTTTTTACGTTAAGCCCAAACGAAGCAAGTGTCTTTACCACTCTTTCCATTGTCTCCTCTGTCGGGGCTTCAAGTTCCGGGAGCAAATACTCCCTGCCCAGCCTGGAGTATTTGTCTGCCCCCATGTTGTGATATGGCAAGACATTAACATCTGCTATGCCAAGTCCTGCCAAAAATTCGCCTGTTTCCCGCAGATTCTGTTCATCATCGTTAACCCCGGGGATTATGGGAATCCTTGCTCGTATTTTACTGCCCGTCGCCGCCAGCTTTTCGAGGTTAGCCAGAATCAGCTTGTTGGATACACCTACATACTTTTGATGTTTGGCGTCATCCATGACTTTCACATCGTACAAGAACAAATCGGTATAGGGAATAATATCCTCCAGGACTTGCCAATGGGCAAACCCGGAAGTATCTACGACGGTTTCAAGGCCTTCTTCTTTACTCTGCACCAAAAGTTCTTTTAGGAACTTGGGCTGCATCAAAGGCTCTCCCCCGGAAAAAGTCACGCCGCCTTGAGATTGGTCGTAAAAAATGCGGTCCTTCATAACCTCGGCCATGACTTCCTCTACAGTGAATTCCTTGCCCACGATCTCTTTGGCCTCTGCCCCGCAAACTCGCGCGCACTCTCCGCAAACAGTACACTTCAAACGGTCGATAACTGCCTTACCGTCTACCATGGATATGGCATCCGTAGGACAAACAGTTTGACAAGTGCCGCACCCCAGGCACCTTGATGGCAAACTCATGATCTCAGGGCCCTTGACCTGGCTTTCCGGGTTGTGGCACCACCAACATCTTAAGGGACAACCTTTAAGAAACACCGTTGTTCGTATCCCGGGGCCATCATGAAGAGAATACTTTTGAATATTGAGAATCATACCGGTAGTAGTTGATACCGTCAATGGTCATCGCTCCAACGTATGTCATGATAAGTATACAACCTAATATTAGACTTGTATTTGACACACGTAAACCATGTTCCTGCAGGAATAGCCTTAGGTCCCGTTGGAAGCCGGTTATTTGGCTACAATACTGTACATACGATCGACGATATAAATGTGCTTCACGATAATTTTGTCCAGAAGATACCGGGCAACCCCTTCGTGTTCCATGGCAGCGGCGCCGGCAGTCTCTTCGTCGGCACCTTTAGGTACTTTGACCACGCCTCGTAATTTGCCGTTTATCTGTACCGCAATCTCGACTATGTCTTCGACAGTTTTGTCTTCATCCCAACCGGGCCAGCTTTGCTCGTGCAAGAAACCCGGGAGCCCGGCATTTTCCCACATTTCCTGTGCTATATGAGGAGCCACAGGGTACAACAACAAGAGCAATGTACCCAGCTCGCCTTTGGTAACCCTTCCCGCCGCAGAAAGCTCATTAACCAAAACCATCATGGCTGACACGGCTGTGTTAAATTTCATGCGCTCATAGTCTTGGGATACTTTTTTCGTAGTGTGGTGCATGGCTACTTCAAACTGTTTGGAATAGGACTTCCCTTCAACTATGAAGTCTTGCAGGCGCCACACTTTGTCCAAAAACCGTCTGCACCCTTTTAGCCCCTGCTGAGACCAGGGAATCGCTTGATCGAAAGCGCCTATGAACATTTCGTACAGCCGGACGCTATCGGCGCCGAACTCCCTCACTATGTCGTCGGGATTTATCACATTGCCCCTAGACTTTGACATTTTTTCGCCGTTTTCAGCCAAAATCATGCCGTGGGATGTCCTCTTAACGTACGGCTCCGAAGTAGTGACGGCGCCTATGTCATATAGGAATTTGTGCCAAAACCTTGAGTACAAAAGGTGCAGCGTTGTGTGTTCCATACCGCCGTTATACCAGTCCACCGGCATCCAATACTTAATGTCCTCAAAAGACGCCAATTTTGTGTCGTTATGGGGGTCGACGTAACGCAAGAAGTACCACGATGAACCGGCCCAGTTGGGCATGGTATCGGTTTCTCTTCTGGCGGGGCCCCCGCATCTCGGGCAAGTGGTGTTTACCCACTCGGTTATGTTGGCAAGAGGCGACTCGCCTTGTTCGTTGGGCACATAATCTTTTACATCAGGAAGCTTTACAGGGAGGTCTTCTTCCGGCACGGGAACCCAACCGCAATGGGCGCATTTGACCATGGGGATAGGTTCGCCCCAATAACGCTGCCTGGAAAACACCCAGTCCCTCAACTTGTAGTTAACTTTTCTTTCCCCGAGACCGTTTTGTTCCAGCCAAGACATCATGGTTTCTATAGCTTCCGACACAGTAAGCCCGTTTAGAAAACCCGAGTTCACCATGATCCCGCTGCTGATATCGGTGTAGGCCTCTTTCTTTATATTCCCGCCTTCCACCACTTCCACAATTGGTAACCCGAAAGTGTCGGCAAATTCCCAGTCTCTTTGGTCATGGCCCGGAACCGCCATTATCGCTCCGGTGCCATAGGACATGAGCACATAGTCAGATATCCACACGGGGATTTCCTTGCCTGTCGCGGGGTTTATGGCCGAAAGCCCCATAACAGGAACACCGGTCTTTTCCTTTATTTCCTCGGTGCGTTCGAAGTCAGATTTTTGTTCCGCGGCACGGCGATATTCCAGGACTAGGTCCCAGTTTTCAACGCGGTCTTTCATCTCGTCCAAGATGTGATGTTCCGGTGATAAAACCATATAAGTCGCGCCAAAAAGCGTATCCGGCCTTGTGGTGAAAATTCTTAGCTTGTGTGCTGTACCCGTCACGGCGAAGTCAACCTCGGCGCCTTCAGACCGTCCAATCCAGTTTCTTTGTTGCGCTTTGATTTTTTCCACATAGTCCACAGTATCCAGATCATCCAAAAGCCTTTGAGCATACTGGGTTATCTTGAGCATCCATTGGCTTTTTACTTTGCGAACCACGGTTCCGCCGCATCGCTCGCAAACACCGCCCACTACTTCTTCATTAGCCAAGCCAATTCGGCAAGAAGTACACCAGTTAATGGGGATCTCCGCTTTGTACGCCAAACCGTTTTCGTACAACTTCAAGAATATCCATTGTGTCCATTTGTAATAATCCGGGTCGGTGGTGTTTATTTCCCTTGACCAGTCAAAAGAAAACCCCAAAGACTTAAGCTGGTTTCTGAAGCGTTCCACATTTCTTTCTGTGACCGCTTTCGGATGAATCTTGTTTTTGATCGCGAAGTTTTCGGTGGGAAGCCCAAAGGCGTCATATCCTATGGGGTACAACACGTTATAACCTTCCAAGCGCCTTTTCCTGGCTATAATATCCATGGCGGTATTG
Organism: uncultured Eubacteriales bacterium; assembly: GCA_964643285.1. Classification (GTDB taxonomy): domain Bacteria; phylum Bacillota; class Sulfobacillia; order Fermentithermobacillales; family Fermentithermobacillaceae; genus JAXGZG01. Next base: position 12,264 of record CAZXSP010000031.1, read on the forward strand.
CTTCTTGGATGGCCAACGTGCAAACCGTCTCCGGAAGGGTATGGAAATTCTATAAGCGCGTAGTACTTGGGCTTACTTTTGTCCAACGACGCGTGAAACGCCCCTTTTTCTTCCCAAATACGCTGCCACTTCAGTTCAATTTCCTTTGGGTTGTACTCCTTCCCCATGGCTCAGTTCCCCCTTAAGACCCCGCTGATTAAATTTTATAGTACCACGAAGATGGGGTAATGGGGAAACAGGGCAATTTCCCCCCAAAATCGCATAGATTGTTGTTAGATGGGAGTGATAGCCTTGGATGATTTTGGCGAGTTTCGTACCTTTCGCGGTTATAGTCTGGCAAACGGCGGACAAGTGTTGACCCCCAGTATGGAAGACTATTTGGAGATGATTTTTCGTCTAAGCGGGGAAAAATCCTACGTTAGGCTTGTTGACCTTGCGATTGCGTTAAACGTGCAGCCTCCTTCTGTCACAAAAATGGCGCAGCGGTTGGCACAAGACGGATATGTATTGTACGAGAAATACGGAGTGCTTCAACTGACCAAATTGGGGTTGGAAGTTGGCAGTCAGTTAATGGAAAGGCATAAGCTTATTGAAACCTTCATGAGATACTTCGGCATCCGCGAAAACATTTTGAAAGATACAGAACGGATAGAACACATAGTAAGCGATGAATTTGTAGAGAGAATCGCCCTTTTCGTCAAGTTTGCCAAGAGAAACCCCACCTGGCTTGCGAGATTCTTGTCCGAATGCCCGCCGGG
>CAZXSP010000032.1:0-12388 GCA_964643285.1 uncultured Eubacteriales bacterium
TACTCTTTTAGAATATCGTTTTGAACAGTACCTTGAAGTTTAGCGGCAGGGACTCCCTGTTTTTCGCCAACAGCCTGGTACATGGCCAATAGAATCGATGCAGGAGCGTTGATGGTCATGGATGTGGACACTTTGTCCAAAGGAATACCTGCGAACACTGTTTCAGCATCTTCCAGCGAGTCTACCGCGACGCCCACACGCCCTACTTCACCTTCGGACATGGAATGGTCGGAATCGTAGCCTACTTGGGTGGGCAAGTCAAAAGCAACCGAAAGCCCCGTTTGCCCTTGACCCAGAAGAAAACGAAACCTCTCGTTAGTCTCCTGAGCCGTGCCAAACCCCGCATACTGCCGCATGGTCCAGTAACGGCCTCGATACATGGTAGGCTGAACGCCTCTGGTAAAAGGGTATTCCCCGGGGAAACCCAATTTCGACAGGTAATCCCAGTTCTCCAAATCTACAGGCGTGTCAGCACGATTTACCGGAATCCCCGAATCGGTCTGAAACTCTTGTTTGCGTTCAGGAAACCTGCTTACAACTTTGGCAACAGCGCCCTGTTCCCATTTTTCCTTAGCCGTTCTAATCTCGTTGTTAGCCACTTGGGTATCTCTGCCCCCTCTTTCAAAGAAGGCCTATCCCGCAATGCATGAGACAGGCCCCCCCGCTTGTAAGTCAGTCCTGCCTATTATTCACCTATCGCCTTAGCCAGTTCAATCCCTTTGGAAAACGCTTTCTTGTTGAGTTCTTCTGTGCCCTTAGGAATACGACCTAAAACCGCAGGCAACACAGCCTCTTCCGGAATTACTTTGGTGATCCCAATAAGAAGCCCTAAAGCCACGATGTTGGCCACTATTTCGCGCCCCAGTGCCTTTGCTTCTTCGCTTATGGGACACTCGATGATTTTGGCGTCCACCTTAGGAACGGATTTCACATAGGTCGTATCGATAATGATAGTACCCCCGGGTCGGATGTTGGGGACGTATTTGTCGCAAGCTTCCTGTGCCATAACTACCATGTAATCGGGAGTTTTGACTTCAGGATAGTCTATCTCTTGATCTGAAATGATAACGTCGGCTTTTGATGCGCCGCCCCTGGATTCGGGACCATATGACTGGGATTGAACAGCGTTAAAAGATGTATGCTCCGCAGTGGCAGCCGCCAAGATGATTCCGGCGGTTATAAGCCCCTGCCCGCCTTCACCCGCCAACCTAAACTCTGTACGCATTACTCCTCGCTCCCTTCTTGTACCTTTTCAACGAGCCCGGAGTATACCTTGCTGAATTCAGGAGCGTCAACTTTCCTGATAACTCCAATGGGGAATTTGTCCTTTTTCTCCTCATCGCTCAGCTTTGCGTAAGCATTCACAGAGACCGCCTTATCGCGGTACCAGTTCATCATGTCGATGGGAGTCCGCAGCTTGTTGCGCCGCCCAAAGTAAGTGGGACACTGCGACAAAGCGTCAACGAACGCGAAACCGTCGTGGGTTAGGGCTTGTTTGATAATGGTAGTCAAAGGCCTAATGTGGTAGGTTGTGCCCCTGGCCACAAAAGTTCCGCCGGCGCCCGCCACCAAATCACAAAGATCGAAGTTTGGCTCAAGCATCCCGTAGGGAGCTGTGGAAGCGAACGATCCTTGCGGGGTAAGCGGTGAATACTGGCCGGAAGTCATACCGTATATTGAGTTATTGAAGCATATCACCGTTAACCCGATATTCCGCCTTGCGGCGTGAATCAGGTGGTTACCTCCAATGGCCGAAGCATCCCCATCGCCAGTGATTACGATGACGTTGAGCTCGGGATTTGCCATTTTGATGCCTGTCGCAAAAGGTATTGCCCGGCCGTGGGTTGTGTGCAAAGTGTCAAAGTTCATATAACCCGGCGCCCTGGAAGAACAACCTATACCCGAAACTACGACAGTTTTCTCGGGATCAATATCGGCTTCGTCTAAAGCCCTTATAATGGCCTGAGTGACGATGCCGTGCCCGCAGCCCGGGCACCATATATGAGGCAGTTTTGGTACCCGCAAATATTTTTCCATAGGAAGGGCCACGTTACATCGCCTCCTTTATGGATTCTAGAATTTCGTCCGGCTCAATAAGACGGCCCGCAATTGTATTTACTTGGTAAACCGGGCAAGCGTCGCCTATAGCCCTTCTTATGGGCCACACGTACTGACCCAGGTTCATCTCGGGGACAATGACGGCCTTAGGAGACATGGCCTTTACTTTTGCCAATGCTTTGTCAGGGAAAGGCCAGACACTGATGATTTTGAGAAGCCCGGCTTTGATGCCTTGCGCCCTGGCTTCACGGACGGCCATCTTCGCCGACCTTACGCTTCCGCCCCAAGCAACCACAACCACTTCGGCATCGTCCAGAAGCAGCTCTTCAACGTAACAAAGCTCGTCTTTTCTCGAGCTTATCTTCGTATTGATGCGAGTTATCTGTTTTTCCCCTATGTCCGGATTGTTAGTGGGGAAACCGTCTTCACCGTGAGTAAGACCCGTCACGTGGAAACGGTATCCGGTACCGTAAGGCGCCAATGGCGGTACGTCAGGCAGAGTTCCCTGGCCATACGCGAAAGGTTTGTACGCCGCCTTGTCCGGACCCGGCTTCTCTCTGTCAACGACTTTGACTGACTCGGGAAGCACTACTTTTTCCCTAAGGTGCCCTATCATCTCATCCAAAAGCATTATTACAGGGGTACGAAGCCTTTCGGCTATGTTAAACGCTTCTACTGTAAGGGTGTAACACTCTAACACTGACGAGGGGGCTAAAGCCACTGCCTCGTGGTCTCCGTGTACTCCCCACCTGGCCTGCATGACGTCGCCTTGAGCGGTAGATGTAGCCATCCCTGTAGAAGGCCCAACCCTTTGCACGTCAACTACCACGCAAGGAATCTCGGCTTCGATTGCGAACCCTATATTCTCCTGTTTTAGAGAGAAACCGGGGCCGCTTGTAGCTGTCATAGCTTTTCTTCCCGCCAGAGAAGCGCCGCATACAGCCGCCATACTTGCGATTTCGTCTTCCATTTGCATGAACTTGCCCCCAACCGTCGGGAGCTTTAATGAGCAGAGCTCGGCTATTTCAGTAGACGGGGTAATTGGGTACCCGGCGAAAAACTTGAGCCCGGCAGCCAAGGCGCCCTCTACACATGCTTCGTTGCCCTGCAGGAGTCTCGGTCCTTTATTGGTCATTTTTCTCTCTCCTCTTGACAACGATGGCAAAGTCAGGGCAGTGCATTTCGCACATTAGACACCCTATGCAAGAGTCTATATTCTGCACTCTAGGCTCTCCGTTCGTTTCAGCCAGGGTATCTGTTGGGCAAAATGCCGCACACAGGCCACACTTTTTACACCACTTTCGGTTAATGGTTACTTCCCACTGTGCCTTTTGAATCACGGTCGACCCCCTCCTGCCTATTCTTTTTCCTGTGTTCCAAAACTGAGGAACGCAACAAATTCACAGAGCCTGCATCCGGTTTGTAAATGAATTCGATTACATGAGTCCCCCTTTTTACCATTGAAATCACTTCTTTGTACCTGCCCGGAGACACGATGATCGCGCGTTTGCCCTGTATTCTCCTTTGGACTTCCTGAGGACTCCTGGTAGTTGTGGTTTCAAGCGAGAGCTCGCTTATACCCGCAATGTCAATCGATTTTAGGATTCTCTCGGCAAACCTGTGGGAGATGCACACCAGAAGTACTTTTGTGCCCGGCGAAAGGCGGGCAATACGGACGATGGATTCAATATCGGGGTCAAGGGCTATGCCGATGATGTCGTCGGCCCGTTCTGAGAAGATGTCTCTAACCTCATCTAAATGGAAGAAGGTCGTAACCACCAAATCGGCTTCAGCCACGGTTTCTATGGCAGAAGCTTCTTTGTCGTTGAGATCGTCGATTAAAACCGGCATCACCCGCACACCTGTACCGAGCTCTAATTCTTTGCTGAAATAATCCAATTGCTCTTTGTTGCATTCAATGAAGGCCATTTTGATCTCTGAAAGCATTTTTCGACGTTCGGCGACTCTCTTACCGGCGGCTACCAGGAACTCTTCGGCGCTGACGCCCATAGCTATGGCGTCTTCTAAAGCACTGTCGACTACCCTGGACAAACGCTCGCGCTTGTTCTCAAGCCTCAAAAGGTCATCGGCCTCTGCTACAAAAGTGCCCCGGCCCTGCCTGGAAGTTATGAGTCCTTCCGCTTCCATTTGCCTGTACGCCAAGCTTATGGTGTTTCGGCTCACGCCGAGTTTTTGAGCCAGAGAACGCTCGGTTGGAAGGCGTTGCCCTTTGTCCCAGTGGCCCGATGCAATTAAAGACTCCATCTTCCGTTTAACTTGAAGATAAACCGGAAGCCCGCCTTTTCGTTGCAGTTCGAAAGAATCAGGCTGGATCAAACGGCTCTGCACCCCTTATCTGTTCGACCTTTTGGCATCGATGGAGCGCCGAAAATCGTCATTGGCTCTCCAACTTCCAGCCAAAGGTGTTCGACGAACTTCAAAAGAAGTCCTTCCACACTTAGGATTATACATGAAAAATCCGGACGAGGCTCGTCCGGATTGGACTTTACGTGTGATCCATATTGACCATACCAAACAGTATGTGATTACGACACAAAGGAGCTACTTGGACAGTACTCTGGCAACTCCGGTTGTGTAAACATCCACCTCAACTTTTTCCGCAACACGCAATTTTACGCTGGAATCTTCAACCTTAGTTATTACGCCTACAAGCCCCCCGGATGTCACGATTCTGTCGCCGGGTTTTAAACTTCTTATCATTTCGGCCCTGGCACGCTGTTCCTTTTGCTGGGGTCTTATCATCATAAAATACATGAACCCGACCAATACGGCCATCCATATTAAAGTGGGGATAAGCGAAGATGCTCCGCCTTCAGGCAATTTCAAAACCTCCTAAATATGTTATCCTTGCCAAACCATTTCGACGAATGCCTAAATTCACCTTTTGCAGCCCGCGTTCCCAGTCGCTTATATCGGGAAAACAGTCTGCACCCTTTTCAAAAAGCTGTCTTCATCTCCTTTTAGTATGGCGTCTTTCAAAGAAGCCATGAACCTTTGAAAAAACCGAATGTTGTGGATGGAAACCAAAGTCCACGCCAGCGATTCGCCGGCGGCAAACAAATGCCTTATGTAAGCTTTGGAGAACCTTGTACACGCTTCGCAGTCGCAACCCTCTTCGATGGGCGACATATCTCCGGCGAAACGCGCATTTTTCAAGTTCAGCGATCCTTCCATTGTAAAGGCCCGTCCGTGCCTGGCATTCCTGGTGGGAAGTACACAGTCAAACATGTCGACACCGGCCAAAACCCCTTCCACCAAATCTCTGGGGTGTCCTACACCCATGAGATACCTGGGCCTGTCTTCAGGCAACGACTCTATCGTGTGATGCAAAACATCATAAAACTGGGATTTGGGCTCACCTACAGAAAACCCTCCCAAAGCGTACCCTAAGAAGCCCATTTCAGACAATTCCAAAGCGCACCTGCGCCTGAGATCTTTAAAGGTCGAGCCTTGTACAATGCCAAAAAGTGTCTGCCGCTGGGGCAGTTCCATTGATTTAGCTCGTTTGGCCCAGCTTAATGTCCGCCGCATGGCTTCTTCGGCCCGCTCGTGGGATACAGGATACGGAACCAGTTGGTCCAAACACATCACAATATCGGAGCCAATGGCTTTTTGAATGTTTATGGAATCTTCCGGCCTAAAACTCACCAGACTGCCGTCCAAATGGGAACGGAACGTGGCCGCTTCATCGTTTATGCGAACCATATGGCCAAGGCTCATGATTTGGAAACCCCCGCTGTCGGTAAGAATTGCGCCGTCCCAACCCATGAAAGCATGCAATCCCCCGGCTTTTTGCAGCACCTCTATGCCCGGCCTCAGATACAAGTGGTAAGCGTTTGAAAGAAGAATCCTGGTACCCGTTTTCCACACGTCTTGCGGGAGTACCGCCTTAACAGTAGCTTGGGTGCCCACGGGCATGAAAACCGGCGTCTCTATAACACCGTGGGGTGTTGTCAGCTTCCCAAGTCTGGCTTTTTTGCGGGTAAACTCCACTTGATGGGAAAACATTGTCAAAGCTTTAGCACTCCTTTTCGAGAACCGCTACAATATCAGCATGGCGTCGCCGAATGAAAAGAAACGGTACCGCTCCTTTACTGCTTGTCTGTAGGCCTCCATTATAAGACTCTTACCCGCAAAGGCCGAAACCATCATAAGAAGTGTCGATTTGGGTAAATGAAAATTGGTAATGAGGCGATCTACCACAGAAAACTTGTACCCCGGGTATATAAAAAGCTCTGTCTCCCCGCAAAAAGGCTTGACAAAACCTTCTCCTGAAGCGGCGCTTTCAAGCGCCCTCACCGCGGTGGTGCCCACCGCCCAAAGAACGCCTCTTTCTTTCCGTAAACGCTCTACACCGGAAACGACGCTTTGTGGCACTACAAAAGATTCCTGATGCATCTTGTGGTGTTCGATGATTTCTTCTTTGACAGGCCGAAACGTGCCCAGGCCGACATTAAGGGTAATATATTCGAAAACCGCGCCTTTTTCCTCCAAAGAAGACATGAGGCTTTTGGTAAAGTGGAGCCCGGCAGTGGGGGCAGCGGCTGAGCCCGGCACCTTCGCGTACACAGTTTGATAGCGTGTTGCCTGTTCAAGGGGAGTTTTAATGTATGGCGGAAGGGGCATAGTCCCCGCCCGGCCTACAACATCCCACCAATCGCCCTCATAACTCCAGCGTATCACCCTGCCGCCGAAACTCGTATGGCTCAAAACCTCCCCAAAAAAAGAGGAGTCCCTATCTGCCCCTATGTACAACCGGTTTCCCGTCTTGATCTTGTGCCCCGGCCTTACTAAGCACTCCCAGCAATCATCGCCCAAATCCTTAAGAAGCAGAACCTCGATTTTCCCCCCGGTGTCCCTATGCCCCAGAAGTCGTGCCGGAATTACTTTGGTGTCGTTGAGCACAAAAAGATCCCCGGGATTCACGTAATCCTGAATGTCCCTAAAACTTCGGTGTTCTATGTTACCTGTCCGGCGGTTCACCACAAGCAATCTCGATGCATCACGGCTTTCCAGGGGCCTTTGGGCAATTAGCTCGCCGGGTAAATCGTAATCAAATTCAGAAAGTCTCAAACACCCACCCTACCTTCCGCCTACCACCAACACTGTTTTATAGTTCCAGGATAATACAAACCCAGTATATCCCCGTAATCATAACCCATGAGGGCCATGGCCCTGGCACCCCATTGAGAAAGGCCTACTCCGTGCCCGTAGCCCTTACCTTTTAGCACAACTCTGGCTTCCCCCGGGTCACAAGAACCCGAAACCACATGCGCGCCTTGTGACGGATTCAAAGATGCAGCCCCGTTTGCCCCCATAATTTGAGCCAGCCCCGGTTTGAGCGTTTCCATACCTGTACCTGTTTGAACGCACACCTCCAGGCAAGGGTTCAGAAACCCTGTCGTATTCTTCTGGTTTCCCAAAGAATACGATGAAAAAAGAAGGCTGCGGGTGGGGACACCCAAAGCGTTCCTCACATCAGTCGCTTTCAATCTGATTGCGCCTTGAGTTGACGACTCCGCCATTATGCCATACCAACGCCCGGATAACCCGGCCTCAAGCCCCCAAATAGTCTCTATTGGACCCATTACCCCTAAGCAACTGAGTTTTTCTTGCAAAGAGCTTTGATCGTATTCGGCTGTCCACGCGGAGTAAGGAGACTCGTAGAAAACCTCTTCAACAGGCATAAGGTAAGGCACGTCCCCGCCCCATACATTGAGCGTGCTTTCAGTCATCCCCTCAGCAGATGAATGAAAATACGCCGCTATAGGCCTATCGGAATAGGTGAGGATTTCCCCTTTGGTGGACTCGGCAGCTCTGGCTCCGTTTGGTTTTTCGGCCAAAGCCCCTTTGTACACTTGATCATCTGCCCACAGACCGACCAAATCGGGCGTAAAAGCGCTTAAGTCTTGCAAGGCAGTCAAGCCAAACCCGGGTAGGTTCGCAACGCCCGTTCTGTAAGCAGCATAAGTCCTTACCGCAACGGCTTGTGCTTCAAGCGCTTCCTTGGGCCAGCTATCGGACATTTCGGAAGAAACAACGGATTTAGTATAGGTTTCTATATCTACGATGTTGGCTACGAGAAGCCTTTCCTGAGCGGGTATTATGACTATACGGCCTTTATACGCTGTGCCCTTAATGTCTGACGTGGAGCACTCGCTTCCTTTAATGACGAGGTACGCGCCGCTTTGCGGTTCATCAGGATAGAGCACTACGGGGCTTTCATAAACCCAAGACCCCAAAGCCGCTTTGCCTTGGGATTCGTACAGGGTCACCTCTTGGTTGGCAGGCATTGACGACGATCCCTGGCTGCTTTGCAGTGTAAACGCGCCCTGACAAGTCACAGTCACACTTTTTGCCCAGGCCAATCCCACGGTTATGGGGGGCGGCAAAACACTCGGAGGCAGTTGAGCGCTGCCGGTAAAAGCAGAGGTTATTATGAAAAACACGGAAAGGATAAACACCAAAATTATAAGTTTGGCGGCATTCTTCATTTTAGCGCTCCTCGACGCGGCTGAACTCGCAGCCGCAGTATTTTTGCATATACAGATGAGCCCCCCGCGCCATCTGCCTGCTTCTCAAATATCCTGGTCTGAAATCCCTGTAAAGGAAGGAGACGCCATACTTTTGCGCCCCTTTTTCCATGGCCCGGATAATCTGTTGTTGATCTTGGTAGGGGCTTACCAAAAGAGTTGTGGTAAAACAATCGTAACCGCCCTTGTGAGCCGCCTCTGCCACAGCCTCCAAACGCATTTCGTAGCACAGCTGGCACCTTCCGGGTTTTGACAGATCACCGGAAACGCATTGCCTCCATGCGGCATGAGGCATGTCCACAGCCGCGACAGGAAGGTTCACAGACTGAGCCCAGTCTTTGTATGCCGCCCACCTTTTCTCCAGTTCGGTTTCAGGATAAATGTTGGGGTTACAAAAAACGCCGTGCACCAAATGGCCCTCTGTTCTTAAAAGGGTTAAAGGAAAAGTGGTGCACGGTGCGCAGCAAGAATGCAAGAGGATTTTCAAGGTAGCTGAAAGAGCCCCCCCTGCCTGTCCCGGGTCTCCCCAACATACTCTATGGCCTTCCGGGTGGCACTCCTGCCCCTAGGGGTTCTCTCCACGAAACCCATCTGCAGAAGGTAGGGCTCATAAACATCCTCGATAGTGCCGGGATCCTCGCTTAAAGATGCGGCTAAAGTTGAAAGTCCCACAGGGCCGCCCCCGTAATTCTTCACTATTGCCCACAGAATCTGCCTGTCCAAGCGGTCCAGACCCGCAGAGTCAATATCAAGAAGCGATAGCGCTTCGTTAGCCAAATCGTAAGTGACTTTTCCGTCCCCTCGTACCTGGGCGTAGTCTCTTACCCGCCTCAAGAGGCGGTTTGCGATCCTTGGGGTTCCCCTTGACCTTTTGGCTACTTCTTCTCCGCCTCCCCTATCCACATCGATGTCCAAAATCCGGGCCGAGCGCTTTACGACCCTAAACAGTTCTTCTTGGGTGTAATATTCCAATCTGAAATCGATGCCGAAACGATCCCGCAAGGGGGAAGTCAACAACCCGGTTCGTGTGGTGGCAGCTATGAGCGTAAAATGAGGCAGCTTGATGCGATACGTTCTGGCTTGAGGCCCTTTGCCCGCTATCCAATCAAAGCTGAAATCCTCCATGGCGGGATACATGGCCTCTTCTGCCGCGTGGTTCAACCGATGAATCTCGTCGATAAAAAGTACATCGCCATCCTGCAAGCTGGTGAGGATTGCCACTAAATCTCCCGCGCGTTCTATGGCGGGTCCTGAAGTTATTCGAATACCGACCCCAAGCTCGTTGGCGATAACGTGAGCCAAAGTAGTTTTCCCCAACCCGGGGGGCCCCGACAACAAAACGTGGTCTATGGTTTCGCCTCTTTGCCTGGCAGCTTCAATAGAAACACGCAAATTTTCCTTGATACGCTCTTGTCCTATGTAATCGGGCAAAAACCTGGGGCGAAGCGATTCTTCGACTATTTCATCCTCAGGCTGCCTTGATTTGGAGATAAGGTCTCTAGGTTCTGGCAAGGATTCTCAGAGCCTCCCGCAACAATGTTTCAAGTTCTAAAGGCGAATGGTCCCTAAAAGCCTTCTGCACCGCCCCTGCGGCTTCCGGCCTTGTATAGCCCAGAGCCACAAGGGCTTCTCTGGCCTCTATCTGTGTTTCGTCGATTTGCACTGTCTGTCCCTGAAGATGTGGCATAGCCGCCTCAATTCTGTCTTTGAGCTCGAGCACTGCCCTTGCCGCGGTTTTCTTTCCGATCCCCGGTAATCCCACAAGGGCGCGCTCATCTCCCGAGACAATGGCTTTGTAAAACTCTTCGGGACGAATTCCTGACAACACCCCTAAAGCAAGCTTGGGACCTATACCTTTTACAGTCAGCAAAAGGTCAAAAAAGTCTCTGTCTTCAAGTGTTTCAAAACCGTAAAGACTCCACCCGTCGTCTTTTACTATGAGCCTGGTATACAAGTGCGCTTGTTGGCCAACCCTAAAGGACTCTAAAAGCGCGGGAATAACCCGCACCTCAAACCCTATTCCGTTCACGGATAAAACCAAATGATCGTTACCGCACCTTGTGACGGAACCCTTTAAATCGGAAATCATGTGGGCTTCCTTTCCGGCCTGGTTCGGGACACGCTAGATGCCAATCTTGCCCCAAAAGAACGTTTAATGCCCGCAGTAACCGCAATTGCCAAAGCGTCTGCGGTATCATCCGGACGCGGCACCTTAGAAAGCCCCAGAAGACTTGAAACCATGATACCAACCTGATCTTTGGTGGCGCTTCCATAACCGACCACAGTTGATTTTACCTGAAGCGGGGTAACTTCTTCCACAGAAACATCGTTTTCGGCGGCTGCCAAGAGGCATACTCCTCTGGCGTGGCCCACGCTTATGGCAGTTTTGGCGTTCTTGGCGAAAAAAATCTCTTCGACTGCTACGACGTCAGGCTGCAGTTGGCCCATGATTTTCTTTACAGACAAGTATATGGCCAAAATGCGCTGAGGGAGGGCATGATTTCTGGGAGTAATAATGCATCCAAAGTCGACGGGCACAAAATTGTGCCCCGAAGCATCCAAAACTCCCCATCCAACCCTTTCAATGCCCGGATCGATTCCCAATATACGCATAAAAAACCCCCGTGAATTTGGGGTTCGCCACAAGCATTGTGTATACCTTTGACAAAAGGCCCTGTTAATCCACAAGGCCCTCCAAAAATTTGGCCACTTTGGCGTCCACAGCATGGGGTTCATCTTCCAAAACTACACCGTTTGAAAGAAGGGCCCGCTCGTTATCTCGGAGACTACTCTCGGACAAGTGCCGGAAATCTCGGACAAAAAACTGTTGTTGCTGGGATTCCTTCCCCCGGTATACCGAGACAAATCCTCCGTGAATAGTGATAAATCTAAACCTGGAATGAACAGGGCAGTAGTCGTCTTCAGTTCTTTTATATTCCCGAACTGACCCTTCCTCCGAGAAAAGCTCCCACTGGGACGACAGACCCGCCAAAAAAGTTTGGACGTCAGAAGCGGGCACAGTGACAGTTTCAGTAATGACGTCCCCGCATTTTAGATAACAAGTATGACATTTTACCGCTATTTCTTGGGGAAACACGTCCTCGGCCCAAGGCCTTACAGGGTCTTCTTTGGATAAAACCTTGTCCAAAACATAAGCGCCCACAGCCACAGAGACTATCAATAAAACAGGCAACAGTCTTTTGTGTCCCCAGAAAGAACTCTCCTTCAAAGACTTCCCTCCAAGGGACATGTGTTCCCTTAAAGCGTGGCGCCTATTCGGACATAGCCTCCAAGATGTCGTCTGAGATATCGAAATTGGAGTAAACTCGGGACACATCGTCATGCTCTTCCAAAGCATCCACTAGACGCAGCATCCTTTGGGCGTCTTCCCCTTCCAAAGTCACAATGGTTTTGGAAGTTTTCACGACGTCCGCTCCGGCAATGTGTGCGCCCATTTTGTCAAGCCGCTCCTCAAGCCCCTGCAAATCGTCGGCGGTTGTGTAAAACTGATAGACGTCGTCTTCGGGCAACATTTCGTCGGCGCCGGCGTCTATTGCCATTTCAAGAGCATCGTCTTCCGAAAGCTCTTCTTTTTGCACTTCAACACAGCCTTTTTGGTCGAACATCCACGCCACAGCACCAAGATCGGCCAATTTGCCGTTGTTTTTCGAAAGAATATGCCTTATTTCCGACGCTGTGCGGTTCCTGTTGTCAGTAGCCGCCTCGACCAAAAGTGCCGAGCCGCCCGGCCCATAGCACTCGTAAACAAGCTCTTC
>CAZXSP010000032.1:12398-13014 GCA_964643285.1 uncultured Eubacteriales bacterium
TCTTCCAAAGGGCCCGAATCTCCTTGACCTGAACCCCTGTTTATTGCCCTGGTTACGCTGTCGGCTGTCACGTTGGCAGCTTTGGCCTTGTCGATGGCAACTTTCAGCCTAAAGTTGGCATCCGGGTTTGCGCCCCCCTGACGGGCAGCCAGCATTACTTCACGCAATGCCTTAGAGATAACGCCCGAACGGGCAGCATCCATTTTTGCCTTATGTCTTTTGATAGTAGCCCATTTTGAATGTCCCGACATAAAAACACCCCCTAGTCTGAATCCGGGATTGGCGGCATCCTTCTTTTGTGGCAACTTGCATTGTGTAAACCTTCAATTTTTTCCGAAACTGCGCGGGGTACAATGCCGCCGGACAAATAGCTATCCAAATCTTTGTAGGTAAGCCCCATCTCGTCTTCATCGGTTTGGCCCCGCCAAAGCCCCGCAGAGGGAACTTTGTCAACTATCCTCTGGGGAACCCCCAAATAGCGGGCCATGTCCCAAACCTGCCGTTTTGTCAAATTGGCCAATGGAAGCATATCAACGCCGCTGTCGCCATGCTTAGTAAAATAACCCGTGTGTAGCTCGGCTTTGTTGGTGGAGCCCACAACCAGATAGTTCAACAA
>CAZXSP010000033.1:0-13002 GCA_964643285.1 uncultured Eubacteriales bacterium
CTGGCATAAATACCGTTTATGCCTTTGGTGACTTCCAGCCCTCCCAGGTATTCAAGGAAATCGATCAGATTCTTTTCAACTCGAAGGTTCAGCCCATGCGACGAATGGGTGGTAGATAGGGTATCCATTTCCGTCAAGATGGTCTCCAGCGAAAGGATGGAGCCTTCGGGGGTCCGCATAATGATCCAAAGAAGCGTCTGAAGATCCACATCTTGGGTCGCAAAAGACGAATACCAGTATTCGAACAGGTCTTGCCGCCACTCGTCGTAGGGTTTGTCCATCCACTCTTTTGCTTTTGACCCTATCCGCAAAACGTTGTTCTTCTCTTCGACAAGGTCCCTGGACCTGGCAAAATACAGAAGAAACGCGAGCCGCGGGGCATATCTCACCGGAAACAAGGTTTCGTCTATGGTTGCGTCATCTTCTTCGATTAGTACGGAGATATCGTTTTGCGCTTTTTTAAATATTGTTCCGGATTGGGTAAGCTTGACTTCGTTTTTGCGAACATAAGACAAAAAGAGGCAGATGTGCCGTAAAGGAGTAGCTATATCCACGCCATGCCGCGGCGTAAACCTGGTATCTTCAATTGCGGTAGCATCGAAAATATCTGACAAAAAGAAATCGGCAAGTATTGGCCCGAGATCTGAGGGTACGAAATAGACGTGCCGATAATCTTCGCGCCTGGTAAACACCAAGCCCCTGGCTATAAGCGCTTCAATCACTTTTGCGCCGTTCCTGCGCCATTTCCTGGACAATTGGTTCAATTTTTGATGGCATTGTTCTATGACAACCCCAAGGCCCCCGGCGGCAACAGTTATGAGCCTTAAAGCCAAAACTTCTTCTTGGTTCAGCCCGTTCATGGCCACCATGACATTGGCCGGCACTAATAGGTGGGAAGCCACTTTTTTAGCGAGAACAGCTTCGGGGTTACTTTGTCTTGGTAAATCTTCGCCCTCCGGTTCTTCAATGCCGTAAAAAGTGGCGATGGATCGCACTCTTTCATGGGGAGTTGAAAGAAGAGCTTCGTAAAGTATCATTTAGCATTGCCTCCCCCGATACTTTCAATGAAGTGTCCCGATTCCCAAATTGTGTACTTGTAGCCTTGCTCAGTCAAGAAAAGCTGACGTTTTTGGGAAAACACCTGGTCTTTTGTGTTTCTTGTGACAAGCGAGTAGAAGGTAGCGCTTTCTCCTTGTGGCTTGGGCCTCAGTATTCTTCCCAGCCGCTGCGCCTCTTCTTGTCGGGAGCCAAAAGTACCCGAAACTTGAATTGCCACATTTGCATCGGGAAGGTCCACAGAAAAGTTTGCCACTTTTGAGACAACTAAAGTTTTTAGTTCTCCGGTTTTAAACGCCCCATATAGGTTTTCCCTTTCCGCGTTGGGGGTTTGCCCGTACAAAAGAGGAGCGTTCAGGGCCTCGGCGATGGCTTCCAGTTGGTCAAGATATTGGCCAATCACCAATACTTGGTCGCTCTTGTGGTGGGAAAGGATCTGTTCCAATACCTTAAGCTTGTTGGAACTCGTGGCCGCTATCCTGTATTTGTCCCTTTCCCCCGCTACGGCGTAAGCAAGCCTATCTTCGGGGGTAAGGTCCACCCGTATTTCGTGACAATGGGCTTGGGCTATCCAGTTCTGCTCCTCCAACTCTTTCCAAGGCTTGTCAAACCTTTTAGGTCCGATAAGGCTGAACACTTCGTCTTCTCGTCCGTCTTCCCGCACCAGAGTTGCCGTAAGCCCCAGCCTGCGCCTGGCCTGAAGGTCGGCGGTGATTCTAAACACGGGCGCCGGCAGAAGATGCACTTCGTCGTATATAATCAAGCCCCAATTAGCCCTTTGAAAAAGGTCGAAATGGGGGAAATCATTCTTTTCGCCCTTTCGGCGGTAGGTGAGCATTTGGTAAGTGGTAACAGTTACAGGGCCGATTTCTTTGGATTCGCCGCTGTATTCCTTAACCATATCGTCGGTAAGATGTGTTTTGTCCAAAAGCTCGTTTTTCCATTGGCGTAACGCCACTACGTTTGTGGTAAGTATGAGAGTGTGCATAGAGACCTTTTCCATTATGCCCATACCCACAATAGTCTTCCCCGCGCCGCAAGGCAGGACCACAACGCCGCTTCCTCCGTACACACTGCCCCCGGACCAAAAACTATCTCGGGCCGCAGCTTGATACGGCCTTAGGGCAAACTTGTTGCCTTGTAGGCTTACGCCCCTCAAAGAAAAATCCAGGTGGTCGCCGTCTTTGTAGCCGGCCAAATCCTCACAGGGGTACCCCATCCTTATTAAAGCCTGCTTTAGAGACCCCCTTGCATAGGGGACGATTGCAGCGGATGAGTCGGAAACAAAGCTTTCGACAAAAGGGGAAATCTTATCGGAGCGCTTTATTTCCTCGAAAATAAGGGGATCCATACAGTGCAAAATCAGGTTTTCGCCCGAGCTTTCCAGACGCAGAACACCATATTTACCCATAGTGTCCCGGATGTATACATTTATGTTTTGGGGAACAGGGTACCTGGAATATTTCGTAAGGCTTGACAAAACTTCATCAGCCGTAAGACCGCAGGACGCCGCGTTCCAAAGGGATAGCGGCGACAGCCTGTAAGTATGCATGTACTCGGGGCTTTTAACCAAATCCGAGAACCGCATCAGGCTATCCCTGGCACTCTCGTATGCGGGATTCTCCACCTCCAGCAATATTGAGCCATCGCTTTGAACTACTGCCGGGTTTTCTCTAGACATTGGTCCCTCCAGCCAACATAATAAAATCCGTTCTGGTAAAGTCACCCCAAATAATTATTTTTCTACGTCGCATGGCCCAAAACCTTTAAGTTGTATGAAGATTCGCTGCACTAAAGAAAGTATCAAGATGCATGGGATCGGCAAATTGGCCTTCAATCCTATATAATTCTGTTGTCGAACAACACAGGCGGTGTTTATATTGAATGAAGTTCAAAATATTCTAAAAGACCTTAACCCTAAGCAAGTGGAGGCGGTTACCCACACTGAGGGTCCTTTGCTGATTCTGGCCGGCGCCGGAAGCGGGAAGACAACTGTGCTCACAAGGCGTGTCGCGTACCTGATTTCCCAAGGTGTTCTCGCGCACAATATCCTCACGATTACATTTACAAACAAGGCGGCGGAAGAACTAAAAGCAAGAATTGGCGCAATGCTGGGGGAAAAAGCGTGCGGTATATGGGCAACTACGTTTCACTCTGCCTGCGCCAGAATCTTGAGGATGGAATTTCCGGAGATTGGCCGTTCGGGGCGGTTTTCCATATTTGATGCTCAAGATCAAGTGAAAGTAGTCAAAGCGTGTCTTAAAGAATTGGATTTGTCCGAAAAGCAGTATTCGCCCAGGGGCATGCTGCATTCCATATCGGACGCCAAGGACCGGCTTATGACTGCTTCTGTTTTCCGTGCCAATGCGGCCACTTTTTACGAGACCAAGGTGGCTGAAGTATATGAAATGTATCAACGAAAGCTTAAAGATATGGATGGTCTCGATTTCGACGATCTTCTTATGGAAACGGTCATCCTGTTTCAGGATTATCCGGCCATTTTAGCCAAGTACCACGAACGGTTCAGATATATTATGGTGGACGAATATCAGGACACCAACCGTGTCCAATACGAATTTACAAGGTTGTTGGCAAAAACCCATGAGAACATAGCAGTGGTGGGGGATGACGACCAAAGTATCTACACCTTTAGGGGAGCCGATATAAGAAACATTTTGGAGTTTGAAAAGGATTACCCCACCTGCAAAGTGGTGAAACTTGAGCAAAACTACCGCTCTACACAAGCTATCTTGGACGGCGCTTTTAATGTCGTAAGAAACAACATAGAAAGAAAAGAGAAAAGGCTTTGGACCCAAGCGGGAAAAGGGTTACCCATAACTGTTTATGCGGGGCAAACAGGCGACGATGAGGCCAGATTTGTCGCGTCAGAGATCGAAAGCCTGATGGACCAGGGGATACCTTTGGGTTCGTGTGCCATCCTTTACAGAACCCATGCTCAATCACGCTTGTTCGAAGAAGAATTTGTAACAAGGGGCATTCCGTATTCAATTCTATCGGGTTATAGGTTTTACGAGAGGAAGCACATAAAAGACGCCATCAGTTTCCTCAGGCTATTGGCGTATCCCAAAGACGCCATTGCTTTGGAAAGAATCATAAACGAACCCCCAAAGGGTGTCGGACCCGCGGCTATAAGAAGGATATTGGCTTACTCCGACGAGAACGAACTGGGCCTTGTGCAGGCAATGCTCGAGGTAAATTCGATAAAGGGCTTGAACAAAACCCAGAAACAGTCAGTTTCAGACTTCGGTCTGCTTATGGATAACGCGCACAAAAGGCAAAGCTTTACCCCGTTGCACGTATTGCTCGATGAGCTTCTTAGGGAATCCGGGTATATGGATGCACTGGAACAGGCAGGCACTCCCGAAAGCGAATCTCGAATTGAAGATCTGAACGAACTTGTTGCTTCCCTGAAATCGTGGGAAGGTAACGAAAATGCCCTGATGGAGTATTTGGAATCGTGTAGTCTTGTAACAGATCAGGATTCCTACGACCGTGAAAAGGAAGCATTGGTCATGGGGACTTTCCATTCCGCCAAGGGGCTGGAATTTGAAGTTGTATTCTTGGTGGGAGTGGAAGAAGGGATACTGCCCCATCAGCGTTCCACAATGGACGAGCGCCAGTTGGAAGAGGAAAGACGGCTATTGTATGTGGGGATGACCAGGGCTAAAAAACTTCTGTATTTATCTTTTGCTTTTTCACGGGACAGTTACGGGGCTTTGTCTCGGACCACTGTTTCCAGGTTTATGAGGGAAATCCCCAGAGATCTGCTTTTGGTCAAGACCTGGGAAGATTAGCGTAGGGGGTATCGCTAATGAAAGAAATGAGTTTTCAAAAGGCTTCTGACCGTGCGCTGGTCTTAAGACATACTATTGAGGAGCACCAATATCGCTATTACGCCCAAGACGATCCCACTATTTCAGACCAAGAGTACGATGAGCTGTTCAAGGAACTTCAGGGGCTGGAAGCCAAGTTCCCGGAACTTGTAACTCCTGATTCTCCTACACAAAGGGTAGGGGGGATGGTATCGTCTTCTTTCCGATCGGTGCCCCACTTGCAGCCGGTTTTGAGCCTGTCCAACGCTTTTTCTCCCCAGGATGTGGGGGCATTTTTTACGCGGGTAAAGGAACAGGCCAAAGGCGCTGGGGTCGCATTTGTGGTGGAGCCGAAAATAGACGGCCTGTCTGTCATCCTTCGCTATAGCCGGGGCCTTTTGGATTTGGCCCTGACAAGAGGTGACGGACGTAACGGTGAAGATGTAACTCAAAATGTCAGGACCATTAAAGCTATTCCCCTTAGGTTGCGCTCGAAAAAGGGAGAAGCTGTGCCCGATTTTCTCGAAGTACGCGGTGAAGTGTTTCTGCCTCGGGAAGATTTCAAGGAACTCAACGAGAATCGCGAGGAAAAAGGCCTTTCTGTGTTTGCCAACCCGAGAAACGCGGCCGCGGGTTCTTTGAGGCAATTAGACCCCAAAATAACTTCCGAAAGACCGCTGAGGGCGTTATTTTATGAGGTTAGGCAAGTAAGCGGCAGCGGTAGTGGCGCCCTCGATACAGAAATGGAAATGCTGAGTATGATCGGGCAAATGGGTTTTCCCGTGCCTGAATACGTTTTGTGCCGCACACTTGATGAAATACTGCGCCAAATCGAGATATGGGACGAAAAGCGGCACAAGTTAGGCTATGACACTGACGGAATAGTCATTAAGCTGGACAGTCATATATTGGGCAGGGCAATAGGGGCTACGGCACACTCCCCTCGCTGGCAGATTGCTTTCAAGTTTCCCGCGGAACAAGTGGAAACCAGAGTCCTCGACATAATCATCCAAGTTGGACGAACGGGCGTGCTTACCCCGACCGCCATTTTAGAACCCGTGCGCGTGTCGGGATCAACCGTGTCCCGTGCCACTTTACATAATGAGGACATCATAAGAGAAAGAGACGTTCGTATCGGGGACTATGTCATCCTCCAAAAGGCAGGGGAGATCATACCCGAAATTGTGTCAGTTTTGAAGGAAAAAAGAAAAGGCGGCGAAAACGAATTTTCCATGCCTGACAATTGCCCCGTCTGCGGAACGCCGGTGGTAAGGTTACCCGGTGAAGCCGCCAGAAGGTGCACAAACCTAACCTGCCCGGCGCAACTGCGTGAAAAGCTCATACATTTTGCGTCGAGAGATGCCATGGACATAAGGGGGCTTGGTCCCGCCATGGTCGATGCTCTGCTCGACGCCGATTTGGTGAAAGACGCGGGAGATTTATACAGCCTTACCGCCATTGATCTTCGCACTATTCCGAGGCAAGGTGAAAAATCATCGCAAAACTTGGTGGAAGCCATTGCGGCGTCAAAAGCGCGTCCTTTGCCCAGGGTTCTTTACGCTTTAGGAATCAGACACGTCGGACAAAAAGCCTCGGAGGTGTTGGCCGACAGGTTTGGGAATTTCGATACACTCATGTCTGCTACAGCAGAAGAGATTCAATCCGTGCCCGATATAGGACCTGAGACAGCTAAAGCCGTTGTTTCATCCAGGGCGCAGGCGGGAATGGAACAACTGGTCGCGAAACTCAAGAAAGCCGGAGTGCAAGGCGTACAGAATACCGGTGTCAAAGAAAAACCCGAGGGCGGAGCGTTGTCGGATAAAACTTTTGTGATCACCGGTACCCTTCCCGGGGTCACCAGGGGGCAAGCGGAAGAAGTCATAAAAGGGATGGGAGGTAAAGTGTCTTCCACGGTTTCTAAGAAAACTTATGCTGTCATCGCCGGGGAAAACCCCGGTTCAAAGCTTCAAAGAGCCGATGCTTTGGGTGTTAGAGTGTTAAATTGGGATGAGTTCAAAGCCGATTTTTTGGTACAGGGGGGTCGTTCATGAAGATAGACATAAAACACTTGGCAAGTTTGGCTGCCTTGCGGTTCACGCCTGAACAAGAAACCGATATGGTTCGGTATCTTGAATCCATGCTTACACTTTTAAAGAATATCCCTATAGAGCACTTTGAAAAAGTGCCCCCCACTTACTGGTTAGGCGAGAATGAAAGTACTATTCTTGACCCGGACGTTCCTCGAATTGGCCTCGGGCATCAGGATATTATGGCCATTGCGCCTGATAAAGAAGGGCCGTATCTGTCGGTGCCAAGAGAAGGCGCGGAGGGGGAGGGTTAAAAATCAATGGGTATTTGGGGGCTTTCTGCTAAAAATATTTTATCACTGGTGCATTCACGCCAGGCCACGGCCCAGGAAGTTTTGGATTCCTTTCTGTCGCGTACAGGGGAGGTAGAGCCTCGGTTAGGCGCCTACACGCAAATTTTGGAGCCGGACGCTCGTTTTGCCGCCGCCAAAGTGGATGCGGCTATTCTGCGCGGCGAGCAATTGGGGTTATTGGCTGCTTTGCCTGTGGCTGTTAAGGACAATATCGGCGTTATAGGCGCCGGCCTCAGTTGCGCTTCCAAAAGCATGGCAGGGTATGTGGCGCCTTACGACGCTACTTGCGTGAAAAATCTTCGAGCTCAAAACGCCGTTATAACCGGGAAGACGAATATGGATGAATTCGCGATGGGCTCGTCTACGGAGACTTCCGCCTTTGGTATTACCCATAATCCTTGGGATCTGAACAGGGTTCCCGGAGGTTCCAGCGGTGGGTCGGCGGCTATCGTGGCTGCGGGTATGGCGCCTTTGGCTTTAGGCTCCGACACCGGCGGCTCCATCAGACAACCTGCCAGCTTCACCGGAATTTGCGGCCTGAAACCTACTTACGGTTTGGTGTCGCGGTATGGAGTATCGGGTTTCGCTTCATCCATGGATACTGTTGGCCCTATGGGCGCGACCGTTTGGGATTGTGCTTTGGCACTTCAAGCCATAGCAGGGCCAGACGTAAATGATACGGCGGCGTCGCGTCGGGATGTTATTTCATACACTGAAGGCCTTGGCAAGTCAATAAAAGGTATTCGTATAGGGGTACCTGAACAGTTTCTGACCGAAAATATAGAGGCCGATGTACAAGAACTGTTCTTGCGGGCTTTGGATGTAATGTCCCAATTGGGGGCAACGGTTGATTACATTTCCATGCCTTGTTTGGAATACGCGGGGCACGTTTACCGTGTACTTTCCTCATGCGAAGCGTCTTCAAACCTTTCAAGGCACGATGGCGTGCGATTTGGGTTTCGGGCACAAGCCAAAAACCTTGACGATTTGTTTGAAGAAACCCGCAGCGCGAGCATGGGCGACGAAGTGAAACGCCGCATAATGCTGGGAACCATGCTTTTGTCTAAAGGGTACTATGACAGGTACTATGTCAGAGCAGCGAAAGCGAGAACCGCGCTTATACACGGTTTTCAGAAGGCATTTAGCAGTTACGATTTGCTTGTTTCTCCGACTACCCCGGCCCCTGCTTTTGAACTGGGCCAACTTGAGACAAAGCCGGCTGCTCGTTCCGGAGACATATTGACTCCGCCTGCAAACCTTGTAGGAATACCGGCCCTTTCTGTTCCCATGGGCTTAGTATCACGAGAGGATTCCGGTTTGCCTTGCGGCCTCCAGATAATGGGTAAACCCTTCCATGAGGCCACGGTTCTAAACGTAGGTTACGCTTACGAAGAAGCCGCGGGAAAGGGCCTTTCTGAGATGAGGCGACGCCTGAACAAGGAGCGTGAGCTCGTGTGAAAGAGACACCTTACGAAATGGTCGTAGGTTTGGAAATACATGTGGAGCTTTCGAGCAGAAGCAAAATGTTCTGCCGTTGTTCCACAAGATTCGGCGATCCACCTAACACAAATGTTTGTCCTGTGTGTTTGGGTTTGCCGGGCGGTTTGCCGGTTCCAAATCAAGAAGGCGTTAGATTGGGTATTTTGGCGGCGCTCGCCCTAAACTGCCAAGTGCACACTTTGAGCAGGTTCGATAGGAAAAATTATTTCTATCCGGATTTGGCGAAAGGATATCAAATAACTCAAGGCGACATGCCTTTGGCAACCGACGGGTATGTTGAAGTGGGTGAAACCTTAAAGAAAATCAGAATAAGAAGATTGCATCTTGAAGAGGATACGGCCAAGTCTTTGCATGCGGGAGATGACATTACTACTGCCAGCCACACGCTTATGGATTTCAACAGAAGCGGAGTGCCGCTGGCGGAAATTGTGTCGGAACCCGACATTTCGTCGCTTGAAGAAGCCCGCGAGTATCTTGAGAAGATGCAGCGCACTTTGTATTTTGCGGGGGTCTCCGACGTCAAGATGGAAGAAGGCTCCATGCGGGTCGACTGTAATATTTCCGTAAAACCCAAGGATTCGGAACTGAACGGACCCAGGGTTGAGCTTAAGAATCTGAGTTCTTTTCGAGCCGTCACTCGCGCTTTGGACTATGAATATGGGCGGCAAACTGCTTTGAACCAAAAAGGCTGCGCCGTCTTGGAAGAAACAAGGCACTGGGACGAGATTAAAGAAGAGACCATCCCCATGCGGCAAAAGGATGCGTCGGTGGACTATCGTCTGTTCCCAGAACCTGATTTGGCGCCGCTTTGTGTTTCACAAGAATATATAGATGAAGTAAAAGAATCCATGCCCGAGCTTCCTGAGGAGATAGTGAAAAGGCTGGTGGGCAGTTTGGGTTTACCCAAATACGATGCGGAAGTGCTCACCGCAAGCCCACATTTGATAAGGTTTTTTGACGACTGTGTAAGCCAGGGCGCCGAACCCAAGATTGTTTCAAATTGGGTTATGGGAGACCTCTTGGGATTCATGAAGTCAGGCGGCTTCGACTATGATGCTATCCCCGTTACCGCGGGAAATTTCGCAGGGATGCTGCGATTGATAGACGAAGGTGTTATCAGCGGGAAGATCGCGAAAGATGTTCTTATGAAAATGATGGAAACAGGAAAGTCTGCCATAGATATTGTAAAAGAAGAGGGGTTGGAGCAGGTTTCCGACGAGAAGGCATTGGAAGCGTTGGTGGATGCCGCCATAGAATCAAACCCGGGGGCAGTAGACGACCTCAAGGCGGGAAAAGGGAAAGCCCTTGGTTTCTTGGTGGGGCAAATCATGAAAGCTTCTCGGGGAAAAGCTAACCCCGGCAAAGTGAACATAATGTTGAAAGAGAAAATATTATCTTAAGTAAGAGGCATATTGTACACGCGGGCAAAGGGAGGTTCGGCAATGGGTGAATACAAAGACCTAGCTGGCGAGATTAAGAATCTTACTAATGCCCGTGTTCTTCTTGATGAACCTATGTCAAAGCACACCTCGTTTAAAATAGGTGGGCCGTGTGATATTCTGGTTTTTCCCGGATCAGTTGAGGACATTGCAGCGGTGTGGTCACTTTGTAATAGGATGTCTGCGCCGTGGCAGATCATCGGAAACGGCAGCAACTTGTTAGTGAAAGACGGTGGCATCAGAGGTTGCGCAATAAAAATGGCCCCGGGTTTTTCCGGGGTCGAATTAAGGGGAAAAACCACATTGTATGCCCGCTCCGGCTTGCTGCTTCCCAAGCTTGTTCAAACGGCGTTGGAATATGGCCTATCGGGGTTGGAGTTTGCCACAGGAATTCCGGGTAGCGTGGGAGGCGCGGTGACAATGAACGCAGGCGCTTACAACGGGGATTTCGGTTCATTGGCCGCTCGGGTTGAGGCGTATTCGTTGTCAGGAGAGCGCATATGGCTAAACGGAACCGAGCTCGACTTCTCGTACAGGCATTCTGTTTTTCAGTCCCGGCGTGACCTTTTAATATTGGGAGTGGAATTAGCGCTTACTGAAGGGGACAGGGAAGCCATGGCGGCGCTTATGCAAAGCCGATCTCAAGAACGCCAAATGAAACAGCCCCTTGACCTACCTTCGGCGGGGAGCGCTTTCAGGCGGCCGGAGGGCCATTATGTTGGGTATATGATCGAAAAGCTGGGGCTTAAAGGCTTTTCGGTTGGCGGCGCCCAAGTTTCGCAAAAACACG
The DNA here is from genome assembly GCA_964643285.1 of uncultured Eubacteriales bacterium. Classification (GTDB taxonomy): domain Bacteria; phylum Bacillota; class Sulfobacillia; order Fermentithermobacillales; family Fermentithermobacillaceae; genus JAXGZG01. Next base: position 10,999 of record CAZXSP010000033.1, read on the forward strand.
CCGGTTTCATTGTAAATACGGGAAATGCCACTGCTAAAGATGTCCTGGACCTCATGGGTCAAGTGAAGGAAAAGGTGAAAGAAGCTTTCCAGGTGGAGCTCGAGCCCGAGATAATGGTAATTGGGGAAGACGATAATATTTGACAGATAACCAAGCGGAAGTAACGGGACTGAACCACAGAGGAGAGGGCGTCGGAAGGGTTTTGGCGGGGCCCGGCCGAGGCTCTGTTGTGTTTTTAAGGGGGACAGCCCCGGGCGATAAGGTTCGGTATTCTGTTATCGAACAGAAAAAGGGCTATATACGCGGGCGCGTGGAGCAGGTACTTGAGCCCGGCTCCGGACGGGTGCCTGAAGCTTGCCCGGTGTCTTCTCTTTGCGGGGGATGCTCGTGGCAACATCTCGATTACGAAACTCAACTTATATGGAAAAGAAACATCGTAACAGACGCTTTCCAGCGAATTGCCCGCATAAGAGATTTGGATATAAGGCCATGCCTTCCTTCCCCGGAAATCATCGGTTACCGCAACAAAGCGGAGGTGCCTGTTTCTTCACAAAAGGGCCAAATCGTTGCAGGCTTTTACCAACCGTACACCCATAATGTTGTGCCTTCCGAAAACTGTTCTCTTGAACACCCTTTGGTAAGGGAAGTCATTACGGGGCTGCTTAAAGAAATAAAGAAACGCAAATATTCGGTTTATAACGAACGGACGGGACGGGGTTTGGTGCGCCATTTAGTGGCCAGAGTGGCCCCGGGCACAGGTGAGAGCATGGCGGTTATGGTTGTAAACGGCCGGTCTTTTCCGGATGAACGCGATTTCGCCTCTAGTTTGGCTTCATCTATTCCCGGTCTACGCAGTATAGTGTTGAACACCAATATGGATAAAACCAACATTGTGCTGGGTAATCGCCAAAAAGTGCTGTGGGGGCGCTCTTACATAGAAGACGTTTTGGGTTCTGACCGGCTTGGCCGTCTCAAGTTTCGCATATCCCCCTTATCCTTTTATCAAGTGAATTCCGGACAGGCGGTGAGGCTGTATCAGGAGGCATTTGATGCGGCAGCCATTACCCAAGACGATGTTATATACGACGTTTATTCAGGCATTGGGACAATAACTCTGTTCGCGGCTCAAAAAGCCCGCTTTGCCGTCGGTATCGAGGAAGTAGCTCCCGCTGTGGAGGACGCGAAAAGAAACGCCAAAATAAACGGGATCGAAAACGTTAGATTCTTGGAGGGGAAAGCCGAGAGGGTGCTTCCTAGGCTTGGCACGAAAACCCGGCTACAAGCGCCGGGGGTTGTGATACTTGATCCCCCCAGGGCCGGCGCCGATGAGCATGCGCTTTTGTCCATAAGCCGATTCTCACCAAGAGCTATAGTGTACGTTTCCTGTAACCCGGCCACTTTGGCCCGGGACGTTGCCATTCTTTCAAAGCAGGGTTGGGTTCCCCGGTTCTGCCAACCCCTGGACATGTTCCCCATGACGCCGCATGTGGAGTGCGTGGCGTTGATGTCGAGGGTAGAACCAAAATATTTATCCTGATTTCTGACAACATGTTACCAATACACGGCGAATGTTAACGCGGGTTGCTTGCGGCAACGGGCTGCTTACCCAGAAAATGATGATAACAACCGAGAGAAAGGTGGTTATCGCCGATGCTAAATGAAAATATACAATCAATCAGAAAATCAAAGGGTCTATCACAGGAAGAACTTGCTATTAAATTGAATGTAGTGCGACAAACGGTATCTAAATGGGAGCGGGGATTATCGGTTCCTGATTCCGAAATGTTGATTTCCATATCGGAAGCGCTCGAAACGCCAGTAAGTATTTTACTTGGAGAAACAGCTGTTGAGTTGCCACTCGATGACCTAAAAGCTATTTCCAAGAAATTGGAGATTATAAACCTACAGTTTGCACGAAACGAATCTTCAAAACGGAAGGGATTTCATAGGTTGCTTATTGGGTTGTGCGCACTCATAGTAACAATTTCCGCGATCTTAATATCT
>CAZXSP010000034.1:0-12895 GCA_964643285.1 uncultured Eubacteriales bacterium
TTAAGGCCGTTACAATCAAAGCCAATGGCCAGTAAAGAGGCGAGGCAAACCACATCTGTGTCCCCAATGAAATAAAGAATGGCAAGACCACAACAGCGGTGGTCAATATTTCGGCCACATAAGCCACAGAAACCTTAGCCAGCATGATTTGCTTTGAGCTAAAAGGCATGGCCTGCAGTAATTCCATGTCATCGCTGTAATACAAAGCGGACATAAGCCCGCTTATGCCGAAAAACAAAACCAAACCTTGGCCCGCGGTCACCGACAACACCACAGGCAAACCCGGTTGCCCGAGCATAACCGATTGTTCAGATAAGACTTTGGCAAAAGAAAACAACATGTATTCGATGGGCGCCAAAGCCAAAGCTAGTAAGCCCAAATATAAATATACAGATCTTGTGTGTTTTCCCAACCCGAGTTTGTCTGACAGCCCTTTAAAACCGTATTCTGTTTTCATTTGGGTGTGCAGAAGCGCCCCAAAAGGAGACTTTGTTTTTTTGTTCAAAAGCGCCCCGTGTGTCCCGTTCACAGTGAACCCCCCCGCCGTTTTTGGTTATTCGGCCAAAGATCTCAATTGATCCTCAGGCAGCTTGGCCTCGGTGATCTTCAGAAAAACTTCTTCGAGAGATTTATCTCCTTCTCTTTGGAATAGGTTTTTCATGTCCTCCACTGTATGCGTAGCGATTAGTTTTCCTTTGTGGATAATACCCACCCGGTCGCAAAGCCTTTCGGCTACCTCCATGACGTGAGTGGAAAAGAAAACACTGCCGCCCCGGTCGGCGTGGGAACGCATAAGCCCTTTTAAAAGAAACGATGACCTGGGGTCCAAACCCACCATGGGTTCATCCAAAATCCAAAGAGGCGGTCTGTGCAACAGCGAACCTATGAGACCGATTTTCTGGCGCATTCCCCGTGAATAACTGCCGATGGGGTCACCTAAGGCCGCTGACATTTCGAAGGCCTCTAAAAGAGGACCGACTCTTTTATCTCTGTCGGCCGGTAAAACCCCGTACACGTCGCACATAAAAGTCAAATATTCGGCGCCTGTCAACTTCTCCCACAGGTTAGCTTCGTCGGGGACATAACCGATTTGTTTTTTCGAAGGTATAGATTCTTTTTGGGTGTCGAATCCGTTAACAGAAATACTGCCTGTGTCCGGTTCCAGAATGCCCACAACCAACTTGATAGTTGTAGTCTTGCCCGCGCCGTTTGGGCCCAAAAAACCGAAGATTTCGCCTTTGCCAATGTGCAAATCCAAAGAATCTACGGCCTTTTGCGCCCCTCCATAGCTTTTAGAAACGCCATCTATTTTCAACATCGCGAACCACTCCGTTTCAAAACACGCATACCTTTACTCTACGTCAAAGCACATACCAGGTCTATTTTAGTAGGAATTTATTTTCATATTAGCGTGGAAACATTTTAAGGGAGGCGAACGACATTCCCTTTAAAAGTGTAATTGAAACCATCGGCCTATTCGAAATGTACCGGGATGAAGCTTACAAATGTGCCAAGGCGGAAGCGTGCTTAGCGGGTTGCGTGCTTTTGGCCTCAGCTCTGGAAGCAGCTCTTATGGCCATGGCTCAATGTTTTGAAAAAGAAGTCTCGGATTTTGTGTCTTCATCCCATTCCAAAGAATTTTCCCGGCCCATGAAAGACTGGGGGTTATCGCAACTATTCTTGGTGGCCAGGCAATTGGAATGGCTTCCTGCCACGGGTGATGATGCCGCGAAACTTGACCCTGACAAAGCTGATGTGGGCGATTTGGTCGAAGTCGTACGTATGGTGAGAAACTTGGTACACCCCACCATCTACAAAAGAGACTATCCCGGACAAAAAATAACCCGGCGGGAACTCTTGGTTACGTTTCAAATCTTGGATGTAGCATGTTCATCCCTATCAAATAAACTGAACGAATCATTACCCAAGTCTTTGAATACCGGCCTTTAGGCCTAATCTTTGGATTGTTTCGGCCTCTCGCCCGTGACAGGTAAAAAGCACGATCTGGTTCCTTTGAGATAGCGCCGAGATAGTTTTTATCGCTTCTTCCAGTCTACGGTCGTCATACTGGACAAAAGAGTCGTCCAAAAACATCGGAAATGTCTCATTACCCGTGACGATCTCCGCCAGAGCGACTCGGAGGGCGAAGTAACATTGATCTAAAGTTCCCCCGGATAGCTGATGGATCCCCGTTAGGGAGCCGGTGGACGGGTTTACGACGCTCATTTCCAAATCTGCCGATACCCTGGCTTGGTTATATTTGCCCTGGGTAATTTGGTCCAGAATCTCGCTTACCCGCTTGTTAAGGGTTGGCACAATGTCTCGCCTTAGGTTTTTTGACAATTGATCTAATGTAGAATACGCCATGTCCAACGCGTCTCTTTGAAAGGTTAGCTCTTCTTCAGTTTCTTTAGCACGACTTAAGTCCTCAGAAATCACGAAGGGAGGACGCCCTTGTGTCTGGCGCACCCGAACACCTTCACTGATGGAGGCTATTTCGAGTTTCAACTGGGAAAGCCCCTGCTTTTTAGCCTCGAGATCGCGTTGCCTTTGTTCGTATTCGCCTGGCCCCGGCGTGTCAGACTGTATCTCAACCCCTAAGTTCCGTAAATTCCCTACCTCTTTTTCCAGATCCGAAATGTCCCGTCCCGCCAAAACATCGGAGCGCCTTTGGGCGGTTTCCTTATAAGTCCTAGTCAAATCCAGATATTCGAGCCTAGCTTGCTGTTTTTGCAGAAACCCCTGTGAATCGTTCACGTTGCTTCCCTGAAATATTGCTTCTTCACGCTGTTCCAAAGACAGCCATTGGTTTTCCAGCCCATCTGCAAGTTCGCCCGTTTCTGATAAACGTTGGCTCACATTGTCGCTTTCAGCGGTTAGAGAAGCCAAATCCTTCAGTAAACGTTTTAGCGATTCAACCGCGGCGTCTGTTATGGGTTCGTTACCTTTCAATACTTGGGCCTCCCGCATGGCGCCCAGCAATTCTTTCTCTGCCTCGGACAATTCTTGGGATGCCTCAAACCAAAAATGATGTGTCAGATCATACTTTTCCTTGGCCGCTTTGAGCCGCGATCTTTGTGACTGAGCATCCCGTACCAAAGCCCGAAGTTGTTCTAAGGTACTTACGCCGAAAGAGGCGATGTACGAAGAAACCGTTTCCTCTGCTTCTTGTACCCTCATAAGCTGCTGAGCCACTAGTTCTTCTTTTTCTGCCAAAGACTCCAACCACTGTTTTTTTATTTTGGATATTTTACTCTGCCGGAAAAGCCCGATGCAAAACACCAAAACAGCCGCAGCGAAAGTGGGGATTCCAAACGGCATGCCCATAAGGGTAAACAACGAGGCTATACCCAAGACTGCCAAGGCCAAAACGTAAAGCCAGCTGGACGCGCCGCCGGGGTTATATGAGGCTGCCTGCGCTCTTGCCTTTTCAGCTTCCACATCCAAAATACTTTTTTGTTTTTCCGCCAGTACCAGGGTTTCTCTGTGTTCATCGGCTTTTTGCACTATTTCATCGCTGAGATTTCGAGAAAGCAAATCTCTTGAGGACACTTCCTGCTCAACCGTCCTTAATTCCCGTCTTGCCTCGTTGGCAGAACGCTCCCCTTTTATCACTCTGGCCCTGGATGATGAATATCCGCTGTAAAGCGTGGCTACCTTTGGTTCATCCAAGCCTGTATTCTTTACGGCTTGCATCTTAAGCAGCTTTTCCTCAATGCCGGCTTTTTTGAGGGTGAGAGCCTCAACGCGTTTTTTGGCGTCATCCAGCCGCGCAAACAATACTTCCTTTTCACCGCTTAACTGTTTGTAGGCGTTTTCAGCTTCGACGGTAAAGTCTTTTGCCCAATCCCGCGCTTGGATCTCATCTAAAAGATCTTTTTCCCGGCCTTCCAAATCAGCGGCTGTCGACAACGTTTCTTGAAGGGAGGATAGCCTCAATTGTTCCAAGTAGGCCTCGTCTTCCCTAATCTCCTGTTCGGCCTCATCTTTTTGGCGGTTGAGTTTGGTTAATCTTAAGAGTAACCCTCTGATTTCCGTTTCTCTGAGATTTGCCGAAGACATTTCCTCGTCGAGGAGTTCAATTTTACGGGATAGTTGATCCAAAAGAGCCTTTGTACTGCGCGGAGTTTTGATTTTGGACCTTTCGTCTGCCAAAACAGTAAGAGCCTTGGACAAAGATACATCTTCGGCGCCGCCCTGAAGGATGCTTTCGAGCTTTCCTTGGATCTCCGTGCCCAGGCCCGGCTCTTGGGCAGACCCCAATTGCTCAATCCAAACAGTGTTCTTGAACTCTTTGGCGGAAAGACCCAAATGCTTTTGGCAAAAATCGTATTCTTTTCTTACATCTTGAGTGAATCCTTCTGTAAGGTCTTCACCTGTGGCTTCGTCGAATATCCGTATGTTGTCGGGGTCAAAAGAACGCTCAACCCTATATTCGCGGCCGTTATGGTCATATACTATTATCCCTCGGTATTGATCGCCCACCCAAGGTCTGTACTTTTCGAACTCAGGCAATCGGGATACTCTGAGTCTTCCTTCGCGTTTAAATCCGTATAGCATGCCGTATATGAATGCCTGCAAAGTCGACTTTCCTGCCTCATTTTCCCCCACGAAAACGTTTAGTCCGTCGCAAAGCGTAATGGGTTCGGCGGCGTGGAATTGTCCAAACGCGACAGGCATAAAAGAACGCAGCTTCAATTAACCCGCCTCCCCCGAAAAAGCACTTTCCCCAGCCTTAGCGCGTCAAGCCCGTAGTAAAGCGCTTGTTCGGCCAAAACCGCGGCCTTTACGTCGTCTTTGGCCATGTGCTGGTTCCGCATGTCGAAAAAATGTCTGGCGAATCTCGCTTCCAAGCTTTGGTTGTTTGAATCTGCAAGTTGAGCCATATCGTAGTCGGGCACATATTGAGGAGCAAGCCTCAGGGAAAAGAAATCTTGTTCCAGCTCTCTTTCGAGGCTTTCAACATCCAAATTCATCTCCGGGTCCGAACGCCCCATAAGGGTAACGGTCCAAAGGTCCCGAAGCCTGCTTGTGGGCGTGCCTACGCTCAATATGGCGTTTTTGACTTGTTCATACGTATATAAACCGGTTATGTCTATTGTCCCAAGACACGCTTCTCTCACGGATAACGGTACGAATTCGCTGTTAACAACGGTTTTCCCTTTTGCGTCTTTGGTAAGTTCGGTAAGGCGCGCCCCGCGCATACCTGTGTCTTTGGACGAAAGGGGTTCAGGGCACCCGGGGTAAATGGCTACAGTGTCCCCCGCATTTATGACGCCGGGGGTATGTATATGGCCTAACGCCATATAATCGATTCCGCTGGATTCAAGGTCAGCCAACAAAATGGGCGCGTACACCGAGTCTTGGGACCCGCCTTGGCTTAGGACGTCCCCATGCATGACCATGACGCTCATAAGATCTGACTTGTCGGCCGTAAAATATCGGAGAGGCCTTTCCCTATCATGAAAAGTTACAAAACCCCGCCCGTAAACCTCAAGACGGAGCTCCGGCAACACTACTTTTTGTATTTTGGGCGACAAAAACAAAAACACGTTTTCCGGCCATTCAACAGTATTGTACAAAGAATCGGGAAACGCGGGATCATGGTTTCCCGAAGCCATAAACACTCTTGTGTCCGGAATAGACCTGAAAATATCGCTGGCCTCGCGAACTGACGAAGGCTGCGCCAAACCGTATTCAAAAATGTCGCCTGAGATAATCAGTAAATCAGGCTTTTGTTTTCGCGTTAAGTCAATAATTCTGTGAAGGCTTGTTTCGATTTCTCGTCGGCGAATAGACGCTTTCTCTTCTGTGAGGTAACTTAGGACCGGCTTACCGATATGCAAGTCGGCGCAATGAACGATTCTGGGCATAGGCAGGAACCCCTCCGGTAACGCTGTCTATCAATACATGTGATAACACTTCGATTGTTACCGGCCTTTATCCTTCACAACGTGGAGGATGCAATTGGTGGATTTTCATCGTAAGGGGGCTTCTTTTTTAGGTCGTCCCACTTGCCGCATTTCGAGCCCCACCTGACCACAGGCGACCCGTTTATCAAAATCTCTTGAATCTCACAATTGTTCCCGCAATCATAACAAGGAAATCCTCTGCTGAGCGCCGCAAATCCCGCCACACTTTGGGCGCCTCTGAAACTGGTTTTGAGAATTTTCCCGCTTTCGTATTTTTCAGCTGCCAATATGGCCGCGCCCCATGCCCCCATGACTTGAAAATGGGGCGGCACCTCCACCGGGTGGCCTATCCTGTCCTCAAGGGCTTTTAGGATTCCCGCGTTTGCCGCGACCCCGCCTTGGAACAAAATCTTCGGCTTTATGTTCTGCCCGCGAGCCACATTTGTTAGGTAATTGGTGGCTAAAGCGGCGCAAAGCCCTGCTATGAGATCTTCTTTTCTGTAACCCATTTGTTGTTTGTGTATAAGATCTGATTCAGCGAACACACCGCAACGCCCGGCTATTCTGGCAGGGGATTTGGACCTTAAAGCCCACTGCCCGAATTCTTGGATGGGTATCCCAAGCCTTTGAGATTGGTGGTCGAGAAAAGACCCTGTTCCGGCGGCACAAACCGTGTTCATGTTGAAGCCTATAGGGTATCCGTCCCTGAAGAACACAATCTTGGAGTCTTGCCCCCCGATGTCAATCAAAGTTCCTATATCGGGACAAATATGAGACGCCGCTTTTGAATGGCACGAGATCTCATTTTTCACAATATCGGCCCCAACTATAGCCCGGGCCAGCTCCCTGCCGGAACCGGTAGTACCTGCAGCCACTATTTCGTCGGGTACGCCTTGCCCTTTAAGACGGCACAAACGGCTGAAACTTTTTTGAATAGCGCCTATAGGCCCGCCGTCGTTCCGGATATAATCCTCAAAAAGTATCCGCCTGTCTTTTGCCATGAGGACTACTTTTGTGGTAACGCTTCCAACATCGACACCCAGAAAAGTATGTTCCGACTTCATATCGCGTTTTCACCCATTCGTGAGCATTTGCCAACTCTTATGTTTCCCCGGCAAACCGTAAATTTTCTTTCGGCCCGCCAATAAATCGCAAAAGGCCTCTAATCTGGTAATAAACCCTTGGATGGCGGTTTGTTCGGATATCATAAGTGACAACACGGGAAAATCTAAATCGTTGGATACTTTCACCAGGACATTTTGGGCGATGATTTCAGGCATACAAGTGAATGGGAAAAGGTGTAAAGCCCCGTCCAAGCCGCTCGATTGCGCCAAAATCGTCTCGCCAACCGATTCCAAGCCGTGGCCGCCTACCTCGAGATCCATATATGGATAGGCGGCTTTCGTCACTTTTCTGTGCTCAAAAACGGCTTTGGGAGTACTGAATACCCGGTATGCCAGCCAGTTGAATGCGCCCAAATTGTTAAAAACCCTAACCCTTTGTTCCAAAGAACCTAAAACCTTTTCAACGTTCTTGTTTACGAAAGGCTCGTTGACCACGTAAATCTCGCCTACCAGGGCTATCAGAACGGGGTCGGTTTCCTCAACGGGGGCATCGTTTACGGCTACCCTAAACTTCTTGTAAACTTGTCTGACAGCCTTAAAACTTTGGGCTTCCAACATGTCCCGGTTGAGAATTTCAAACAACCTGTCACCCAAACCCCTTTGGCGCTCATAAGCCCGGAGATGCCTCACCGCGTCCATGGCCTCGTCCAAAACTTGTAGCTTTCTAACAGCCAGACCCAAGGCTTTCAGAGCTTTCATGGCACCCGGGTCTCCTGTTATCTCCTTGTAGTCGCTTACAAAACTTGACCAATTGTGTTTTAGAGGGAACGGAGAATCCAACGACTGAACCCGAACATCGTTGCCGGCCCTTTGGAGTAATGCTTCCATCACCTGCGCATACCATCCCAGCCTACAGCGTCCCTTGCCTTGGATCATTAGGATCCTTTTAACGCCTTGCGAGGCAAGTTTTCGCATCTGCCCCAACAAAGTAACCATGGGATAACATACAAACTCCGGCGCCAGTTGTTTGCCGCTTTCCGCCAAATCATCTGTAAGTACGGGCGGCCGTACCACCTGTATTCCCATCTGTTCAAAAAGGGTCACCAAAGGAGCTTCAAGGTGCCCCATGCTGACCAACCCTACAGGCTCGTGAGTTTTGATTTTGACCCGGCGGGATTTATTTGATGTAGCCAAACCGGAAACCTTTGTGTCGGCTGCCTTGGAAACTACGGCATCCATAAAAGCCTCTAACCTGGTAACAAGACCTGCCTCGCCGTAGTGTTCGTCAATTGCCAAACTCAAAAACGGCACGCCGTATGCTTCAGCTTCCTGAGAAATATAGTTTTCGATGATAGAAAGCGGACCGCAGGAAAATGCCGAAACGAATACGATTCGGCCAATCTTTCTTTGCCGTAAAAGGTAGATGGCGGCCCCAAGTATATCGCCCTCTATAGCCCACAGTTTATGGCCATCGGGAATCGCATCCAAGCCTTGGGAGATTTCTGACGAAGAAACACATTCCGGCATTATAATCGGTCCGTATGTTTGCGCGAGTCTGATTATATTTTCTCCGAAAACGTCGTGAAGAATATACGAGTGGCCCACGATTCCGGTGGGCAGGGTCTCTGAGTTTTCGACTTTGGCGGTAGAACACTTACGGTTAAGTGTTTTCAAGTCGCCGTGGATAAAACGTGACATTGGAGTAGATGTGTCCGCCGCGCGCCTTTTTACGGCGTCCCATGCTTTGAGCCCTTCATTTACCGCCCATATCGCCTTTCCCTTATCGCATACCCCAAGCTTTTCCGCCGCGTAGACCCAAGTTTTTTTCCACCCGATTGGATTCTCTTTGAAATCAATAACCGGGCTAATCAGCTGATCTCTGTCTAAATCCAAGCCGGCGCGAAGCATTGACGGCAAACCTATCATTTTAGGGCAACAGAAATTGGTGTGGGAAAGTGAGACAACCGCGGGGACAAAAAGACAATCAGTTTTTCCCAGGAGTTCTTGGCAATGAGCAAAAGAAGCTTTAACCGAAATACAAGGTTCATCTGTGGGGCACAAATCCAAAGAGCCTGTACCGTCGGATTCCACCCAAGTGAGGCCCAAGCGGCTCAAAAACGTTCTATACAAAGGAAACAAATAAAAGAAGCCCAAGCTTCTGGGTAAGCCTACTATCATGGTTCCACCTTTTCCCAAACATACTGAATCTACTATGCCCTGTGGGATAATTGTTTAGTCTGGAAAAGGGGTTACAGTTATAGGCTCGCGGGGGTTAAAAACGCACCAATTGTACTCGGGACAAACCCGAAATTACTACCAATTCCAGCTTTGTAGAAGACTCGTCGTAACCCGGGGTTATCCAACTTCCGCCCGACTTCGTTAAACCTTCCTTTGAAAAATCGTGGTAAACCGCAGAGGGGCCTCGGATGGTTATACTCACTCCGGCGTTTTCTGGGGTTTCCAACTTTATGTTTGAAACCCCTCCTTCGAGGACCATTTTTGTTTCTTTGCCGGAGAGACCCAAGTGGAAATCCAACTTGGCCACCCCGGCATTCATGGAAAGCGATTCCACATACAAATTCCCGGTATCCAATTCCAAGGCAACCACTCCGCCATCCAGCGCCAAATTGGAGACAAGAGAGGAATTCAAAGAAAAATCCCATTTTTGAGCGCCTGTTACTCCGCCAACCTCGACCCCGTGATCCGGTACCCAAACAGTAACATCCAACTCCCGGCCTTCACCGGTTTGGGATACCGATGGTTGGGAACCGGAAAAATCAAATTCGGCGGAAACGGCCTTATCGATGTTTTGGGAATCACCCATTATACAAACGTCAAAAGAAGGGGCCGCAAGCTTAAGATTAATCTTGGATGTCGGCCCTTCCAAAGGGACAGTAAACCCCGCATGGTTTACATCGGCGCTTCTGTAGATAGGCAGTTGAAACCTGCGGTGTAAGTGCAAGTTTCCTTTGTATGGAAACATTGCGCCAAGAATCAAAATAACCAGTATGGCAAGGTTAAGCCCGGGCACGCGCCACTTTGAAAAAGCAATCTGTACGCCCAACCCAATGATTAGAATCGGCCAAAACTCCAAAACCGAATCCCAAACGCTCCACGGCAGGTATCCGGTGGTATTCATAAGTAACACGGCGCCGATAACCACTATGGTGAGACCGTTCAGCAAACGGCCAATCACTATTCTCCCCTCCCTTTTAGAACTCCCAAGATCATGGCGACCCCTATGAGGATAACGCCTAAAGGCCACCACTCGCCGGCAAGGCGAAGAGGCCACCGCCACCAGTAAGAAGGCACCATTTTTTTCAACAGGACAAGGGCTCCGACTATAACAAGAATAAATCCCAGCATACGGCTGTTTCTGTCGGCAGGCGTCCCCGTGCTCTTAGCAGGTTCCGCCGGAATTTCGTTCACTGCGGGGCCGGCTGATTCTGTGGCATCCTCCGAGATACTCGCGGGCACAGGGCCTTCCGGAATCTCGGGGCGGTATGAAACCGTTTTACCGGAATCCTCCTCGGGAATAATAACCCAGGCCAGAATGTACAACAGAATAGCCTGTTTATAAAAAAGAGCTATCAAGATGAACAAAAGCCTCATTAATGTGATATCGATTCCGAAATATTCAGCCGCGCCGGCGGCAACGCCCCCGAGCACTCTTGTACTTTTAGACCTGTAAAGTTTTTTCAAGACCCATCTCCCCCACTGCGCGGCCGTTGTAGCTTCTTGGCAAAACTGGCCACCAAAAGGCCGCCAAACATTATTACGCCGGTTGCAAGCCAAGGTATGGCTCCGCCCATGATTTTGAGTGAGGTAAACCCGTCAGCCCGCAACGCGCCGCCGATTGTTTTCAGGTTTGACACCCACTCACCGGAGGCTAAAACCGACCACAGGTTTTGAACATCCGCAAAAGACATGACGTAATTGCCACGGATAATTTCAGGCACTTGCTCCCCGAATCGCCACTGTAAAACACCCGCTATCGCCAGAATCGCGGTAGAAAGACCCCATTTGACGTTGGAACGAAGATTTGGCGTGCCAACGAGTTTAGGATGCGCCCCGGACTGTTCCGGGTTTTCGGGAAAATCCCAAGACTCTACGTTGCATAGAAGGTTTTGAAGAAAGCCGTCCGGCGGGTCTTTCATAGGAACCTGTGATAGCAGGGCATCAAAATTCCTCACTTGGGCCAACCGCTGTCTGCACCCCTTACAAACCAACAGGTGGATGTTTATGGCAAGCATCCCGGTAAAGGGGAGATCCTTGTAAAAGAATGCTTCAAGCTCACTGTCAACCGGACAACTGCCCAGTTTCACAACATGTCACCTCCAGCAAGACGCCTGTAGAGCGCCTTTTATGCCATATGCATCGAAACGTTTGATTCCAGCATGTCTTTCAGCATCTGCCTGCCTCTGTACAGCCTGTTCTTGATAACGGTTTCCTTCATCCCTGTTATCTCAGATATTTCTCTGATAGAAAAACCTTGTATGTGAAACATAATAATTAGTTCTCTATAACCCTCGCCCAGCTTGTCGATGGCGTCGTCCAAAAGCATTTTGGTTTCTTTCTTTTCATAAGCCTTCTCCGGCCCCAGTTCCGCAGGCGCGCTGATTGACTCCCTTTCATACGGATTCAAAGGGCCCTCCGACGGAGAACGCCCAATCTTGCGGCCTCTGTCGGCGCAAAGGTTCCACGTAATACGGTAAATCCACGGCAAAAACGGTTTTTTTAGATCAAAAGAAGCAAGAGATCTGTAAGCCCTGAACAGAACCTCTTGCACTATGTCCATTGAGTCCTCACGGTTACCTGTCATGCGGTATGCAAAGTTGTAGATATTCTTGTGATAGCGCCGCACGATTTCCGCAAAGCACTCCTTATCACCCTTCTGGGCGTTTCTTAATAGATCTTTGTCTTCCACCCGGGAAGGAATCCCCCCAAGGTCTTGGTTCTGCACCGGATTCTTATAGAGTGACTACGCAGAACACCGACATTAGTCTGATTAAACTTGGCCGCAGAACGGCGCCGGCTTTACTTCTTCTTGGGAGTGTCTTGCTTAATAAGCTCCTCTTTGGGGGCCCCGCTTTCCGGACACTTCCCGGGCTTGCACCTTTTCTCCAAAACCGCGCCACACTGAGAGCACTTGTAAACCGCCACCGCTGTCACCTCCTTAATGGTTTCGGTCAACCGCTCGAGAGGGATGTCTAATGGCTCTTTTGAGCCAAGTTGAGCCAACCCCGGGGCGCCCCCTCCTTTTACCCTCAAAATTTCGGAGATGTCTTTCACCATTTCCCTTGCTGTTGGGTATTCCGGATCGTTTTTCCCCTGCTCGGGACTGGCTGCCACCAGCTGAAACCTGGGAAAACCTACAAAGAACACCACCGGCAGCCGCAGTTTTTGGCTCACTGCTTTGGCGGCAAACCGCAATTCCTCCGAATCTTTATCGCGGAAAGCTTTCACCAATACCTCGGATGAGCCCGCATTTTCGGACACGAAGTTCTCTACTTCCAAGTCCAGCAAAGCTTTTTTGGCTTCTGTCAGCGATTTTTCCAGTTGCAGAACCTTTTCCTTAAGGACGCCTGTAGCCTCCGGAACCTGATCTACGGATTGGGATAGCAGCTTTGCCGCATCCTGCAGATATTTCTCTTTTCGCCCATAGTCCAGTAAGGCCCGTTTTCCACACCGAAAGACCACGCGAATACCGCCGTGAGCGCGCTCCAGCTGGTTTGTTTTAAGGAGACCAATCTGACCCGTGGCAGACACATGGGTACCCCCACAAAGGCAAGCGTCGTATTGCCCGATATTAACCACCCGAATCTGGTCGGAATCCAAGGAAAACCTGGCCCTTATTCCGGAAGGCACGCTGTCACGGCCATACACATCGGTTATAACGGGAACGTTTTGGAATATTAT
>CAZXSP010000035.1:0-12419 GCA_964643285.1 uncultured Eubacteriales bacterium
CGGTGCCCCCAAGGCCGGGTGCGGGCTTTCGAGATCGCTCGCCTGATTGTATCCAGGGGCATCAAGATGAAATTTGAGCTTTATTGCCGCGCCGATGAAATTGATCCGGAAATACTGAAGGCTCTTGTCGAAGCCGGCCTGAATGGGGTTTACATAAGCCTTGACGCCGTGTCCGAGAGCGATATAGAGCTTTACAGCAAAGGTACCACCAGGCAGCAAATGGTGGATTCTGTGCGTTACGTAATGGACGCGGGAATACAGCTTGCTTACAGTTTCATCTTTTGGCATCCTTACAGAAAACTTTCTGACATGAAAGAAGCTTTCAAACTTCTGGATGACGCGGCGGAAGGAAACCCCCAAAAATACGCATCCATACTCAAAGGAATGCAAACCGGCATAGTTTCTGATTTGGTGGTGCTTACAGGGTCTCCCCTAGAGGACAAAATCCGTGAAGACGGTTTACTGTCCGGCGACTACCGCCAGTATAGTTACGGTTTCACCCATGGTTCCACCCGAGTTGCCTATTATTTCATGAAGGGCTACAAACGGGTAAGGTCCATCGCCCAAAACATATCCAATACGCGATTGCGCCCCAGCACAAACCGGGACCAAAAGTAACCCTATTAAGGTAAACATCTTATGTTTTAGCCGCGGGCAACTCTATTAGCTGTGGCAAACCTTCTTGCGGTTGCATAAGATCGTTCAACTTATTATTAGGGCTCTTGGGGGATGATGTCGTGACAACTTTATCGGAAATGGCAATTGGCCTTGAAGCGGTTTTTTTGAAACATGCCGACGAAAGCCTGCTCAAAGACAGGCTGGCAGACTTGGGTTTCACACCCGGGGCCAAGGTCAAAGTGATAAGGCACGGGCCGAAAGAAAACCTGGTGGCAGTGGACATTCGTTCAACAGTAATAGCCCTGAGAAAACTTGAGGCAGGTAGAATCCTTGTCAACACGATTCCATGATCTTAAGCGATCCGGTTAGTATCAGAATCTGTTGGAGGGATCGCACTTGTCAAAAGTTAAAACCGGATTGATTGCCCTGGCAGGCAACCCCAATGTAGGCAAAAGTACCGTGTTTAACAGCATTACCGGCTTAAACCAGCACACAGGAAACTGGCCCGGCAAAACAGTGGGGATTTTCCAAGGAATGGTGAATTATAAAGACTCAACGCTAAAGTTCGTGGATTTGCCCGGTACCTACTCCTTGCGGGCCAATTCACAAGAAGAAGAAATTGCCCGAGATTTTATTCTGAACGAAAACCCCGATGTGGTCGTTTGTGTCATCGATGCCACATGTTTGGAAAGAAATCTGTATCTGGTATTTCAAGTAATGTCCGGGGCACAAAGCTGTGTCGTTTGCCTGAATCTTATGGACGAAGCGGCTAAAAAGGGTATAACAATCGATGTTCCCAAACTCCAGTCACTTTTGGGCGTGCCTGTCATACCAACCGCCGCCAGGAGTGAGCAAGGTATAGACGAACTCCTTGAAACCGTATACGAGGCTGTGTCAAGAAAAGAACCAAATAAGCAGGTAACCCCTATGTTTCCATCAGACATGAGTGTGGAAGAATCGTACAAAAAAGCAGAATCCATAGCATCTTCTGTGACCAGTCTCAATTCGCCGCAAGGCAGAAGCCTGACAGAACGTTTAGACGACATTTTGACTTCGAAGACATTCGGCATACCCATAATGCTGGCGCTTTTGGGCTTGGTTTTCGCGGTCACACTTTGGCTGGCAAACTACCCGTCGGAACTGTTAGCCAAGGCATTTTCCGTGGTAGAGGAAGGGCTCACGCGGATAATACTGAGAACGGGGCTGCCCTCCTGGTTTCACGGAATCTGCGTTTTGGGGGTCTTTCGCACAGTGTCTTGGGTGGTTTCTGTAATGCTGCCGCCAATGGCCATCTTTTTCCCGCTGTTTACCTTCTTGGAGGATTTCGGATACCTTCCAAGAGTTGCTTTTAACCTTGATCACCTTTTCACCAGAAGCGGGGGCCACGGAAAACAGGCACTTACCATGAGCATGGGATTCGGATGCAACGCGGCAGGAGTTGTAGCTGCCAGAATAATCGAGTCGCCTAAAGAACGACTGATAGCTATTCTCACCAACAATTTCGTGCCGTGCAATGGAAGATTCCCTACCCTTATCGCGCTTTCAGCGATCTTTTTCGCGGGTAAAGGCTTTTTGGGGGCCATAGTACCCACATTGAGCGTCACAGGAATGGTGCTGGTGGGTGTGGGCGCTACTCTAGCCGTATCCAAAATATTATCAACCACATCCTTAAAAGGAGTGCCAACATCTTTTGTTTTGGAATTGCCGCCCTACCGCAAGCCAGATATATGGGGCGTAATAGTTCGATCTTGGAAAGACCGAACAATCTGGGTTCTGAAAAGAGCGGTGGTCGTGGCGTTACCGTGCGGGGTCGTCACGTGGTTCTTGGCCAATGCTCAACTGGGAGGTATCAGCTTACTGACCAGGATGTCTACGGGTCTCAACCCGTTTGCAAGGCTTCTGGGCTTGGACGGCGTTATCCTGACCGCGTTTATCTTAGGGTTCCCCGCAAACGAGATAGTCCTTCCCATCGCTTTGATGAGCTACCTTTCCCAAGGAGCCATGATAAACCCCGATTCTTTGAGCGCCATCGCGGTGGTACTAAAAGACAACGGCTGGAATTGGATTACCGCCTTATCGGCATCCCTTTTTTCCCTTTTGCATTTCCCATGCGGTACAACCGTGTACACCATTTTCAAAGAAACGGGCAGTAAGAAAATGACCTTTCTGTCTGTTATCATTCCAACGATGGTGGCCGTGTTGGTACTTTTAGCGCTGAACCTGTTTTTACGAGTTATGGGTGTTTCGGCATGACCCGCCCAAAATCTGCCTGAGGCAGGATATGTGACCGTTTTGGGCGAAATCTATTTCTGACACTTGGCTAAACCGAGGCGGGAAGCCTATGGCAGAAAATATAGCGTTATCTTGGGCCGGTGACGGCAGGCATATTGTTATGGACTCCAATACCGGCCGGTGGTTTGAAGCAGAAGAGACAGATCTTTCCAAGGCCGTCCTGCGGGAAAAATGCGGGTATGTGGGCACTGTTCAACCTTTAACATCCACACCACACTGCGAGAATTTGGTCATCCACGGCGACAATCTGCTGGCCATGAAAGCTTTGTTCCCCAAGTACCGCGAAAATGTTGATTTGGTGTATATCGACCCGCCCTTTAACACAGGGCGGGCGAAAGCTTCTTTTACCGATTCTTTGGAAAGCGGCGCCTGGCTTTCTATGTTCCGTGATAGGGCGCTTACGGCTTTTGAACTACTGAAGCCCGGGGGCGTATTCACGGCACACCTCAATTACCTGGGACAACCCTACGCCAGAGTGGTTTTGGACGAGCTTTATGGGCTTGATAGTCTGGTATCCCAAATATCGTGGCAAAGGGCCCCGGACAGAACCGTTCTGGGACAGGGCCTGTCCCCCATAAACGACTGCCTCGAATACATTCTTGTGTACGCCAAAGGCAAGTTAAAGGGAGATTTGCCTCCTTTTAGCAAAGAGGGGCCTTTGTCTTGGAAAACATTTAGCACTTATTCAAGAGTGTTGAAGTTTTCTCCGTCAAAAGAGATTGTCGACGGCTTTACCGATAAAAAGGGAAAACCGGTTACTGTTTTCGAGCACCCTTGGCACGACCTGCAACCGGTGGGTTTACCCGGCCTTAGGAAAGCATTTGACCAACCCTTAAGGCATCTGCGTCCGCTTTTCCCCAACCTCGTGCGTCTTACAAATCAGCAGCCTGAAAGCACTTTTCAACAGAACCTTATATCCCGAATGCCCAAAAGAAATGTCTTATATTCCGCCGATTTCACCCAAGCAAAAGGTAAGTACAAGGGAAAAAGAACCAGGTACTACCTGAATGGCCAGGTTGTGTTGTTTCTTTCGGATGTGGCCAGGCTGCAATCCAAAGGGCTCATGCGAGTTTCCGATTTAAACAACCTTTGGACCCACGAACAAATACCCGCCACAGGAATTGCCCGAGAAGGCGGGGTCACGCTGAAAAGGGGCAAAAAACCGGAGCTACTGCTAAAAACTATAATCGAATGCTTTACCAAAAAAGGCGACTTGGTTTTGGATTATTTCGCGGGCACAGGCACAACCGGGGCAGTCGCTCACAAGCTTCAAAGACGCTTTATTATGGTTGAAGCCGGGCCAAAACAGCTGGCTTCGTGTCTTGACAGAATGCGCAGGGTTGTAGACGGAAAAGACCCGACCGGAATTACAAAACAAACCGGTTTTAAGGGCGGCGGCGGGTTTCGCCTTTTACAGGTTGAAGGCGGGCCGAAGCCCGCCTTATAGCTAAAATTTACACTCCATCCTGACAGAGGCAGAAATAGTAAGACTCCCCGTTTCTATGGGAATACCTTCTCTGACGCCCATATCCATGAGCGAGTAGTTGGGCATGTTACCTGATACCGAATAGTATCCGTCGGATATAGAGTGTACCCCTAAAATGTGTACCCCCGCAGCTTCCGCCATTATGTCGGCTTTGAAACACACATTTTTCACAACTTTCGCCAGCATCTCTTCTCTTACGGCGGTTGAATCTTTCAGTCCAAAAGAAATACTGCCTATGCTGTTAGCCCCGGCATCGGCTGCCGCATCTATAACATCGCCAACCTTCGATATATCGCTAATCCTCACGATTACAGAGTTATTGCACCTGAACCCCACAAGAACTTGTTTGCTTACGGGCTTGTCGTCATGCCACTCATACTGCGGGTAAACACTGTAATTATCCGTTTGTATGTCGTCTTTTGAGATACCGGCCGCCACCAACGCATCGATAACTGCCGTCATTTTTGTTGCGTTATCGTTTTGTACCGCTTTGGCAGTCGAGGCACTGGTCTCTACCCCAAAACGCGCTGTGGCCACATCAGGTTTCACTTGTGTCTGGGCCTCTCCGTTTACCGAAATCAAACTGAGTACCGGTTGCTCCGCCACGGCCTGGCGAGGAACGAAGATAACCAGCGAAAGAACAAAAGCAGCCAAAATTCCCGATGCTAACAGTATGTTCCCTAATTTGCCGCTAAACAATTTGCTCACTCCTTGTATTGTTAAAATCCGCGGTTTCAGAAGTGTTTGGACGCTTTAAGACCCTTAATGTTCCATTTCCTGCCGAGCCCGAAGCTTGACGTTTTTGGAATCTCTCGGGACAATATTAGGCGGCGCAACTTGTGAGAAAGGGGAACCCCGTTCAAGTGGAATTTTTGAGTCCGGCAAAAAAAGGGCTATGGGAAATAACTATAAAGAAATCCCGGTTTATAGGAAGAGCAGCTCCCGCGTCTTCGCAAGAGGAAGCGGAAGCGTTTGTCGCTGAAGTGCGCGCAGAGCACCCTGATGCCACCCACAATGTGTACGCCTACTCGGTGGGCGAAGGCACACCGCTGGACAGACTATCTGATGACGGGGAACCTAGGGGCACTGCCGGATACCCAATTCTGGATGTAATCCACAAGCGTAAATTGCGCAATGTAGTGTGTGTAGTAACAAGATATTACGGAGGAACCCCTTTGGGCGCCGGCGGGCTTCTGAGGGCTTATGGCAGGACTGCCCGAGGGGCCTTGGATAATTCGAAAATCAGCAACTATACGTACCATGACCTGCTGAAGATAAGTTTGGGGTACGATCAATACGACAGGGTTCAAAGACAGCTTGTTGCGCTCAAATCAGTTGTGGATAAGGTTGATTTCACCTCGGAAGTCACGCTTTGGGTTTATGTTAACCATGAAAAGGTTGAGGCGCTTAGACAGGCTGTTACAAATATAACGGCAGGAAAGGCCATTATACATGCTGAAAATGGTAGGTATATCCCACGTTAGGAGACCAAGTGGAGGTTTTCTCAAATGGAATCAGGCCACAGGCGACACGAAGAAGAACGGCTTGAGATGGTTCTGGCCGAGATTCACCGCCAGATAGAAGGCAAACGCCTTGAAATAGAAAACGATATAGAGAACCAAATCAAAATTACCAAAACACAATGGGAAGAAGAACTGCCCACCGCAATTCGAGGGTTCGAGGATTTGGCGGTTTTGGCCGCGGAGAATCAACGGATAGCGCTTTTGAACAAGTATCACGATCTGTCCCGAGGAGGCCTCAGGCGCCTTGAAAGAATGGCGTCATCTCCGTATTTCGGAAGAATAGATTTTCGCCCGTCATTTTCCGACACTTCCATTCAAATATACATAGGCGTTTCAGCTTTGGCTGATGAAAAATCCGGGGCCCATCTGGTTTTCGACTGGCGCGCCCCTGTATCAAGTATGTTTTACGACTGCGAACTTGGGCCCGCTAAATACGATTCTCTTCGCGGCGCGATTCACGGTGAGTTGCTTCTGAAAAGGCAATTCAAGATAGAAAACGGCCGGCTTTTGTTCATGTTCGACACCGACCTCACTATAGATGACGATATCTTGCAGCAGGTTTTAAGCGCTGCTCAGGGCGATCATATGAGAACAATCGTAAACACCATTCAAAAAGAACAAGATCAGGTAATAAGGAACGAGCGGCACAAAATATTGATTGTTCAAGGCGTTGCAGGCAGCGGTAAAACTTCTATAGCTCTCCACAGGGCAGCCTACCTGTTGTATCGATACAGAGGCAACATGACATCCAACAGCATAGTAATTTTCTCACCCAACAGGGTGTTTAGCGATTATATATCTGACGTGCTGCCCGAGCTTGGCGAAGCCAATGTCAGCCAAGCCACCTTCAAAGAGCTTGCCGAAGATTTGTTGGAAAACCGATTTAATATAGAGGACGTCCACGACCAGTTGGAGTACGTCATCGGAGGAAGAGATCACGGGCGAGTGGGTAAAGTCTATGATGCAACAAACCTTAGCGGAGCCGATGAACGATACCGCACTCGCATGGCGTCTATTCAATGGAAATCTTCGGGGGATTTCGTCCAAACAATAAAAAACTACGCCGGTTTTTTGGAACGACAAGACCCGGGTTTTCAGCCTCTCGTGCACAATGAAAACGTCCTGGTATCCAAAGAAGAATTGCAAACCTTATTTAGCCGCGATTACGCATACTTGCCCCTTTACAAAAGGCTTGATAAAATTCGCCGCCGTGTACTTTGGCTTTTGGGGCCTATTGAAGCCCAAAGGCGTAAACAATTGGCCGAACGGATGGCAAACGATCCGGATTACGCGGGCTACATGGAAAACGATATACGTGTTTTTGCCAGGCAAAAAGTAAGCCAGGAGTTTTCGGGGCTGAGAGCGCACATCAACTCACTGACATCGCGAAACGTCGTATCCGAGTACATCAAGTTGTTCAAAAACCAAGAAATGTTCAAGACCGTGGCAAGTGGCGCTCTGCCCGACGCTTTTCCGCAAATTGCGGGCGGTACAGTGAAAAACCTTTCGGCCGGGTTCATCCCATACGAAGATCTGGCTCCGATATTGCTATTGAAACACATGGTTGAAGGTTACCCTGAAAAATCCATCGCTCCACACCAAAAAGAAGCAGTGGCCAAAAGCAATCCACCTGTACCCTATTCGCAAGTAAAACACGTGATAATCGATGAAGCCCAAGACTACGGTTTGCCCCAATACGAAGTGTTCAAAAGGGTTTTCCCAAACGCCAGCATGACCATTTTGGGTGATTTAAACCAATCTGTGCACCCTCGTTACGCCATTGGAGAATATCGAGAACTCCAGGCAACCTTTTCTGAGGAAGCCCCGGTTTTGGTGACTCTTCAGAAGAGTTACAGAACCACCACAGAGATCGCTCAATACGCCAAAGCCATTTTGCCAAAGGGAGAAGCTTTTGAAACCGTCCAAAGGCCTGGCCCCTTGCCCATAGCGGCTCGCACAAAGAACGTGCTCCATGATGTATACACAACTATAAAATCTCTGGAATCGGAAGGGCTGCAGTCCGTGGCCGTGATATGCAAA
Organism: uncultured Eubacteriales bacterium; assembly: GCA_964643285.1. GTDB lineage: Bacteria > Bacillota > Sulfobacillia > Fermentithermobacillales > Fermentithermobacillaceae > JAXGZG01. Next base: position 7,960 of record CAZXSP010000035.1, read on the forward strand.
ACGGCTGCCGAAAGCCAACTAATCCACCAAAAGCTGCAGGTTCTAGCCGGGGATAATAAGGTGCACCTTGTGCGCGCAAAAGATTCAAAATTCGTAAAAGGCGTAGTCGTTATCCCATCTTATCTGGCAAAAGGTCTGGAGTTTGAGGCCGTCATTGTGTGCGATGCCGACAATGAGCATTATTACCATGAAGAAGACAGAAAACTATTACACATGGTTTGTACCAGGGCACTGCACAGGCTGTTCTTGTATTACTCCGGCGAGATATCGCCGTTTTTGTCAAACATAGACCCCAGTTTGTACAGTTCAGCCTAAAAGGAGGTATGTTTTATGTCAAAGCTCATGACTCCAGTACATTTTGCCGGGCTTGATGCCAAGAACAGAATAGTCATGCCACCCATGGCTACCGCCATTGAAGGCCCCGGCGGTTCCTTGAAAGATGACGGCTTCCCAAGCGAGCCCACCATAGCCCATTACCGTCAAAGGGCGCAAGACGGCGTGGGAATGATAATAGTAGAACACACTTACGTTTCACAATGCGGCAAGGCGCACAAAGGCCAGCTTGGACTCGACAACGACAGCGCAATTCCGCGGTTTGAAGTTTTGTGCTCCGCCATTAGGGACACAGGGACAGTTGCGGTAATCCAACTGAACCATGCCGGGGCGGCGGGAAACCCCGAGGTTACGGGGAGTAGCCTTTTGGGCCCTTCAGACAAACCCAATCCCAACAAAACCCTCAAACCCAATGCTATGACAGAACAAGACATAGAAAACACACAAAAAGCTTTTGCAAAAGCAAGCAAGCGCGCCAAATCCGCCGGCTTTCAAGCGGTGGAAATACACTGCGCCCACGGGTATTTGGGGAACCAATTCCTTTCCCCTTTAACGAACCTTAGAACAGACTCATATGGGGGCGCCTTGGAAAACAGGGCCCGGTTCGTAGTAGAGATAGTAGAAGAAATCCACAAGGCTGTGGGGCGTGATTTCCCTGTGTTTGTCAGGTTGGGTACAGACGATGGCATACAAGGCGGAATTGTGCCCGAGGTTGCGGCGAAGATTGCAGAAATGCTTGAATCCTCGGGAGTGGCCATGATAGATGTTTCGGGTGGATTCAAGGGCTCCAGAGGCCCGGAAGCCACGGGTCAGGGCTACTTTGTGCCCGCCGCCAAGGTCATAAAAGAAGCCGTCAACATCCCCGTCATGGTGACCGGGGGAATAACAGACGCTCTTTTCGCGGAGAAGGTATTGGCCCAAGGAGACGCAGATTTGGTAGGAATCGGAAGAGCGCTTCTGAGAGACCCCGATTGGGTAAATAAGGCCCTGCAAGCCTTGAAATAAACGCGGGCGACAAAAAACGCCGGTTCCAGTGAGCCGGCGTTTTTTCGTTTCGGGCTTTGCTGTTATTTCTTGTCGAATTGGTGAAAAGCCGGACCTACTTCAGGCGGCAACGGGTTTTTGTATTCTTTCCCTTTGGTTCTTGTCTTGAATTCTGCTTTTGCCTTCTCTATTACCTCCGGGCTAGTCATTAGAAATAACCCTGCCTGTGACAAAGTGCGAGAAGCCGCAATCATTCCCGCATGTCCTATGCCCATTCCGGATTGGGCTGTGTATTGCCACGAATGTCCCGGGGTGCCAAGTGCCACACATGCGGTTGTAAACTGGGATGTAGGCGTGCACCAGCTTACATCGCCAACGTCTGTGGAACCCCGCATTTCCTGTGCCATAGGCGGACGTCCCAACACTTGGTCATTCAGAAGCTTGCCTGAGAGCTTCTGTTTGATGTCATCAGGCAAAGTTTCGTCATCCATAAACTCATCCTTTTTGCCCGGGAACGTTGGTGAGATGGCTTCCGCGAATGCAAGATGTTCCTCTGTGAAAGTGGGCGGGCCCGCTATCTCCATCGCCTGAACCAGCACATGCTCTAGAACGTGGTTGGGGATAACGTTGTAAATACCCTCTAAAAGCTCAACATCGTAGGTTGTTTCGGTCATTGTGGCGGCGCCGTCGGCACATTTTAAAACTCGCTCATAGATTTCCTCTACCTCAGACCTTTGCGGGGCTCTGACATAGTACCAAACGGAAGCCTCGCCCGGCACAACGTTGGGTTGCAGGCCCCCGTTTGTGGTCACATAGTGGATTCGGGCTTTTTCTGTAACGTGCTCGCGCAAATAGTTGACACCGATATTCATGATTTCTGCCGCGTCTAAAGCGCTTCTCCCCAAATGCGGCGCGCCGGCCGCGTGAGACGTGACGCCGTGAAAATTGACATTCATAGAATTTACGGCCAAAGAGCTGCCGCTTCTGACTATATTCATCGTGCCCGGGTGCCAAGTAAGGCAAGAATCCAGCGATTTGAACAAACCATCCCGTGCCATGAACGCCTTGCCGCTGAAGTTTTCCTCCGCGGGACAGCCGAAATATTTGACTGTTCCTTTGAGGCCCCTAGATTCCATCTCTTCTTTCAACCCAATGGCGCCGGCTAAAGCGGCAACCCCGAGCAAGTTGTGGCCGCACCCGTGGCCGCTGCCGCCTTGTACCAATTCCTCTTTTTCCGGAGATACTTTTTGTGACACTCCCGGAAGCGCGTCGTACTCTCCCAAAAACCCTATCTCAGGGTTACCGTCTCCCCAACTTGCCACAAATGCTGTGGGCATCCCGCCTACGCCGGTCTCTATGCTAAACCCGAACCTTTCCAAAAACTCTTCAAGAGCTTTGGCTGATTGATCTTCGTGCAGGCCCAGTTCGGCATATCCCCATATTTCGTCGCTAAGCGCCGCAAGCTCTTCCTCGTGGTTTTGTATCCAATCGAAAGCAGATTTTGCGATTAGCGTCTCCCCGCCGTTGTCTGTTTTGCTCATTTATGCTTGGCCCCCTGTTGAGTGAATTATTATGCTTTCTAAATTCGACTTCTAAGGCCGGAACTCCTAGGAAGGGATTCGCAATTCTTCGATGAAATGTTCATCCAGGAGGTATCGATATGGCAAACAGGAAACGTCTCATGGCAGACGATTTGTACAAACTGTGCTTCGTCTCCGATCCGGAGATGTCGCCGGACGGAAAGAACATAGCCTATGTGAAAACTCGTATCGACGAAAAAACAAAAGAATACCGTTCGCATATATGGATTGTCCCGGCAAACGGCGGAAAAACGACGCAATATACTTCCGGCCCCAAAGCGGACACTTCGCCCCGCTGGTCCCCTGACGGAAGCAAGCTGGCTTTCGTATCCGACAGAAATGGTGACAGACAGATATTTGTGCTGCCCACAAGCGGGGGCGAAGCCCGGCAGCTTACAAAAATGCGCCGAGGCGCGGGCGCCCCGGTATGGTCTCCAGACGGTACGAAAATTGCTTTTACTTCGGCACTCGATCCCGATGACAAACCCGAAGAGTACGAGATTCCCCTGGACCAAAAACAGAAAGACGCGCTTGAAAAGAAGAAGAAAGACGAACCCACCGTTTTATCCAGGCTGAGGGTTAAAGCCGATTCAGCCATGGGCCTTCTGCCCAACCGGTTCTCCCACATATTTGTTATCGATGCAAAAGGACAAGGCCCGGCAAAGAAAATAACTCAGGGAGATTTTAATTATTCATCTCCCCGATGGTCACCTGACGGAAATAATCTGGCTTTTAGCTGCAACATGAGTCCGGATGCCGATTGGGAGCCTTGGTTTTCGGATATTTATGTAATTCCGTCTTCCGGCGGAGAGGCAAAGAAACTAACCCAATCCAAAGGCCCTTCCGGAAACCCCGTGTGGACCCCGGACGGCACGCACCTGATTTATGTAGGTAACAATATGGAGTTTGGAGGGCCAACCCTTACAAAACTTTGGATTGTTCCGAAAGACGGGGGCGAACCCACGCTTCTCACCGGATCTTTTGACCAATCAATAGGAGACAGCGGCGCGGGCGATTCTCGTTTTGGAGGTTCACCCGGAGGGCCAAGTATAAGCCCCGACGGCAAAACCGTCTATTTCTTGGCGAGTGAAGAAGGCCGCACATCGTTGTGGTCTGTTCCTGTGGCAGGCGGCCAGGTCAAATTGGTGCAGGGCGGCGACCGCCAGATTTTCGGTTTTTCTTCGGACGATTCCGGCACGAAATTCGCCCTGGGCATATCGGAACCCACGTTACCCGGCGATATCGCTTCATACTGCCTGGAATCCGGCGAGGAAACAATTCTAACCAAAGTAAACCAAGCATTGCTTGACGAGACCTTCATACAGTCACCCGAACTGATTCCCTTTAAGGCCAAGGACGGGTGGCAGGAATACGGTTGGATCATAAAACCCGTGGGTTTCAAAGCGGACAAAAAATACCCGGCAGTTCTTCAAATTCACGGCGGCCCCCATTCCATGTACGGATACGGATTCTTTTTCGAATTTCAGCTTCTGGCAAACCAAGGATACGCCGTGATTTACACAAACCCCAGGGGAAGCCAAGGGTTCGGCCAAGATTTCGTCA
>CAZXSP010000036.1:0-12341 GCA_964643285.1 uncultured Eubacteriales bacterium
CCTTAATGAAAAACCCGAAGGCCGCAGACATAATGGATAACTTGCGCGCGCTTGTTGGAATGGGGATACAAATTCATGTTCAGATAGTGCTGCTTAGAGGCGTAAATGACGGGGATGCTTTGAAGAATACGTTGGATGATTTGAATTCGTTAGGGTGTAATTTGGTGTCGGTTGGCATTGTCCCCGCCATATACACAAGGTTTAGAAAAACCGCGCCTTCACCTTCGATAGATAATGCTTGGGCAGGTGAAATCGTAGATTTCACCGAACAATATGCTCATAAGGTTAAACACGAACGCAAAGACAATTGGGTATACGCGGCCGATGAGTTTTATATAGTCTCGGGAAAACCCATCCCCGATTACGCTTATTACGGCGAGTTTTATCAGTTCGATAACGGGATAGGCACGGTAGCCGATTTCAGGTTCGAGCTTGAACAGATAGCAAATGGCGATCTTGCCGCGGGCAGGAAGCCTTGCTTAGCTCAGCGGGCAATAGCTGTCACAGGCGAGATGGGGTACAAAGAAGTTTTAGGGGCCGTGGAACGTTTGGGCTATCCAGACAGCGTTCATGTGCTGAATGTCCAAAACACGTTTTTCGGCCCAAGTGTCACTTGCTCGGGGCTTTTGACGGGGCAAGATATTCTGGCGGGCTTACTGGCCTTTTTGCGCGAAAGGGGCCGGGGAAGCGGGTACCGGACGGTGCTAATTCCCGAAACGGCGCTGTTCAACGGGGTGTTTTTGGACGATATGACCGTAACTCATCTGGGTGACGCTTCCGGGTTAAAGGTAGTAACAGTTACGCCTTCCCCGGGAGGGTTGGCGAAAGCTTTGGAGTGCGGAGAGGGTGAAAACTGTGACTCATGATTTTGTCGTAGCTATTGTGGGCCGTCCCAACGTGGGTAAATCGGCTCTTTTCAACAGGATGATTGGGGCCGGCGCATCCATCGTGCACCAGCAAAGCGGGGTTACCAGAGATCGACTGTACGGAACTTGCAGTTGGGGTGGGCATGAATTCGTAGTAATGGACACAGGCGGGCTTGATCTGGCGTCCGACGACGACATGGTAAAAGCCATAAAGTTTCAAGTAGAAAAAGCAGTTGAAGAAGCCAACGCCCTCATATTTGTCGTTGACCTTCGCGCGGGGCTGACCGCAGATGACATCGAAGTTGCGGAAGTCCTGAGAAAGGTCAGAAAGCCGCTTTTGGTGGTGGCCAACAAAGCCGATACGCAGCAGTTGGATAAACAGGCTTTTGAGTTTTACAGTTTAGGTTTTTCTGATGTTTTCCCCATATCCGCGGCACACGGACTGGGAGTGGGGGATCTGTTAGATCGCGTTGTGCAGGTTAAAGAAGGCGTTACAGAAAATAAGGGAGCACAAACCTTGTCAGATGCCGAGCCCATAAAGGTGGCCGTGGTGGGAAAACCCAATGTGGGCAAATCATCTTTAGTGAACGCTCTTTTGGGGCATCCTCGCATGACCGTGTCAACCCGGGCAGGCACCACTGTTGACGCCGTTGATACAGAGCTCGTGTGGGAAGGTATGAAGTTTGTTTTGGTGGACACGGCCGGGCTTCGCCGTCCCAAAGTAATAGGAGAAAAGCTTGAGGAATTGTCTGTGGGTAGGGCTCTAACCGCGGTGAAGCGCAGCGACGTGGCGGTGTTGGTGGTAGATGGAACTGACGTTTTGTCGGCTCAGGAAAGACGGATAGCCGGGTACATAAGGCGGAACGCCAAAGCGTCTGTTGTGGTAGTCAACAAGATTGACCTGGGACTGTCAGGCGGGGCCATGCAGGCCCAATTCCGTTCGGCGGTGTTGTACCAATGCAGACCCATAGCATATTCAAACGTGGTTTTTACATCTTGTATGACAGGGGAAGGTATCGAAGCCATTCTGCCCGAAGTCACCAAGGCTTACCAAGAATACGGTAAGCGCATTGACACATCGACGCTGAATCAATTTCTGATAGAGGTTACAGAAATGAATCGGCCGCCCAAAGGCGCCAAGTTATATTACGGCACTCAGGTAGGGCAAAAGCCGCCCAAGATGGTACTGTTTGTAAAAGATCCGAGTGCCATGAACGCTATGTATCAGCGATATCTTGACAGTCAGCTTCGAACGCGTTTTGGGTTTACAGGTTCGCCTATCGTGCTTGATTTTCGGGAGAGGAAAAGAGCGAAAAGACGGTGAAGACCCACGGTGGATAAGATATTCATCTGTGTTACAGCCTATTTGGTCGGTTCCATACCGTTTGGGTATTTGGCGGCTCGGTTAGCGGGTACCGACATAACCAAAAAAGGCAGCGGAAATATAGGCGCCACAAATGTGCTCAGAACTTTGGGCGTCGCTTATGCCATACCCGTGCTTTTGCTGGATGCGGGAAAGGGGGCGTTGGCGGCTTACATAGGCCTAAAGTTCATGAACATGGGGATTTTGGGCGCGATTATCCCGGGCGCTCTGGCTATAGCCGGTCACAATTGGTCGGTATTTCTGAAGTTTAAGGGCGGAAGGGGCGTTGCCGCGACTGCCGGGGTGGCCTTGGTAGCCTTCCCTCTTATACTGGCAATAGCTGTCGGGGTTTTCGCGCTAGTCGTAGCCGTCACAAAATACGTATCCTTGGGTAGCATTTTGGCTATTTGGAGCGCTTTTCTCGTGTCTTTATTCCCGGGGCAAGGTACGGCCGCCAGAGTAGCAGTTTTCATCCTTTCCATTGTCATCACATATCAACACCGGCCCAACATAAAAAGGCTACTGTCGGGAACGGAAAGCAAGATTATGTTACAAAAGGGCAGACAACAGTCATGAAAAAGGCGTGTGTTCTGGGTGCGGGAGTTTGGGGTTCGGCGTTGGCCATGGTATTAGCGGATACAGGACACCAAGTGGTCATGTGGGACCGCGATGAATCCCTGGTGTCGGCCCTCAACTGTCAGAAGAAGGCCCTAAAGCTCGGGAATATAGACCTTCCGCCCTCAATAACGGCTTGCCAAGACCCGGGACAAGCAGTAGAAGGGGCTTCGGTTGTCGTATCCGCTATTTCTTCCACCGGCATAAAAGAGGTAGCCCGTCTTTTTGCGCCCTTTTTACCCAAAGATTGCGTATTGGTGAGCGCCACCAAGGGCTTTGACCCCGTATCTCTTCAAAGACCCACGGAGCTTTGGACTCAAGAGGCGCCAATTTTGGGTTCAAAGGTCGTCGCCATATCCGGTCCCAATTTCGCCATAGAGGTAGCCAAAAAGCTTCCCACGTGTACCGTTGTGGCAGCGCCTGACCCTGATGCCCGGGACATAGCTCAGTCGGCGTTTATGACAGATTATCTCAGAGCCTACACCCATTGGGATGTAACCGGAGTTGAACTGGGCGGTTCCCTAAAAAACATAGTGGCTATAGCTTGCGGTATTATCCAGGGTATGGGTTTGGGTTACAATGCCCAAGCCGCGGTGATTTCTCGGGGAATCGCGGAGATGGCCAGACTTGGCGCCGCCTTGGGCGCGGATCCTTTGACTTTCGCCGGGCTTTCAGGGATAGGAGATTTGGTTTTGACCGCTACCGGGCACTTGTCCCGAAACAGGCAGGCCGGTATCGCCATAGGGGAAGGCGAATCTATAGAAGCATTTGTCCAACGCACAGGTTATACAGTGGAGGGGTTAGTCACTGTCAAAGCCGCCAGAATCCTGGCCAACGCCCATTCGGTGGTCATGCCAATAGCTCATGTGATGCACCGGATTCTTTACGAAGGCCTTTCCGTCCACAAAGGGCTTCAAGAGATAATGTTAAGAGACCGCAAGCCCGAATACGAGTAAAATTTTCCTCATATCCTCTTGGTGTAAATTCATTTTCCTAACAGAGTCTTTAGCCCGGCAAGTTACCGGATGGCTTGGCATATAGATCTCTGAAGGCCGTTAGGAGGGAGAGCCAGGTGGAGAAATTCGATATCTTTATGGATATCGCCAAACGCACAGGAGGCGATATCTACATTGGCGTCGTTGGCCCCATGCGTGTCGGGAAATCCACCTTCATCCGTCAGTTCATGGAGATCTTCGTGCTGCCCAACATCACGGATCCCTACGACAAGCAGCGTGCCATTGACGCCATGCCCCAGGCCGGTGCGGGTAAGACGATCATGACGGTGGAGCCCAAGTTTATCCCCGACGAAGCGGTGCAGGTTGACGTAAAAGACAATCTATCGCTCAACGTTAAACTGGTGGATTGCACCGGTTATCCGGTGGAGGGGGCTCAAGGATACGTGGAAGACGATGAGCCCCGAATGGTTATGACGCCTTGGTTTGACGAGGCAGTTCCTTTTGTTTCCGCAGCCGAGATAGGCACCGAGAAGGTAATAGTTGATCATTCGACCATTGGCATTTTGGTGACAACGGACGGAAGTATTGTGGATATTCCGCGGTCTGCGTACGCGGAGCCCGAAAAGAGAGTTGTGGAAAAACTCACTGAGCTTGGTAAACCGTTTGTAATCGTGCTAAATTCAAAAGATCCCTACTCTAAAGAAGTCTCGGATTTGGCCATCGGTATGGAGGCGGAATACGGAGTCCCCGTGATACCCGCCAATTGTCAAGAGCTGAACCAAGATGACATCACTTTGATTATGGAACAAGTATTGTACGAATTTCCCGTAAAAGACATATCCGTAAGACTGCCAAAATGGGTTCAGACTCTATCCGCGTCGCACTGGCTAAGAAGTGACGTTGAAAGGGGCATAAAAGAAGCAGTATCTTCTGTTGCCCGGGTGAGGGATATAGACGCGTGTGTTATGAGGCTGGGGGCTTTGGACCACATATCCAAAGTTGCGGTGGAAAAGGTGGAAATGTCTACAGGTGTGGCGTCAGTGGACCTTGAGACGACGGAGGAAGCTTTTCTCGAGGTAATGGGCGAGAGGACAGGGCTTTTGTTGACAGACAAAGCCGATGTTTTGAACGTAATCGGCGATTTGGTGTCGGCCAAAAAGGTTTTGGAGAAATATGAGCTGGCTATCAGGGAATTGGACGAAACCGGTTACGGCATTGTGGAACCTACTTTGGACGATATGGCGTTTGAAGAACCTGAAATGGTCAAGCAGGGCAGAAGCTACGGCGTTCGGCTCCGCGCCAAAGGGCCCGCCATCCACATGATAAAAACCGAGATAGAGACACAAGTGAGCCCAGTTATAGGCACTGAAGAGCAAGGCGAGGAATTGGTATCATATTTGATGGAAAAATTTGAGGACGACCCGAGAAAAATATGGGCCACAGATTTGTTCGGGAAGTCACTTAGGGACATCGTGTTGGAGGGTGTCACAGGCAAAATTGCCCGAATGCCCGAAAACGCAAGGGCCAAAATGCAAGAGACCTTGGGAAGAGTCGTAAACGAAGGCTCCGGGGGGCTAATCTGCATAATCCTGTAGAGTGTGTTTGCGTTGAGCCGGCCCTTACGAAGTGAAGCGGCCGGCTTAGGTTTTGCGTTGATTACGTGGGTAGGAGTTTCAATGTGTCCCCCGCAATGGATAACATGAGCCCCCATCCGAATGGCTCCGTCACCCTAAGTTTTACTTCAAGGCTGTGAACACCCGGGCCGAGTTCTCTTGTCATAAAGCAAGTATCCGGCATTATGTAACCCATGCCGCTAAGCCCCGCCGTGGGCCGATACGGCTTTGTGGTCGTGTACAAGGCCAACCCGTCTATTAACAGCGTGGCATCGTCGCTCAGCCCGAAATTTATGGAAACCGTGGATCGTTTACCAAGTTCAAACTCCCTTTTTAACACGACTTCTTTTTGCGACAGGGGAAAATATCGGTTCAGGTTCAAAATGCCGTGAGGCTCGCAAGTGACCATTCCGTAGTCTTGCGCCATCCACCGGGTTATTGTTTCAGGCCCGAGCTGCGTATTTACTTGCGATTTATCGTCGATTTCGTTGTTTGGCCCTAAAACGTTGTACACTTCAAGGTTGGCGAAATAACAAGGGGAGTTGCTCCAAAGCCCGATACTCCCCGCCGTGGCATGTCTCGCGAGGTTCTGAACAGCAAGCGGTTCTTGTCCCAACATGCCTGTAATAGCGCGGTTATGGTGAAATTCCACGAAAAAGGTGTGCCATTTGTTTGTCTGCAATTGAGCTTCTTTTTGAAAAGCTTTTCCGTGGTATATCTGCCAGGTGTTGGAGCCATTAAACACAGGGTCGTACTGTATGGCGTTGTGATGGCCTAAAGAAGGTATGCGGCAGTAAACCCGTTCGTAATTTTGGGCATCTTGAATTCTGAAGGCGATTCCCGGGGTGCAAGGTTCATCCGCCGCTACGTCAACCTTGATTCCGGTAGCTCCCGTCCCGGGTATTTCGGGAATATCCAGTAGAACCGGACCACCCTCCAAGCGCAAACATGGCCTCCCCACGAATACAGCAGGTTCGACGTCTATTTCCGGATTTGGGCGCTCAAGGGTTGGAGTCTCAAAAAGCGGGTTCGCGTATATAAGATCAGTTTTCCTGGTTTCTGACATTTAGTTTGTGCCCCCAAAACATACACAGCTTGCCAAGCCATTGTCTCAGATATTCGGTGGCGAATGACAGTATCACAACTGAAACGATAAGCGCTATTGTTGTAGCTATGTACGGCAACCGTGAAAAGACAGGCCAATACCGGGTCAAAATGTTGATCCAAAACACGTGGCCTATGTAAGCGCCGTATGTTTTTGACGCCACATTGTTGACGGGTTCGCTTGAGAAATCCAGTTTCAGAAAATACAAGAACATGGCTATCCCGGTGGCTACCACAAGGGAATTGGTGCGTTCGTAGAAGTTACCTAAAAAGCCCGAAAAGGGGTAATTCATAGTAATTCCCATGAGCCTGTTGAAAAATATCAAGGGACTGTATCTCGAATTGTAAAGGAAAGATAAGAATACCAAGGAAAACTCGCCGCCCAGGAAAATAGCCAGAAGCGTATTGGCGCCGGCTTTTATGACTACATATCGCCTGATATAGGCGCTTATCAGGTAAAGGGTTACGAAAAAGCCCAACTTGGAGCTGAAAAAGTCAAATCTGTAGAATTGGATACCGGTTACATATACCAAGGTTGGGATGCCCGAGTTTATCAAGAATAGCACAGTGATTAGGTGTTTTAAATCTTGACGGCTTATATGGTCTATGAGCGTGTTCAGAAAAGGCGCAAGAAGATACGTGGCGATAAACACTTGGACATACCATAGGGGGTAGAAATGGCCGTCAGCCTTTAGAAAATCCAAAACAGCTCTGCAGAAAGGGGTGTCCCAAAAAAGCTTCGTCGGTTCGGCCAGAACACCCACGGCATTTTTGTCCATATTATAAAGGACCAAATAGACAGGGAAATAGAATGCAAAGGGCGGCAAAAGTTTTAGTACGCGGCGCCATGAGCGAGAGCTTTTGGATGAAGACATAAAATAGCCTGCTATCAGGACAAATCCGATGCTGCCAAGCCTTGAACAACCGTCCACCAGGTTGGAAAATTGCCATTCAAGCGTCCCCGTGTAGAAGTGCGATGTCAGATAAGGCCCCGAGATGTGAAGGGAAACCACCATCACAAACAGTATAATTCTCATAAGTTCGATGTTGCTTTTACGGGCCGAGGCGGATGCCAATCTCATCTCTCCACAAGTTAAGGATGCTTATGATATCTGCTGAGATTAGTTCGACATTGCGGTTAGGATTCCTGCGTCGGCCGATGAGGCCACAAATAAACCGTGAAAGAGGGAATCATTGTGACAAGTGTTCTGGAGCCTCAAGACCTTTTGAAGCTAAAAAGCCTGGGAGAAGCGCGTATATCCCCCGACGGGTCACAAGTGGCTTACACTGTGGCAACGCCTGACAAGAAGACTGACAAGAACAGCACCTGTATCTGGATGTTTGCCGCCCGGAATCCTGTCCCAAGAAGATTCACCCAGAGTGGTAAAGATAAAGCATCGTGCTGGTCCCCGGACGGGACAAAGCTTGCTTTTGTTTCAGAACGTTCAGGCAAACCGCAGATATGGATAATGGATGTGGAAGGAGGCGAAGCGTGGCATTTGCCGACTGCCGAGGCAGTGCGCGGCATCGCTTGGTCCCCCGATGGCAAATCCATAGCTTTTGTATCAAAAGCTTTCACCAAATCAGACGATTGGCGTCCTTACCCGGGTGCACCTAAAAAGGATAGGCAAAGGGCTGTGGCTCAGGCCAAACATCTGTTGGAAGGTTCAAAGCCGGCTGCCAAGACGTCCGATGATCCCCCCGGAATCTCTCAAGTCAAAGTCATCACCAGATTTAAATATCGCGCCGACGGCCAAGGGTATTTGGGTGACCTAAGAAACCACGTGTTTGTGGTGGATGTTCCCGAAACACCGCCCGAAAGCGACAAGGCTTTGGTCACAAAACGGCTTACCGATGGGGATTTTGACCACGACTCTCCCGTTTGGTCAAAAGACGGACGATACATAGCTTTTACTGCCCTGCGCCGCGAAGACGCCGACTATCTGCAAAAGCAAGATATTTGGTTGGTGTGCGTCAAGACCGGTCGCCTGGTTCAGCTGTACGCGGGTGACGGACCTGTTCTTCAGCCGCGTTTTTCCCCAAGCGGCCGGAAAATTGCCTTTGTCGGCCACGACAACTCTTTTGGCGGGTCCACCATTTCGAAGCTGTGGGCTATAGACGTGGAGGCATTCCTAAAAACTCTGAATGAGGATGCCGACGCGGCCATCGAGCCTTTGTCCCAGAATAAAGCTGTGTGTCTTACGAAACAAATAGACAGGCCTGTGGGGTCGGGTTCCGCTTCGGATGTTCGCTACGGCATGTCGCCCCCTTTTAGGTGGGAAAACGATGAAGCGATTCTGTGCATTTTGGCAGATGGCGGTGCCGGCACGCTGCATCGAATCGAAATCGAACCCGGACAGGCCGATACCCACATCAGCAAAATATGGCACGGTGAAATGCGCAACCTAGTGGCTTTTGACTACCGGGCAGGCACATTTGTGCTGCAGATTGGTTCACCATACAAAACAGAGGAGCTGCACTTATTTGACGAGCACAAGGGCGGTATCACGCAAATTACCGACTTGAACCCGTGGCTAGGCGAAGTGACTTTGGGAAAAACGGAACATTTCGCGTTCAAAGGCGCACAAGGCTGGGATATTGAAGGCTTTTTGACTTACCCTCCGCATTATGAAGCGGGGAAAAGATATCCGATGGTTCTCAGTATCCACGGAGGGCCCGCGGGAGCTTACGGGCCGAATTTTACTTATCAGTGGCAGGCTCTGGCGGCCAAAGGCTTTGTGGTTTTGGGAATTAACCCGCGCGGTTCCACAAGCTACAGTCAGCAGTTTACCAGCGCCGTTGTGGGGGATTGGGGCGGCCAAGATTATCTCGACCTTATGGCCGGTGTGGATGAGGCTGTCGCCAGAGGTATAGCCGACCCCGCCAAGCTTTTTGTAACAGGCTGGTCTTACGGCGGATACATGACAAGTTGGGTTGTAACCCAAACCGATAGGTTCAAAGCGGCAGTTGGAGGGGCAATCATTTCTAACAGGCACAGCATGTATTCAACCGAAGACATAGTTCTTACGGGTGAGCATCATTTTGACGGAAATCCCTGGGATGACGCCGATAAACTGCTGTCACGTTCGGCTTTGTCCTTTGTCAAAAATGTCACCACGCCATTTATGATTCTGCACGGTGAGTTGGATGTCAGGTGTCCAACTTCACAAGGGGAGGAATTCTATACCGCGCTAAAACGCCTCGACAAGAACGCCGTGTTCGTCCGCTATCCCGGCGAGTACCACGGTTTCAACCGTTTATCTCACAAAATTGACCGTGTAGAAAGGATCATAGCTTGGTACGAATACCACGCAGACAAAGCCTAAACGTTTCCGAAAAGAGAGGTTTTCTATATGGACATCAGAATTATCACTCTATCTTATAACGCACAAGGAAAAGGGGAGGCAGGCGCATCCGGGCCTGACGCGCTTCTTAAAGCCGGATTGGCAGCGCAAATCGAGAGCCGTGGGCACCGGGTGTTGGAACCACTGGAAGTGGAATTAACACCACAAGAGCTGTCGCAATACGGAGGCTGGAATCGCGTTGCCATAGCCAACGGAAGTCTTTCGAAGCTCGTGGCCGAAGTAAAAAGCCAAGGTTCTTTCGTTCTTGCATTGCTTTCGGACTGCAACGGTCTGCTGGGGATGCTTGGAGGATTGCAGGCTTGGACACAGTCGGGGTCGCAAGCTGGTTCGCAGGTAGGTTCTCATGGAAATGTGCGGGAAACGCCTAGAGGTGTCGGATTCATCTATGTCGATGCCCACGGCGACTATAACACGCCGGATACAAGCCCTTCCGGGATGCTGGGTGGCATGCCTGTGGCTGTGGCTGCCGGTAAATGCTTGCCCAGGTTGAGACAAAGGAGCGGTATAACACATCCGGTGCCGTATTCCAATATCGTGTTGGCTGGCATGCGTGATTTGGACGAGTTAGAGGCAGAAGCCATTCGCGAGGACCGTATAGCGGTTATAAGGGAGCAAGACCTCCGTGACAGAAGTAAAGCCATGCACGATGCTGTGTCGGCCGTTTCACGGAATTCCGATACGGTCTTGGTTCACGTTGACCTAGATATCCTTGATCCCGGAGTGGCCCCGGCTGCCGGATTGCCTTCGCCCGGCGGACTCACAGGAACCGAGCTTGGTCAGGCGCTTTCTGCCATGCTCGGACAAAGTAAGGCGGCGGCTTTATCCATAGCTTCATACAGGGCTGATATGGATGACGACGGCGGCACACTTAGCCAGGTCATGGAGGCAATTTTGTTGGCAGTAGATGGATTGAAGGGTTGAAAGCTTCGAGCTAACAGTACCCTGGTCGCGCAATTTGGCTCGTATCGGGGAAGTATTGCCTAACAGTCGAGTCATGAGGTGATTCGGTTTTCAACGCAATAGGCCGCAGCCATCCCCGACGGATGTTACTGCGGCCGGATGCTTTCATTCAGCAAGTTTTCCGGTTCAACGCGGGTTCGGTTCAACTTTTTCGGCTCTGAGAAGATATCTGTGGAAAAAATATTCGCCAACTGCTATAAGAAGCGCAAATGTTAGAACTGATGATGTCGTAGTCACAAACTCGGGAACCACCCGGGCCATTCCCAAGGCTATCAGGGCGCCCAGACCCCCGTTGATTATGGCGCCTATAAAGCTTCCCACCAGGGGAAGAATCAACAAATCACCTGCTAAGTAGTCGATTGCCGTTGCAGCCAGTGCCAGGACAGCTATCCACATGAAAGAATTGTTGCCCGAGATTCCAAAGGCGAGCCCGGATACAACCAAGGTCATCACAAATTTGAATAAAAGGGCATTCGCAGTTTGGCTCAATTTATCACCTCCGTGAGAAATATTGCCTAAATGCGAGGTAGATATTCGGGTAACAGAGAGGTGGCGGGCTTTTGCGCAGAGTCACGAGGGCTATTCCGGTCGAAGCAGAATTGTCTAGGTGGACATGTGGCCATATCCGTGGTAGGAATAACAGGCCGCATGGTGAATTTTTGATCTCGGTCGACAGCCGAAAGGCGCTTTTTGTAGGTTGGCGAGGCGTCGGTGAAGCAGCGGTGAAGCGGATTGTGGCTCATAGACTATTGTGATACAATAAATTTTGCGTCGGGCTGTGGCGCAGTTTGGTAGCGTGCCTGAATGGGGTTCAGGAGGCCGTAGGTTCAAATCCTATCAGCCCGACCACTTAATCCCCAGCGTAACCCCCCTAAAACTTGAACCCGTGTTGACCATCTATTTGTCAAAAAACAAGGTTCTGCCCATCTATTGCCCATCTAAGGTTTTTAGTGAACTTTCGTGGGTTCGGGTTTTGTCTCTTGCCCATCCGCTTGCCCATCCCGGTTAAGGCCGATAAGAGTGGCCACATCCTCAGCAACTTGATGCTGAAGCGGTTTAACTGAGTGGGTGTAAGTATTTACGGTAGTGGCTACTTGGGCATGTCTTAATTGATCCATCATGGATCTCACATGGGCCCCGGTCTGCATCATAAGCGTGGCGCATGTGTGCCTTTGATCGTGAAAGCGTATGACCGGGACTCCGGCAGATTTGGCCATTCGTTTAAATCGGTCGCTGAAACTGTGAGGGTCTAAATACCTTCCTTCCGGGTTTGTAAATACTAGGTCGCTATTGTCCCAAGTCCCGGCGCCGTAAAGCGACTCATACGCGGATGCTTCCTCTCGTTGTTTTAGGATTCGCTCCTTCAGCGCGTCTATGACTATACCGGGCACGGCGATTGTCGCTTGGCTGCCCACAGTTTTTGTGGGTTTGACTAGAACCCCCGAATCCGCGCGAACCACTGTCTGATTTATGCTGACCGCTGAGTGGGCCCAGTCAAT
>CAZXSP010000037.1:0-12096 GCA_964643285.1 uncultured Eubacteriales bacterium
AATGCCCAAAGATAATTCCCTCAGCCTCGTTCCGAACTTGCCGAAAGTCGCCTCAAACCACGCCGGCGGCATTGACCTCAAATTTCCTACAGTTCTCACGCCGTAAGATTCCAATGTTTGCACCATTTTCGGCCCTACACCGGGAATTTTCGACACCGGAAGATTTTCCAAAAAACCAAGGGCTTCCTCTGGGGCCACAACCCCCAATCCGTCCGGTTTACTTTCTTCAGCAGCGATTTTGGCCAAATAACGGCAATATGAAACGCCCGCGGTTACCGTGATGCCCAAAGTCTGATTAATTTCCTTTCTAATCTTTGAAGCTATCTCTACGCCATTATCGGGGGTAACATCTAAGTACCCCTCGTCTATGGAAACTCTTTCCACAAGCGGTGAATATTTCTCGCAAATTGCGAACATAGCCCGGGAAACCTCACTGTAACGGCGGCCGTTGGGCCTTATGAAAATACCCTCAGGGCAAAGCTGAACTGCCCGAAATATGGGCATAGCAGACCGTACCCCGTATTTTCTCGCCTCATAGGAGCAGGTAGACACAACACCTCTGGAACCAGGCAAGCCCCCCACGATCAAAGGTTTACCCTTGTACTCCGGGTGATCGTGAACCTCTACCGCGGCATAGAAGGCGTCTGCGTCTATAAGGATTATCACTTTCGGCCAGTTCATGAAACCCTCCGTTCAAACAGAATATATACCTAAACGCGCCGCGGCAGGAAGTGATCGGGGCTGTGTCAAAATGTTTATGAGATGAACGGCGAAATAACCTAACTTGCCTATAGTATATACGATGTAATTTGAAAGGGACGATTGTATGACCGGACGGGGTTGGCCCGGACAAACTTGGGGCGACACTGGTCGTCTTCAGCAGGATTTGGTTTTAGCTTCCCGGGAAGTGGCACGCGGGTGGGCCGCATGCCTTGTGCGGCAAGGTGTAATTATAGATGCCGAAAAGGGCTCCAGGCTCGCTCCCGCTTCGGCTATTCTTATGCGCCAACGTAAGGCCACCGGGGATAGGATATTGTTGCCGGGTCCCGTCACGGGGGGGCCCTATGCGTTTGCCGACAGGGTAATGGGCTTGGCGGCTTTTCGGCTCGCGTATCTTTTGGGTGCAAGAGCCATGTGGGCGCCCAGGGCCAGTGAACTTGCCTTGGCAGAAGCTAACAAAAGAGGAGTGTACTTAGGTTTTGTTCATCTTGTACCGGCCATTATGAACGCCAAAAAGGACGATTTGTGCCCTATGGAACGGCTGTCGACCCAAGTGTCAAGCGATTGGGAGTTCTACGAAAGGATGCAAGATTTCCTGCGAAGGGCGTCTTAGATTTCCTTTGGCGAGCAGCAAAAAGTTTTAGAAAGAAGGAAAGACAGTGAACCAAGAACAGTTTGGAAGTTATCTTGATTCGTGGATTGATGAACATAAGGAATCCATAATCCAGTCTTTGTTGGAGGTACTCAGTATAAACAGCGTGGAATTGCCTTCGGAACCCGAGAAACCTTTCGGGCCGGAAGTAGGAAAGGCAATTGACTGGTTTGTTGACCGTGCCAAGGGCTATGGGATGAAAACCAGAAATGTAGATGGGTATGCCGCACATGCAGAAATAGGCCATGGTAAAGAGATGGTGATGGCTCTTACCCACGTGGATATAGTACCCGTGGGGACAGGCTGGTCAAGAAATGCTCTGGGTGAAGTTTTCCAAGGGGTTATTTACGGCCGCGGAACCCAAGACGACAAGGGCCCAACCGTTGCCTGTCTTTTTGCCCTAAAGGCAATTGCCGATTCGAAAGTGCAAGTTAAGCGCAGAATTCGATTAGTCGTAGGCGGCAATGAGGAATCTGGTTTCCGCTGCGTTCGCCATTACTTCCAAATTGAGGAGCTTCCCACTTACGGTTTTTCTCCCGACGCATCATTCCCTTTGGTGTTTGCGGAAAAGGGAACCATGAACATACAAGCGGAAGTTAGCCTTCTGGGGCAAGAGGTTTCAACAGGCGGATGTCGGCTTTTGCGGTTGGATGGCGGCGAACGGGCCAACATAGTGGCCCAAAAAGCCAAAGCTGTATTGGAAGTTCCGGAAGGGCAAGAAGAAGAAATTGAGGCAGTTTTGAAACAACACATAGGAAAAGCCAAGCAGTTTACGGGTGGACCCGGGCCCTTGGAGTTTAGCTTTTCCAAAGAGCTGGGCGTTTTGACTGTAGCAGCGCAAGGTAAAGCGGCACACGCTGCCGCTCCCCATGAAGGCACCAACGCTCTAGTGGGTTTGTTATTGGTCTTGGCCGGTTTGGGTGAAAAACTGGCCTTGTCAGGCGCGCTGGCTTTCTTGGGTAACGCGGGGGAAATTTACGGCAAAGGGCTTGATATCGATTCCCAAGACGATGTATCCGGAAAACTGTCGTGCAATCTGGGGACGGCTGTAACCAGTCAAGAAGGCCCCGGCGGGCCCGGGGATTCCGGGAGTTCAATACGCTTTACTTATAACATCAGGTATCCCGTGAAGGTGTCGGGGGATGAGTTGAAGTCCAGGGCTGAAAGCGTTGCAAAGCCCGATTCTGTGAAACTACAGGTAGTGACGGTTGGAATGCCACATCACACCGACCCTCAATCGTTCTTGGTACAAACACTTTTGGAAATCTACAGGGAAGAAACGGGGGATATGTCGCCTCCCATCGCCATTGGCGGCGGCACTTACGCCAGGGTCATTCCGGGCGGCGTAGCTTTCGGCCCCGCGAAACCGGGCTCTTTGGAATTGGCCCATCAAGCCGATGAAAGGGTTTCAATCGATGATTTGCTTCAGTTGGTGCGGATTTACGCCAAGTCTCTGTTTGCCTTGGCTGTCTAAATAAGGAGTTTATCCCCGTTTGGGTCTGATGACAATCAGAGGAGTTTTCTGATCATCGTTTCCAAACGGGTTCTTCTTTAGCAGGTTTTGTATGGCCAGCTCACGTTCTTTGGACAGAAAAAGACTTGAACCCAGTACATCAACGCTTCCTCTGTCGTTTACATCCAGGATTAGAGTCCACAAGCCGGTTTTGCGCCAAATGCTCCTGGCAGTTCCGTTGGGGTCTCTGGGGCCCAATATGATGCTCCTGTCGTAGGGCGGCATTGTTCCGCCGGAATCGTCTATTTCGGCTACTGCGTGACCTGCGACTCTGAAGAACAGCCCGCTAACACCCATGAGCTTACCCAAAAACCCTGCAACAGCTGCCAAAAGAATTCTTGGGGTTCCAACCATATCCATGGCAACCTGCATGGAACGGGGTGCGGAAATGGAAGCGTCCGGGTGCGCAAAACCTGCGATTAACCTTGCCAGTTGGGTCGGTGTCACGGTTTCCGGCGCTATGGCCCTATTTTGGGTTATCGCGACAACCGATTCGGCCACGCCCACAATGTCACCGGGGAGCGCGATTTCCTTTGTGTATCTGGAGATTACCTCTGCTATATCGTCATCTTTGGTGATCAAATGGGTGCGAATTCTGTAGATTGTGGCTTTTTCCCATCCAACCTTGGGGGCGAAAGCTCTAGGCTTCACGGTCTTCACCCCCTAAAACATGGCAAGCACCGCTTTGTGCGTCTTTGGCTGCAAAGAATCTGTGAATGCCGTTGAAAATTGACTGGGCGATCCTTTTCTGAAATAGAGGCGCCCGAAAATTCGCTTCGTCCACGTAATGGGTTAAACATATAGGTTCAACCCGCACAACGGGAAAGGTAGCCTGTTCCTTATCTTCTGCTCTCACCATTGTCTGAAGGTTTATGCCCATACGTTCAAATAGGGCATGGGAAATTTGGGCGGCAAGTTCTTTGGATTTTTGGCTTCTTCCGGCGTACAGTTTGTATTCCTGATAATTGGGGTCTGCATCCCCTGATGTGTGAATTTCCACGCAAATGTCGGCGGCCCGGGCCGTCAAGATCTCGAGCCGGTCTTGGGCTGTAATATCTATGTCACTCGTTCGGGTCATGACGGGGACCGCGTCACACGCTTCCAAAAGCCCTTGCAGATCTCGTGCCACAGCCAAAGCCACATCTTTTTCCAACAGGTTCACAGGACCCCTGTGACCGCCGTCCTTTCCCCCGTGGCCCGGGTCTATTCCGATGCGAAGTCCCGCAAGCACTTCCGTGACGGGTTTTCTGGGAAATATCAGATGAATTACATACGGGTCACCGGGTATTGTAAGCATTTCGGGTTTAGAAGGGTGTTCAGTTGTAGCTGTAACCAACACTTGGCCGGGTATGTCTGTTTCGACCCCGAAGCGGCGGATTAGCCCGTCTGCCACCAAGATGCTGTCTTGTGCCATGATTAGTTTTGTGTCTTTGAGTATAATTGAAGTATTGTAGTCGTCTTGGCAATGCGGTTTTGGGTCCCCAATAACGATCTCCGCCGGCGCCCCAATAAGCTCCAGGCATATTCTCGAGACCTTCTCGCCCGTATGGGAAAGGCCCATTTCTGGCCATGCATTCAAAAACTTCGCGGTCAACACGATTTAACCACCCTGAGAGTGTTCAGGGTTCTGTCCTCGGGCCCTGATATCCCCAAAGCCAAATCTTTTACCATTCTCAAATAGGTAACAGTCTCCTGTGTGATGGTTTCGCCCGGGTAAAGAATGGGGATACCGGGGGGGTAGCAGGTTACAACTTCGGCAGAAATCTGCCCTTTCGCGTAGGCCAGGTTTACTCGTTTCCACTCGCTTTGAGAGGCCATTTTGGGAGTAAGGTGCATCTTTGGCGGTTTGGGAATTTGAGGCAGCGACTTGGGCACGTGTCGGAGGCGTTTTTCAAGCCGGTCTTCCTTGACGGCCGAAACCAGGTCTTTGAGGGCTTCCAACAATTTTTCAATCTCTTGGGGTGTGTTTCCGAAGCTCACAATCACGAGAACGTTGTAAAGGTCTGACATTTCCACTTGGAGCCCGTGGATGTCCCTCAAAAATGTCTCAGCCTGATAACCGGTTATCTCCAACTCCCTTACCGTTATGGTTACTTTTGTGGGGTCTAAAAAGTCGACGCCATTTTGGTCCAAAATGTCGGCTCCGAAACAATATAAACCGGGAATACTGTTGATTTGTCCTCTTAAATGCTCCGCCATGGAAATGGCGCGCTCCAAAAGCTCGCGGCCATTGAGTGCCATTTGTCTGCGTGCCGCGTCTAAAGATGCCAGAAGTAAATAAGACGCGCTGGTAGTAGTAATGTACCTATAGGCGGCTTTCAGCTTTGCCATGTCTATTCGGTTGCCTTTTAGGTGCAGCATAGACGCTTGGGTAAAAGCGCCTATTATCTTGTGCGCTCCTTGGGCCACTGCGTCCGCATCCGAATCAAGAGCGGGTTTTGGCAAGATAGGGTGGAACTTGCAGTGGGGCCCGTGAGCTTCGTCTACCAAAAGAACCATTCCATTTCGGTGAAGGCATGAAGCCAGCGGCGTAAGGTCCAAAGCGGTTCCGTAATAAGTTGGATTTACCAGCAAAGCGGCCTTCGCTTCCGGGTTCTCTTTTACGCACATTTCCATAGATTTATTATCCACCCCTAAAGGGAACCCGAGGTACGGGTCGTGGACCGCCGGTACAAAAATGGGCCTTGCACCCGAAAGCACTATAGCGGCGAGAACCGATTTGTGTATGTTGCGCGGAATTATGATAGCATCGCCATCTTTGATAGTGGACAAAACCATGGCGTGTATAGCGCCGGTCGTTCCGTTAACAGAAAAGAACGTTGAATCGGCGCCAAACGCCTGGGCAGCCAGGTTTTGAGCCTCTTGTATGCAGCCGTGGGGTTGGTGCAGGTCGTCCAAACCCGGGACGCCGGTAACATCGTTGAGAAATGCTTTTTCACCGAGAAGCGTTTTGGCAGCATCTTCGGCGCCTTTTCCCCCTCTGTGACCGGGCATATGAAATCTCACGGCGGTTTGGTATTGTGTCAAAGCATCAAGTATTGGAACACGGTTTTGGGAGGCGTTTTGGTTCAAGCCAGGACTGTGCATCGTCCTTTAACCCCCTGTTCTTGCCGAGCGCTCACTAACTTATTCGAACAGGGGGTGAAATGTCACAGAACGTGGCATCCGGGTTCTCGGCGCTCTTAGGCCCTTTCTTTTTTGGCTATGGCGGCCAAGGAAGAAGCGTCCAGTTCGTTTACTACATACAAAGTTCCTTTTGCGGCAGCAACCATTTGCCGAAGGAAATTCCTGTTGGGTTCCAGACCTATGCACCCGAGCCTTATGCCCTTTCGAGCCATCTCTTTTGCGGCGCTTATGGCGTCATCGATGGGGGATAGAGTACGAGAGGGCACAGTGGGGATTCCGTCGGTTAAGCAAAGGACCAAAGGTTTTTTTAAGGAGCGGCCGGATAGCTCAAGCGCTTTTTCAAGCCCTTTCGCCAAAGGAGTCAATCCCATGGCGTGAACTGCCCTAAGGCCTTTTTCGAGGTTTCGCAAGCTTCTGGTGAAATCGCACACTGTTGTCACATCCGAATCTTGAAAGACGACCACCGACACTTTATCTTTGCTGGTGAGAACCAGGTGACGGGCAAGTTCTTTGGCAGCCGCGATTCGCCTTCCCGCCATAGAGGCTGAGGCGTCAATAAGCAAAATTATCGGGGCTTGGGTTTTCATTTTTACATAAGAAAATTGCAGATCCGCGGGGTCAAAGGACAGACGCCTTCGGACACCTTCCTGGCTCGATTCGTCGCAAGATCTTAACCCCGCTCTAATTATGGTCTCCGGCAGGGCCAGCTCCGCCGCATACTCACCCTGCCTTTTTGACATTGCCAAGGGGCGCCCGCGGCTTTGGCCCGCTTCCAAAGTTTTTCCTTTGGATTGTCCCAAAGGCACATTTTTGGCGGGTAATGACCAGAGAAGTCTTCGCAAATAGGATTCTATTTCCTGACTGTGCCTTCTCAGGAAATCCAAGGCGAGTTCGCCTTCGTGAGTTATGAAGTATTTGTGACCGTTGAAGCGAGCCAGCCTGGAATTCACAAGTCCCCGTCTTATTTCGTCCGGGCTTTTGCCCGATTCTGATTTCAGGTTGGCTAAATCACCGGTTCGCATCCCCTTTTCCAATGCCTCCAGTATTCGCAAACTCTCGCTTGCAGAGCCTACTTCCCGCGCGGCTTGCCTTGCTAAAGCTTCTTTTCTGTAAAAAGACGCCTCGTCGTTTGCTCGCGGCAGATGTTTTAGGAGTGAATCAGTGCTTGCCCTGTAGTCGCTAATGTCGCAAAGCCCGCCACCCGGGGACATTTTCACCTTTCTTACTTTTCTGAGCTCTAGCCCCGCTTTTTGTATAGCGGCTTCAGTGGATGCCACCATTGTGAAAATCGCGGAAACCATTTCAGGCGTGTTTAGTGCTGTAAGGTGTACGTGAGTAAGATGTGCTTTTCGGACCCCTTCCTCTTGCCCATAACATAGTCTGCCGTCAAGTCTGCCTCCTCCGCCCGCTGTTTGAATGTCTATGTAGGGGAAGTACAGGTCAAGCAAAGTTGTGACGGCTGGGGCGTACTCGTATGGGTTCCACTGTGATTGCGGCCGGAAACCTGAAAGTCCGGTAATGAGTGCTCTGGCTACGAGCTTGGGGTCTACAACTCCCGGCGAGTGGAATATATCCATGTGAATTATTTCTTGGGTTACTTGACGGTGGTAAAATGTTTTTCCCGCGTCACTTTCAAACACTGCTATGACCTCTTGGGGCTTTGCCATGTCTTGCATGTGTACTTTGGTCGAGACAACGCAAGTATCACCAACCCTGGCGGCCATGGATGAGGCCAGGATTCGCTGCAAACGGGACATAACGTTCTGTTTCATCTCAATTCCTTGGTGTCAGCAGGCGTAATAAGGTTTGCCACTGATATCAGACTGATGGGTCTCGCAGCATCGGGAGGCGAAACCGGTGGCAAAAGTGCCGGATTTTGCAGCCTTTGTACTTGGTTTGAGGATGCACTGTAGTCGGTGTTTCTTCCGCTGGTATTAGGGCAGTCTTTTTCCTTCTTGTAATATTTGGATAGAATCCGGCCAAACCAAGTGTTTGGTGCCGATGCTTTATCGGATAAATCGGACGCCGCCTGGGTGTTTTCCTTTGGAATCTGCTTTTCTTGGTCAGGTTCAACTTGCTCTTTCGGAGGCACGGAGCCGTCTTCTGAGTCAAAGCCTTGGCTGATTTCGTTTCCGGCTGCTTTGCGGAGCTCCAAGTCTTTCAGTATTTCCGACAAAGCCGTGGGTTCAACCCGATGGCGCAGCACTAAAGGCATGACCGTAAGGATTTCGTCGAACGTGACCTGTTGTTTTCCTTTTAAACATGCCGCCAGTCTCGACGCCAATTCCAATGCTTCCACTGCCCTCAGGCTTTCAATGTTTCTCTGAACATACAGTTGGGCTATATATCGTATCAAATCGGGAGGTACAGTGACGTGCCGGAACAGTTCTGCGTTCGCCATCAGGCCTTGAAAACTTGCGGCGCCGCCGTCCATGTTCCGCGCGTTGCTCTTTCCCGCTAGCATTTTCTCTATGATGCTCACATTGTTGGGCCGCTGAACAGGTACAACGAGGTCGAATCTGTCAGCCAACTGTTTTCGGATATCCTCCAAAGGGCCCGGGTCCTCATCGGGGTTGGACGCGGCCCACACGGAGGTTTGAACCGGGATTTCGCAAGGGGGAAGCCCGACTTCTTCAAGTTTGACGTATCCCGGTTTGGTCCCCATGACGGATAGGAGCACATCCGCGATTTCAGGCGCTGTTTCTGCCAGGCGGTTTATCTCGTCCACAAACAATATTCCTCTATGTGCCATGGGGATTGCGCCCGGGAGAAGCGCCGCGCCCGGGTTTTTGGCATCAGTGAGCTGCTTCAAATCAATACTTCCGAGAACGGTTCCAAGTTTGGCACCTTGACCTATTTCCACGAAGGGCATGGGGCATTGTTCGGTTTCAAAAGGCTTCATTCCCAAAGCCGTCTTTTGTTCTTGTGCGTGCATTGGGCAGTGGGGTTGGCTGGGATCGCAGTGATAAAGACACCCTGCGATTCTGTCGATGGTGGGCAGGGACTGTTTGGCCCAGCGCATAACCGTAGTTTTACCCGTGCCTCTCAGGCCTTCCGCGTGAACGTGTAAAGGGGCGCCGACCAGGGTAGCAAGCAAAGACATTTCCACTGCCAAAAACAGGCTTTCGTTTCCCGGATGCCTAATAGGTGCAATTTGAGTCAATGACATAACCTCCCGCGGCAGTTATTGTTCCCTTGACTTTGGGGGGCCTTACCCGGAAACTTAGGATGTAGCGTGGGAGATGTTGCCAGCTTTGTTAAACCCCGCTATGTATTTTGTTATGAAAATGTGCCACAGGTTCTGTAATTAGGAGGTTACGGCTATGAAAGCCGCGTTTTTGGATGGGCCCAAGAAAATATCGGTAAGAAGTGTTCCCGATCCCGTTTGCCCAGAAGGCGGGTTGCTTACAAAGGTTGAGGCATGCGCCATCTGCGGCAGCGATATCAGGGTGTGGGAATTCGGCTCCAAGAAGAAAGGTGAAATTATAGGCCATGAAATCGTTGCCACGGTTTTGGAAGTGGGGCAGGGCGTTACCCAGTTTGTACCCGGTGACAGGATAACTGATGTGCCCGCGACCTGCGGGGTTTGCGAGTATTGCCGGACGGGGGCACAGAATTTGTGCCTCAGGCGGGGGCGAATGGGCGAGATAAGCCAGGGAGGGTTTGCTGACCTGCGTCCAATTGAAAAGTACGGTGTCTCCGGAGGATTTGTGGTAAAGGTGCCCCAAGAGTTGGAAACGTCGGAAGCCATAATCATCGAACCTTTGGCGTGTGTTCTCAACGGGCACGAAAAAGTGGAGATTGACTTCAATTCCACAGTGGTGATAGTCGGTGCGGGGCCAATCGGTGCCATGCATCTCATGGTGTCACGCATGCGGGGGGCTAAAAGAATCCTAATGATAGATCTGTTAGACAGCAGGCTGGAGGCGGTGAAACATTTTCAACCGGATGCCCTTATTAACGGCGCAACCTGCGATCCTGTTGAGGCGGTGAATGAGCTCACAAAAGAGCATGGCGCCGATGTGGTAATTGTAGCTTGCGTGTCGGCTACTGCCCAAACCCAGGCTATGGCCATGGCGTCTCGGCTTGGTCAGGTTCTCTTGTTCGCGGGGCTTCCCGAGAGCTCGCCTACAGCCACTTTGGATACCAATCTCATTCATTACAAGGAGCTCCGGGTCGTTGGCGCTCGAAGTTCTGTTCAAAGGCAATGGGAGATGGCATTGGATCTCATCGCGCGCGGCAAGATTGACGCTTCGAAAATTGTGTCTCACACAGTGGCCTTGGAGGACATAGACCAAGGCTTTGAGCTTGCAAAGTCGGGCGCTGCCATGAAAGTAGCAGTGGTGCCGTAAACAGCTTTTGCGTTTCAGGGGAAGCGCTGGTATTTGCCATACCATCCCCGGTCACTTGGTGGTATAATACACTATGCGTCGGGGCGTAGCGCAGTTTGGTAGCGTGCACGGTTCGGGACCGTGAGGTCGCTGGTTCAAGTCCAGTCGCCCCGACCATTGTAAACCCCTTCGATTGTGAACATCTGTTGTAAGCTTCTACTGTGAGGTTCTTCTGTGAGGTTACATCGTGAGCTTCGATTATGACCATCCTCTGTCAGATATTCCACACTCTGTTGATTATTCCTATTGTGGAACAAGTTGATCGTTGGCGATCTGGGTACCAGCGACATAGGTTAGCGGCCATCTGGGTACCAGCGACATAGGTCAGCCGTGATCTAGGTGTCAGCGACGTAGGTTAGCGGCCATCTAGGTACCAGTGACATAGGTCAGCCGCCATCTAGGTACTAGCGACATAGGTCAGCCGTGATCTAGGTGTCAGCGACGTAGGTTAGCGGCCATCTAGGTACCAGCGACATAGGTCAGCCGCCATCTAGGTATCAGCGACATAGGTCGGCCGTGATCTAGGTACCAGCGACATAGGTCAGCCGTCATCTAGGTACCAGCGACATAGGTCGACCGCCATCCAGGTACTGAGGATATAGGTTCGCCGCAACTTGGCAGCCTGCGGCTACCGTTGTTGCGGCGTATTTAGGATTCCCGTTGGGTTAGCTGTCAATCCAATTCGTGAATCTCAATCCCCAGATAATCACCTATGAGTTGTCTGTGACAATGCTCTTGCGCGGTTTCGTAGCAAAGCAGGAGTAAAGGTTTGTCGCCGTTATCGTGGTGAATCTCTTGCAGGCGGTTGAGTGTTTCTGTTTTGTCAAGCACACCCAAAATCTCTTCAATGTAGCGGGGTTCGAAAGCTTGCCATTTTTCCTGCAAAGGGTCGCATTCTTCCAACATGGCTGTGGTGGGGCCAAACATGTCCGACAAATCAACGTAGCTGCCAATGGCTTGCATGAATGAATCGGGGGGAGCAGTTCGGGAAACACGCACCATCGTGTAGTCGTTTTCATTTAGGTTGACAGCTTTGTCATAGAAACTTGAGAAAATCTCCATGGGTTAACCCCCTGTAGCTCTTGATTTGGATTCCTGTTGTTGTGGTTCCACATTTTCAAGGCCATTCCTTTGTTTTACAGGTGTCACTTTACCATCATCTATCTTTAGCACCATATCAGCGCCGTGGATTATGCTTTTGTCGTGAGAAACCATCAGTACGGCAGCTTTTTTGGAGTACGAATCAATGCTTTCTTTGATAAGGATTGCAGAAGTGGCGTCAACAGACGAAGTTGGTTCGTCCAGTAGCAAAATGTCGGCACGCTTCAAAAACGCCCTTGCAAGGCAAATGCGTTGTTTTTGACCGCCCGACAGATTTCCGCCCCTTTCGTCCAGCAGTGTATCGTATCCACGGGAGAGCTTTTCGGCGAATTCGTGGACATTTGCGAGCTCGGCCGCTGCCATGGCCTCGCTTTCGGTGGCTTTTTGGTTTCCCATCAGTATGTTTTCCATTATCGTGCCCGGGAAAATGAATGGTTCTTGCGCCACATAGCTTACATTATGTCTAAGCTGCGAAAGAGGTATTTGGCGTATGTTTCTTCCTTTTAGTACGATGGTGCCGTTCGTTGGATCTAGGAATCTCAGAATAAGCCGAAGAATGGTTGTTTTTCCGGATCCGCTCGGCCCTTGGATAG
>CAZXSP010000038.1:0-12031 GCA_964643285.1 uncultured Eubacteriales bacterium
CTGTCTGAAGTGGTACGGTTGGCGACCCGTTCGGTTTCGGATGTGTTTGAATACGGTTTAGAGTGGGCTATGGGTGAGTACAACGGAAAACCGTTGCCTGAGGAAGACGAAACTACATAATGCCGCATGAGGGCTTATTGGATCTGCTGACGCAAAGTCCGGGGCTTCGTCATGTCTTGGATAGGAAAGATTCCGGTAAAACCCCCGTAATGCTTGTAGGGGCTCAAGGATATGCCAAAATTGCCTCTGTCGCCTCCCTGGTGCATAAACATAAAGGCAATGCGTTTTTGGTGCTTCTTACCCCGGATGAAGCAATAACAGCCAAACGAGATCTTTCCGGCCTTTTGGGTGAAGACAGGGTTATGTTGTTTCCTGCTAAAGAGGTTATGCCTTTTGAGTCGTCCATAGGTAACCAGGAATCGCTATGGATGCGTTTAGCGACCATGAGCAGTCTGGTTCAGAATGGTTTTGGCGACAATTCTACTTTGGTTGTGTTGCCTGCTACCGCTCTTACAAGGCGGTTAATTCCTCCGGATGACTTCAAGGAGAACTGCAGGGAGCTTTGTAAAGGCGACGCTGTATCCCCCGAGGATTTGGTAAGAGATTTGGTGAGCCTTGGATACGAACGGGAGTTTACAGTGGAGACCCGGGGCCAAATTGCCCTAAGGGGTGGAATACTTGACATCTTTCCGCCAACGGCCGGGGCGCCTTACCGCTTGGAATTAGCTTACGATGAAATCGAATCAATAAGGACTTTTGATCCCGAAACACAGGTGTCTCTTGAACCGGTTTCTAGTGTTTTCATTTGTCCATCCGTGGACTGGTTCCCCAACGATAGCCGGGAAGGCGCCACCATTTTGGACTACGCCAAAGGTCAACGTTTTGTAATGGCTGATTCGTATGAACGGCTGAGGGACGCACTTGGTGAGTTTGAAAAAATCGGCGTAGAGATTGCTTCTGCTCGTATGGTGGCGGGCACAATGGGAAAAGCCGAGGCTTCCGTATATTTCCCTGCCGCTTATATCTCGGATCTTTTAGCTCACAGCCATGTTTTGGTTTCTATGTTGCCGCGCCTTGATGCGGCAGTCAGGCTTGGCTCTATCGCAGAATCCGATACTACCAGCCAAGTAGGTTTCAGCGGACGCTGGGCCGATTTTAACGACGAACTCAAAGACCTTTTAGCAAAGAAAAGGCGAGTTGTAATACTTGCGGGGAATAAGGACAGGCAGGCGCTCTTGGTGAGGTGGTTAAAACGCCAGGATATCTGGCACGTAGCCACGGATGCTATGGACAAACCGCCGGAGCCCGGCATGATTACCTTAACGTTGGGCAGCGGTGAAAACGGGTTTAATTGTGACCCCTTAGGCCTAAGCGTGTTTACCGAGACCGAGATATACGGCAGGACTGTAGTAAGACAAAGAAAACAAAAAAAATCTAAGACGACTCTGGATTGGAGGGAGCTCACGGCAGGGGATTATGTGGTTCACGCTAATCACGGCGTAGGCCAGTATTTAGGGCTAAAAACCATGACTGTGAGCGATGTTACCAGAGATTACTTACATTTGCGCTATGCGGGTTCTGACGCGTTGTACGTACCCGTCGATCAAGTGGATATGATTGAGCGATTCATAGGGCCTGAAGGCAAACCTCCGAGTTTGCAGCGTCTGGGTACGGCAGACTGGCAGAAGCTGAAAGCTAGGGTTAAAGCGTCCCTGGAAGATATGGCGAAAAAACTGTTAACAGTTGAAGCCCAAAGAAAATCGCGCAAGGGTTTTGCGTTTTCCCCGGATACTCCTTGGCAGAAACAGTTCGAGGACGCCTTTGAATATGAGTATACAGAAGACCAAATTGACGCCACGGAAGAAATAAAAAAGGATATGGAAAGGCCTATACCTATGGATAGGCTTTTGTGCGGAGACGTGGGGTACGGCAAGACAGAAGTGGCCATGAGGTGCGCTTTCAAAGCCATCATGGATGGTAAACAGGTGGCAATTTTGGTACCCACTACAATATTGGCAGAGCAGCACTATTTCACGTTTACCAGGCGCTTTTCTGATTACCCCATGTCCATTAAGTGCCTTTCCAGGTTTCGCGCGCCCGCCGAGCAACGGAGAATTATACAGGATACTAAAAACGGCGCTGTGGACATCCTAGTGGGAACCCATCGTCTTCTCAGTAAAGATGTGTCATTCAAAAATTTGGGGCTTCTGATAATCGATGAAGAGCACCGATTTGGCGTAGCCCAAAAAGAAAAATTGAAAGAGCTATCCTTGGATTGTGATGTACTGACTCTAACAGCGACCCCTATTCCCCGAACCCTTAATATGGCATTGTCCGGTCTTAGAGATATAAGCGTTATAGAAACTCCCCCTGAAGGGCGTTTTCCGGTGGAAACGTATGTAGTGCCTGCCAATCCCTTGCTTATATCACAGGCCATTCGAAGAGAAATGCGCCGGGGCGGGCAAGTATTTTACGTCTACAATCGCGTCCAATCCATCGGAAGGGTATTTCAAAAAATACAATCTCTCGTGCCGGAGGCGAGAATCACAGTGGCCCACGGTAAGATGGGAGAACAGGAATTGTCTGCTGCAATGCAGGATTTCCTGGGCGGCCGGTACGACGCGTTGATTTCCACGACAATCATAGAATCAGGCTTGGACCTGCCCAATGTAAATACTTTGATAGTGGAAGATGCCGACAAACTCGGATTGGCCCAGTTGTATCAACTGAGGGGCCGTGTCGGTCGTTCAAGCCGTATAGCGTACGCCTATTTCACTTACAGGCAGGACCGATCAATGACCTTTACAGCGGAAGAAAGGCTTACGGCGTTAAGGGATTTCACAACCATGGGTTCAGGTTTCAAGCTGGCAATGCGAGACATGGAGATTCGCGGCGCCGGCAATATTTTAGGCGGTGAACAGCACGGCTTCATGCACCTGGTAGGCTACGATATGTACCTTAGTTTACTGGAAAAAGCGGTGCGTGCCCTTCGCGGCCAAAAAGATGAACCCGTAGAGCGAATTCTCACGGCGGTTGATATCCACACCGACGCATTCATACCGGAGCCCTACGTAGAAAACCCGAAAGAAAGGTACGCCTTGTATAAGGGCATTGCCGGTGCCGATGATGAAGAAAGTATCGACAGTACGGAAAAACATATCCGTGACAGGTATGGTCCTATACCCAAAAGCGCCCAGAATCTCCTTAAAGTCGCGCGGATTCGCATTTTGGCCGGGAAATTGGGTATCACCCAAGTAACGCAAGTAACAGAGGATCTGACTTTTGGCCGAAAGCGGCTTGACTTCAAAGTGGAAATTCCCCACCTTTTCCCGGGCTCAGTACTACCCCAGGTTAGCCTCGATTTTTCTGGCTTGGATTTGGACCCCAGACAATCCTCGGTGTCTCTTCCCCTGCCCCAAGACATCCTACCCCTAGATTATGCCCTCGCCTTTGTGACACGTTTATCGTCCGGTGAATAACGATTCCAAAACGCCTATATACTAGCAAAAGACAGGGGAAGGATCTGTCAAGGGAGGTGGGCAGGTGAAGGCAACAGGCATTGTTCGGCGTATAGACGATCTAGGGCGCATTGTCATACCCAAAGAGATTCGGCGAACTTTGAGAATCAGAGAAGGAGACCCTCTGGAAATATTCGTCGACCGCGACGGGGAAGTGATTCTCAAAAAATACTCACCAATCGGCGAATTGGGAGATTTCGCAAAAGAGTACGCTGATTCTTTAGCAGAGGCAACAGGGCACATCGCCATGATAGCAGATAGAGATGGAGTAATAGCCATATCGGGAGCCCCAAAAAAGGAATTTCTTAATAAGCGGATTTCCGCTTTTGTGGAAAGGATAATGGAGGACAGAAAACCGGTTCTGGTTACTTGTTCTGAAGAGGACGGCTACTGTAAGGAAAGCATAATTGATCACGAGTCACAAGGTAGGTTCACTTCTCAAGTAATAGCTCCAATTATTGCGGAAGGAGACCCAATAGGAACGGTCATTATTTGCAGCAGGGAACCTGCGGAACAGGTAGGAGAGCTCGAACTGAAACTTGCTGAAACAGCGGCCGGATTTCTCGCCAAACAAATGGAGGAATAAAGCCTTTCATTTAGTGTTATCCAAAGTTTTGGGGTTGCAGCAGTCAAAGGCGGCGCACGCGCCGCCTTTAATTGTTGTTGGATAGATATGAGCATGCTGTTACTATACATAGGGTCGGTTTTACGCAAAGGCTGGTATTTTAGAATTTCTTGAAAGGAAGCATGTTTATGCCGCATTTTTCTAAGCCTAACGATGACCAGACTTGGGCCAAGTTTCTGTCTGTGGTAGCCAGGCTCCGAGGGGACAATGGCTGTCCTTGGGATAAGGAACAGACGTATTCTTCACTTACCAAGTTTGTTCTGGAAGAAGCTCATGAACTGGTCGAAGCGGCACTGGAAAAAGATGTGAATAAAATCAAAGAAGAATTGGGAGACTTGCTTTTAGAAATCGGCCTTTATTGCGTGATCGCCCAAGAGAAAGGCGATTTTGAAGCAAGCGATGTTTTCAAAGGGATAATTGACAAACTTATCAGACGTCACCCGCATGTGTTCGGCGAAGAGATCCTTACCACCGCTCAAGACGTAAGGAAAAGGTGGGATGAGATCAAAAGATCGGAGCCTGGCAGGTATAAAGATGGGCATTCTCTTATGGATGAAATACAAAAAGGGCTGCCTGCTCTCATGAAAGCTCAGAAGCAACAGACCTTAGCGGCAGGTGTTGGCTTTGATTGGAAAAACGGTGATCCTGTTTTTCATAAAATCCGAGAGGAATTGGAAGAGATCGCCGAGGCTCAAAAAACAGGCCATCAAGATGAAGTCGCCGGCGAGGTAGGGGATCTGTTGTTTGCGTGTGTAAACTTGGCAAGACATCTAAAAGTGGACGCCGAAACCGCGCTGATGGGAACCATCGAGAAATTTTCCCGGCGGTTTAGGTACATAGAAAGGAGTTTGGGCCAAGACGACCTGACCTTTGACGACGCTGACCTGGAGTTTCTGGATGAGCTTTGGGAACGGGCTAAGTTAACGGAACAAAACGAATGACGAGACTCGACAGGCAGTCGGGCTCAAACAAGTGGGAGGAATAGACGTGAACAAGTCAGAATTAGTAGGTAAAATCGCCGAGCAGACGGGCATGACCAAAAAGGATACCGAGAAAGTAGTCAATGCTTTTGTTAATGTAGTTCAAGATACATTGTCCGGCGGCGATACCGTCGCGATTTTGGGATTTGGCACTTTCTTAGCCCGGGAAAGACCCGCAAGAGAGGGAAGAAACCCGCGTACCGGAGAAACCATCCAGATTCCTGCTTCAAGGGTTCCCGTGTTCAGACCCGGAAGGGGTTTCAAAACTTCTGTAAGCGGCGACGCCTAGGCTTCAGTTTTATTTTGTTTTGGCATTTCAACCTAAGGGGGCGGCGCAGTGCGTCTAGACAAATTTTTGAAGGTCAGCCGGGTCATAAAACGCCGTACCTTGGCGCAGGAAGTATGTAACGGCGGACATGTAAAAAAGAATGGCCGCACTGCCAAGCCCTCTACGCCGGTTCAAGTTGGCGACATATTAGAACTCACGCTTGGTCCGAAGGTTACGGTTTTGCAGGTGCTAAAGCTATTGGAAACCGCAAACAAAACAACCGCCGGGGAAATGTTTTCGCTAATGTCCGGCGGTTATGTGGATTAGTATATGGATTTTTAGTTCCGCGTTCTATTGACCGGTGTAATTTGTTACCATCATATATCTGATTTCGCCGGGCTTTACGAGGCCCAGCTTGTCCCGAGCCATCTTCTCTACATATTCATCGCTTCTTAATAGTTCGATCTGATTTTCCAAAGCCGCATTCATGGATGTGTACCGCCTTACTTCGCTTTCAAGCTCCGCCAAGTCGTTACACATTCGGCTTACCCCGGCTTGCCTGATGATAAGCGAAACCGAAAGGGCGAGAAGAACAAACACCGTAGCCACAATTGGCATTGGCGGCCTTCTTCTAGTCGGCTTCTCGCAAGGGGCGTCAATGCCGGAAGTATTCATTGTGTAAAGGTTTCTGGATCTTTCGCTCAAATCGGTTCCTCCTCGGGCTCGGGCTCATCGTAAAGGTTCAGGGGGTCACCGGAAATCACTATGACTACTTGATAACCTTTGTTCTTCGCCCTGTTATACAAAGTCGCCACAGTAGCCTCACTGATTTTGAGCCTAGCGGCGATATCGTGAGCGGAATAGCCTGTCTCTTTTAGAACGACGACTTGTCTTTCTCGAAAGCTAAGTCGTTCAGCTCCGCGAATTTCGATTTGCACAGTTTATCCCCCGGTTATGTTAACTAGTCCCCAGGTTATCCACAAATTATGCACAGATTGTGGACAAATTTTGTACACAACCAATTCTACGCTAATTACATAAATCCTGCCATAGTGAAAAAGATCTTTAATTCATCGGGGGTTATGGTTTGACGGGTAAATCATGTGGGCTGGATTGTGTGGTCGTCAGGCGGTTTCGGCACAAGCCAGCCTTTTGCCTTGGCCCACAATTTCACGGCACCCTTTGAGGCGGGCGCAATTACGGTTTTACCACACCAGTTTAATCCTTTGCCAAGCAGACGAAACTGACCGTAGGAGGCTTGGTAAACCGCTTGCCCTACCAACCAGTTGGTTATGATGAAACCCGAAGACATGGATATTAGAACGTAAGCACGCAGCTCTCCTCTATTCACCAATAAGAGCATCCCGGAAGAAATAGTTAGCATGGCAAAGGAAAACAAAACGTCCATTACGTGCAGGCATATTTTTGGCGGCTGAAAAGCTCCTCTAAAGGCGGTGTAAACGTGAAAGAAAACGCATACCGCGGTGCCCGTCAAAAACAAAACTGAAAGGCGCCACACTTGGATTTCAACGTTAGTACCCATCTTATCTGAAAAGGCGCTGCAGGAATCCTTTGTCTTTTTGTCTGGACCTGCCGTCCATACCGGAATATTCCATGGCCAAAAACATGCCTTCAATTACCATGTATCCTTTGTCAAGGTCAAGGCTGGTAATGTGGAACTCGGCGCCCGTAAGGCTTAATAGGCCGAGATCGGTTTCGATCACAACTTCTCTTTCGTCGAAGCTTTCCACATGGACAACACCTTGCAAGCGGATTTGCTCTCTTTGGAAAATTTCGACCCTGTGAATCTTTTCGGCTGCGTGGATTTCGTCCAAGCCCTTCCGCCCCCTAAAACAGACGATTACTCTAAAACTTGTTCGCCAAGATATGGTTATTGCGGCTTTTACAAGATATGCTCGACATTTCGGGATTTGCAGTATCCTTGACACCCAAATTTCGCATAACCTATAATGGCTTTGCCAAGCAAAGAAACAAGGCGCAGGGGGAATGTCGGAGGTATGGCGCTCGAGGTCGGAGCGATCGTTGAAGGCGTAGTGACCGGGGTGACTAATTTCGGTGCTTTCGTAAGTCTTTCTGACGGTAAGACCGGGTTGGTTCACATTTCGGAAATAGCAGACGCTTATGTGAAAGATATCAACGAATACGTTAAAAAAACAGACAAAGTAAAGGTCAAGGTTTTATCCGTTGACCCGTCGGGGAAGATTGGGCTAAGCATGAAACAGGCTAACCCGAACTACCGTCCCAGAAGCGCGGGAGATTTTCGCCGTTCAAGGGTAAACTTCGAGGATAGGCTGGCGCGTTTCATGAAAGAAAGCGATGAACGCTTAGCCGATCTCAAAAAGAATACCGATTCCAAGCGCGGCGGGCGCGGGTCTCGCAGGGATATGTAAAGCAGTTTCCGTTTCTTACAATCGGGAACTACTGTCCAAAAACCTCCAGCGGGTGTGACCCGCTGGTTCGTTTTTTAAGGGTGTTTTTTGACGTGGATTTTGTGCTATTATAGACTATAACAACGATTTTAGCGTTGTGCCGGGGTGTTGGAATCGGCAGACAATGGGGACTTAAAATCCCTTGGGCCGTAGGGCCCGTGCGGGTTCAAATCCCGCCCCCGGCACCAACCAAAAATTCATCTTAACCGCCCAGCGTTCTCGAAAGCAGCAAATTGATCAACACTCCAGCCACGGCTCCGATCGTACCGCTATGATTTAACGCCATTTCGCATGAATTGGGAATGAGTTCGTCAAAAGTAACAAATAACATCGCGCCGGCAGCAAAAGCTATAGAGGCGGCCAAGAATAACGGCGATACGCCACCCAAAATGACGCCGATGATTCCGCCAATCAGGGTCGGGGCGCCGGCTTGGCTTGCTATCCAGATAATGCTTGCGGGACTTCTTCCCAAGGCTTTAAGAGGGCCCGCAATTGCTATGCCTTCGGGAATATTATGTAGCATGATAACCAGGGCGATTTGCACCCCTATATGGCTGCCCGAAGATAAACCGGCGCCTACTGCAAGGCCCTCGGGGATATTATGAAGGGCTATTCCGATAAAAACGACGCATGCCGTCTTTACCAGTTTGGAAGAGGAAGGGCTGTCGCATTCTCCGGTTAAAAAGTGCATATGAGGGACAAGGAAATCAATTGCCATGGTGGCAACGCAGCCCAGTACGAAGCCCATCAAAGTAATGAAGGTGCCGCCCAGTTCAAAAGCTTCGGGAATAAGATCAAACGCGACGACAGACAGCATGACGCCACCCGCGAACCCTAATAGAACCGATAATGCGCGCTTTGTTGGGGTTCCCAGGCATGCCACAATTACACCGCCTAAGCCGGTCCCGGCAATTCCCACAATGCTTACAACGAAAATAGCTTTGAAAAGACCCACCAGAGATTCACCTCTTGCATCGCAGAGTTGCAGTTTGTTAGTTAGACCTAACTATAGTGCAATCATACACCAAATACAGACATGCCGTTAGTGATATCATCAAAAAGAAACACGGACTTTTTAGGGGGTGGGTTGATGCTATCCGCATCTGTAGAAGATTATCTCGAGGCGATCCTAACCCTTACTGAAAACGGCCAATCTGTAAGAGTAACCGATGTGGCCCGCAGGTTAGGTGTGGCAAAGTCCAGTGTCACAGAAGCGGTGGGGCTTCTACGGTCAAGAGGTTTTGTAACGCAAGAAAGGTATGGACGCATTTTTCTGACGCAAGAAGGGCTTGTGGAATCAGCTCGGGTGAGGCGGCGCCATATCGTGCTGCGAACTTTTCTACGAGACGTGCTGGGGGTTGAACAAGACCAGGCAGAAATAGACGCTTGCCAAATCGAACATGTGGTCAGTGTGGAAACCATGAACAAGATGGTCGCTTTCTTGGAGCAAAACGAAATGCTTGACGGGCATAAAGAAACCTAGACAATTGGTATTCCCATAAATTATTAGCAAACAAAAAAGGGCGGGAATAAGGTGATTCAAGAGTTCAAACTGAGCGCAGAAAAACGTGCCGAGATGACAGGAATGATTAAGGGCTATTTCTTGTCCGAACGTGACCAAGAATTGGGGGATTTGGCGGCCGGGTTGATTCTCGATTTCTTTATGCAAAAGCTGGCTCCCGAGTTTTATAACCAAGGTGTTTATGATGCTTACAGGTACACGGTGCGCCTTGTGGATGATGTCCTAAGTTTGCAGAAGTTTTGAAGCGACTGTTTGAGCTTTAAAGGATGATTAATGTGGCGGGAGTTATGGCCAAAAGTAATGGAATGCGAGTTACCAGAGTCCAAGTTACAGAGGATGAAGTGTGGCGCCATTATGGTGACGCCTCATTGAAGTGGGAACCAAAATGCGCTAGGTGCAGAGTTTTCGTGGACAAGAATAAAAGACCCGGCCCTGAGGCTTTAAGCTGCTGGAAAGTCGAGGTGTGGGCGGGGGGGTCATTTTACGCTGAATCTGAAGCCAAAATGAATCTAGATGAACTTGCAGAGGAATTGATTAGAAGAACCCTGACCGTGGCGAAGGTTTCCAAAATGGATATGCCTGTGGCAAGGACAGGGCTCCCCAATCATGGATATCCCCAAGAGAATCTTGACCGGTTGCTTATGGCCTATGCTCATACTCCTTGCGAACGTGATTCTGTTCGCTCGGCTTTGTGCGCAATTCTGGAAGTCAAAGCCGAAAAGGCAGCTGAAATCCCAGTTCGTCGGGGGTGTTGGGCTTACGACCACATCTTGGGGCCTTGGATTACTTGGGTCCCCGATGATTAACATGGCAACCTTCGTTGAAAGTGGCATCAAGGGTTTTCCAAGGACCTGTGTTTTTGAAAAGCCAAGTGATGCCCTCCGCAACTTTGGAGGGGTCGCCGGTGCGGTGTGGTGACAGTTCAAGAACCGCGTATATGTCTCTATTTTCGCTGTCAAGGCAACCGAGCATTTCCTTTATGGGGACGTTGCCTTGTGCGGATACAGGTGTCCAATAGTAGCGGGTTCCGCCCTTCCAGACATGATGGAGGTGGACCACCGAGCACCATGGGGATAGATGCGATACCAGTTCCTTACACATGCATGGGCGATGTTGGAATGCCAAATATATGTCGCCAAAATCAAGGCAAAATGAAAGGTTCCATCGGCTGAGTTCTTGTTCGGAAATGGCCCATAAAACCAAAAGGGAAGTTGAGTTTAAATGCGGGCCAAGCTTGGGGTTACACACAATCTTGACTCCATACCGCTGTTGAAGGTCACTTAGTCGCGCAACAGAATCCCTGATTCGATCAAATCCAATGCTGTGGCCTTTGGAGTCACAGAAATACGGAAAACGGACTTGCACATAGGAAAATTTATTTCTAGAGGCTACGTGTAGGTTACGTTCAAGTTCGTACCAAGCAGTTTCGCTGTCCCATAGCAGGCCCTTTGAGTCGTCCGTACGAAACAAAGGGGTTTTCAAGCCGATGTCTACGCCATTCTGATGGGCCGTGTCGATAAGGTAACTGAGGTCTTCGTGACTTGCCATATTGCTCACTTCTATTGCTCGCGCACGCCATTTAAACATTTCAGGAAGGCGTTTACTGTCGGAACCTACATTCGTACTAGAAAGTGAGAAAATAAAAGACATTATTGACCTCCTCTAATCGTATGACGTTACATAATTTTGGTTTCGTTAAAATAGGCTGGAAATTTAGAGGCATTTCTTGGCAACACCACTTCCCTTGAAATAGTTACCAATAGGGATTCCAGACAATATTAGGATTTTCCTTTAACTGGGACAGGAATTTACAGTAATTGCGGCAAAATTGTCAAGTCATGGCTTTTGAAGCACGAATAATGGCGGTAAAAGGTGTTTTCAGGGATGGGATTTGCCATAAATTCGGGGTTTCACCATAAACTTTTCATTCAGAATAGGCATTTTGTCCGGGAAACACGCTTAGGGAGCCAAATTATCCTCTTAAATGTCATATTAAAATTGTTTACTTTCTTTGTTTAGAAAAGCCATTTTTGACGTAAAACGATGGTGGCCACCCCGGCTTAGCGTTGCAGCGCTAGGTGACTACGTAGTAAAAAAGCCCCAATTCCGGATTTAGGCGATTCAAGTCATACGGCTGCGACAGTAAGTATCGCGTACCTCTCTTTGGGTCACCAAACCAACAGACCGACAGTATGATTTGTGCACTTGGTGCCTAGATTGTCGCCGACCTATGTCTTTGGTGCCTAGATCGCGGCTGACCTATGTCTTTGGTGCCTAGATGGCGGCTGACCTATGTCGCTGGTACCTAGATGGCGATTGATCTATGTCGCTGGTACCTAGATGGCGGCCGACCTATGTCGCTGGTACCTAGATCGCCGCCGACCTATGTGTCTGGTACCTAGATTGTCGCTGACCTATGTCTTTGGTACCTAGATGGCGATTGATCTATGTCTCTGGTACCTAGATCATCGCTGACCTATGTCTCTGACGACTAGATCAAACCAACCTGTCCGTCTGGTAAGCCATATTTCATGGTCAAAACTGTAATGGTTACAATTTTGCTGTCCAGATTCCTGCTCAGATCTACTACAAAAGGTGTAAAAGGAATGCAAACGGAGCGCAAACGGACCGCAAAGGAAAACTGGGAGGAACGCTGACTTGTGGCGGT
>CAZXSP010000039.1:0-11869 GCA_964643285.1 uncultured Eubacteriales bacterium
AGGGCTTCATCCACGCTGTGCGTTATGAAGATTGTGGTTTTCTTGGACTCATGCCAGATATCCATTAGCTGGCGCTGCAGCACAAGCCTGTTTTGCTCGTCTAACTGGCCGAAGGGCTCATCCATGAGCAAAATTTCGGGGTCCGCCGCGAAAGCTCGTGCTACGTTAACGCGCTGTTTCATGCCCCCGGAAAGCTCATGAGGGTAGTTGGCGGAAAAGGCCGTAAGGCCGGTCATCTCCAGAAGCTTGCCAACTGTCTTCAGACGCTGAATTTTCGGTACGCCCCGAGCTTCCAGGCCATACCCCACGTTCCGTTCAACTGTCATCCACGGAAAGATTGAATCTGATTGAAACACCATAGCGGTAAGTGGTTTTTCTCGGTCACGCCTTTGCAGGCGGATGCTCCCGGATGTTTGTTTTTCC
Organism: uncultured Eubacteriales bacterium; assembly: GCA_964643285.1. Classification (GTDB taxonomy): domain Bacteria; phylum Bacillota; class Sulfobacillia; order Fermentithermobacillales; family Fermentithermobacillaceae; genus JAXGZG01. The sequence goes on from CAZXSP010000039.1 coordinate 424, forward strand.
AAGTTTGCCATGATTCGAAGAAGTGTGGTTTTGCCGCAGCCTGAAGGCCCGACTATGCAAATGAACTCCCCGTACCGTATACTGAGGCTGAAATCGTCAAGAGCGCAAACGGGCCCTGCCGCCGAATGGAAAGCCTTGGTTAAACCGCTAATCTGAACCGCCACGTTGTGTCCTTTCATAGCCCTCTCACCGCCACAAAACTGTTTGCCTTGCCTGTTTCACCCGCCGTTTTGCATGGGTCTTGTCATTAGGTCTTCCAAGGGATCACCTTTTTTTCAAGGGCGTCCAAGACTTGCGAAAACAAATACCCCATGACGGCTAGCACTATAAGCGCCGAAAACATCCGCTCAATGTCAAACATGTCGTAAGCTCTCCAAATCATCCAGCCCACTCCCGCTTTGGCCGCAGACATTTCGGCGGCCACGATAAGAAGAAGGGCGGTGCCCATCCCAAGCTTGAGGCCGGCAAAAATCATGGGCAACGCTCCCGGCAAAGCGACAGTCAAATAGAAAAGGCGTGTTGACGCTCCGAAGTTTTTGGCCACATCCAGATAAATCGGTTCAATGCTGAGTACACCTGTCATGGAATTGATAAGTACAAGGTAGAACACGCCCACAGCTATAGTGAAAACCTTGGATGCTTCGCCTAGGCCAAATACGATAAGTATGAGCGGCATTATGGCGAGCTTCGGGATAGGGAAGGTGCTAGCCACCAAGGGCATGAGACCGGCTCTCAAAGGCGGGAACAGCCCCATAGAACATCCCAATACCACGCCGGGAACGGCTCCCCCCAAAAAACCCACCAAAATCCGCTGACCGCTTACGCAGGCGTGTTTCCACAGCTCGCCGGTTTTCATAAGGGGCCAGAGGGCGCCGAAGATTAGGCTTGGTCTGGAAAAAAGCCTGACGTCGATGACGCCGAGCCTTGCCAGGGCTTCCCACAAAACCAATAGGAGGGAAGGTGACAGGAAAGCGAGGAGGCGGATAAAAGTTTCCCTTTTTCCTTGCGCGGGTTTTGCGGCTTTCATCTGTTCTTCGGCGAAAGTTTCGGCTGCCGAGTCCCTTCCGGGAATGCTGCCTGCGTAATCGTTCATTTGTCACCCTCCCCCTGTAACGCTAACGCCTACCTACTTGCCGTACTCGCCCAAAACGCTTATGGCGTAATCGACAAAAGAATTGTCGATGGTATCCTCTGCCGTTAAATCGCCCTTCAACAAGCCCTGCTCTTGGTACCAATCCAGATCCATCTGAATCCCCTTTGTTCTTACATATCCGTCGGGGTTCAAACCTGTGGGGAACATGGTTTCGTACAGGCTTTTTTCTTTTACCGAGGAATACTCGATCAAAAGTTCTATCATCTCGTTTGTTTCGATGCCGTGGAAGATGGCGTCGTTGTAGTCTCTCATTCCCTGGACATAGGCGACCATGAAGGCTTTTGCTACCTCGGGCCTTTCCATAACACTTTTTCCGTAAGCCAGCACCGCGACTTGCGCGCCTTGGTTGTATTCCTCCGGGTCTTTCCAAGGATCTGCAATTCCCATGGATACCGCCTGGGTCACCAAGGGTTCCAAAAGGATTCCGCCGTCTATGCTTTTGTTGGACAGAGCGGCTACAATATCAGCGAAAGACTGAATTACCTGCATGTCGATGTCATCTTCAGTCATGCCGCCGGCACTCAAAACACGGTTCAAAGCGACTTCATCCATTGAGGCGGTGCCCACAACGGCTAATTTGCGGCCGCGCAGGTCCTCAAAATCTTTAATCTCATCCACTAAATCTTTTCTGATAACGAATCGGTAGTATCCTTGGCCCGGAACATTGTGGCCTTTGCACGCCACGATTTTTATGGGCATATCCCGCAACATAGCGTTGAAAAGCCCCGACGCGGTTACAGCCAAGCCCACATCCAGCTGGCCTGCGGCCAAGGCGCTAGTCATGTCTTGACTTATGACAAATTCAAGCGGCTCGATCTCGATGCCTAGCTCCGTGAAATAACCTTTGGCGTCAGCTACCAACACCCCGGCGTCGGCTACCACACCTTTTAAGCCAACCGTGACTTTTTGCGGCGGCGAAATCGGGGCAACCAAGCCGGACAGTTTGGCTGCGGAAGTCTCGGGTATCGGCGGCTCCGGGTTTTTGGGCTTACCGGTGCAGCCCCCAAGAGATAAAAACATTGCCAAAATGCTCAAGACGGCTATAAGCCGTGGGACAAAACGCGTCAATTGACACCCTCCCCCGGTCAGACTATGGTCATCTTACGTAAATTAGGATGCAGGTGTGACCTGGGTACGGCTACACATTTGTCGTTCTGGAACCCGGTTTAGGAGCAATGGTATGATACCCAATAGGACAGTCTAGAAGAGGAAGCGCAAACATAGAAAGGACGATTTGGGCGGGTTTGTTAAAAGAAGATGCCTTTGTGGATACCGAGAAAAAGCTGCGTTTTTTTGCCTCTTTGGAAACGGAGGGGCTTTTCTCGCGTTTCTCGGTGACCGAGAAAGGTCTTACTGCTTCCCAGGCTGAGGCCAGGCAAGATGAATTTGGCGAAAATGTTATCACAGTGGGGCACAAAAATACGGCGTTACACAGGCTTTCCGAAGCCGTCATAAATCCTTTCAACCTCATTTTGTTGGTCGTAGCGGTTGTCACCTATTTTACTGACGTTGTGTTGTCTCCAACGTCGGACTATCTCACCGTGGTTATAATTTTATCCTTGGTAACGCTTTCAAGCGCGGTGGCGTTCGTGCAAAGCAGGCGTTCGGATGCCGCAGTCGAAAAACTGTCGAAGATGATATCAAACAAAGCCGATGTTTGGCGTGACGGCGAAATTGCAGAGATCCAAATGGATCAAGTGGTTCCCGGGGATATTGTGAGGCTTTCGGCCGGTGACATGCTGCCTGCCGATGTCAGGTTTTTATCCACCAAAGACACGTTTGTGGCGCAATCGGCCCTTACCGGCGAATCGAATCCGGTGGAAAAATTCTCCGAAATACCAGAAACCGGACGCGAAGCCCTTACTGATTTACCCAATATCGGCTTTATGGGCTCTAACATAGTAAGCGGCAGTTCCGTCGCCATTGTTTTGGCTACAGGAAACGACACATATTTCGGGACTATGGCCAAATCTTTAACAGGCGACAGGTCGAAAAATAGTTTCGAACGCGGGGTAGGTTCCGTTAGTAACCTTTTGATACGAATGATGTTTGTTATGGTGCCTATCGTGTTCCTCATAAATGGGTTGGCCAAGAAAAATTGGCTGGGCGCACTGTTGTTTTCGGTGAGCATAGCGGTGGGGCTCACCCCGGAGATGTTGCCGGTCATTATGGTTTCCACCCTGGCCAAAGGCGCTCTAGCCATGTCAACCCATAAGGTCATCGTGCGCACACTGGGCGCGATACAAACTTTCGGCGAAATGGATGTGCTGTGCACCGACAAAACCGGAACTTTAACCGAGGACAAAATCGTACTGGAAAAATACATGAACGTTCACGGGGAAGACGACACAAGAATACTGCGGCACGCGTATCTCAACAGTTATTTTCAAACGGGCCTAAAGAACCTGATCGACCTAGCCATTATTCATCGGGCCGAAAAAAACGGATTAGAGCCCGTTCTGGCTGCGTATACTCGGGTGGACGAAATTCCATTTGACTTTTCCCGCCGAAGAATGAGCGTGGTTCTGACTGACGCTTACGGAAAACGGCAGCTGATTACAAAGGGCGCCGTAGAGGAAACCATGGCCATTTCTTCTTTCGTTGAGTTGAACGGGGAAGTGGTTCCCATGACCCCGGACACCGAAAAAGCTGCTATGTCCATATACGAAAAATACAATTTCGACGGGTTAAGGATGATAGCAGTTGCCCAAAAGAACGATGTTCCCGAAATAGGGGCTTTTGGCGTAAACGACGAGAAAGACATGGTTCTCATAGGTTTTGTGGGATTTCTCGACCCCCCAAAAGAAAGCGCAAAAGCCGCTATTACCGCTTTGAGCGATCACGGAGTGCGCACTGTGGTGTTAACCGGGGACAGCCAAGGCGTAGCAGTTAAAGTTTGCGACAAAGTGGGGGTTGATACATCGTGCGTGTACACAGGCCCCGATATAGAAGACATGTCAGAAAAACAGCTGCTGTCGGCGGTAGCTGCGTGTGATCTTTATGCGAAAATGTCCCCGGCCCAAAAAGAAAGGGTTGTAAGGGCGTTTCAAACTTTGGGGCACACTGTGGGCTACATGGGCGACGGTATAAACGACGCTCCGCCCCTAAGACAGGCTGATGTTGGTATTTCCGTGGATACAGCCGTTGATATTGCCAAAGAGACGGCAGATGTAATTTTGCTGGAAAAAGATTTGATGGTGCTGGAAGAGGGGGTTTTGGAGGGCAGGCACACTTTCGGAAACGTGATGAAGTACATAAAAATGGCTGCCAGCGGAAACTTCGGAAACATGATATCGGTTATTATCGCCAGCATATTTCTGCCCTTTCTGCCCATGCTTCCTGTTCAGATATTGACACAGAATTTGCTTTCAGATTTTTCTCAGCTTGGTATTCCTTTCGACACGGTTGACCGGGAATATGCGATAAAGCCAAGGAAATGGGACACAGATTCCATAAAATCTTTCATGATAGTCTTGGGCCCTTTGAGCACCGTTTTTGACTTATTGACTTTCGGCATCTTGTGGTGGGTTATTGGAGCAAATACTATGGAGCTGTCTCCTTTGTTCCATTGCGGTTGGTTTGCTTTTGGCACCTTGTCCCAAGTATTGGTCATTCACACCATCCGCACCGCCAAAATCCCATTTGTACAAAGCAGGCCGTCGCCGGCTCTTTTTTGGTCATCGTTTATCGTGGCGGCGGCGACGATTATCATCTGCTTTACAGGTTTGTCTTCGGTTTTGTTGATGAAAACACTGCCAAGCATCTACGCGCCTTGGTTGGCAGGTATTTTGGTTTTATATTTCGCCGGCGCCCAAGCCATAAAGAAATTTTACATAGCAAAGTACGGCGAATGGATGTAGGTTCCCGTAATTTTTGGGGGAGGAACAAGACATGACCAAAAATATAACGCTCAAAGAAGCTAAGTTTCGTTGCCCGAAGTGCAAATTCGACGCCCTCAGCTGGCCGGGGGACCTTTTGATGGTCAAAAAGCTTACAGGCGAGGAAACGCCGGAAGAAGCCGTCCCATATCTCAGGTGCAAAAGGTGCCAAGTGCAGGTTGAAGTGAATTATGAGGCCGACTATCCCCAAGCCGATAATGTTGACACTGTTGATATGCGGGGCAAGGTTTTGTTTATCAACAAGAACCGGTATTCTGCGCTCATAAAAGTCCAGGGGAAACTTGTGATTGCGTGCAGCGATATAAGGATCATCTTGGAAGGCGACGACCGAGAGCTTTCACATATCGCTTGGGGGCTCGCTCACGATCTGGAGATAAACCCCAACGGAACAACAGTGATACAGCTTGCCGAGGGTGTAAGCGCTGTATTGGGGTAATACTTTTATGCCTCCCAAAAAATAAGCGCTCGTATGTTGACAACCAAAAAACCTTTGATAGAATGGGCAAAACGCAATACTCGTGTAAAAGTCATGCGGAAGGAAAGTAGGTTGGCTAAATCTTTCAGGGAAAAGGTGTCGTGACTGAAAACACCTTTAAGATTGACTCAGCCGAAGTTCCCTTCCAAACTGCTAAGGTGAACTGATAGTAGTCTTAGCCGGGTTCCGCCGTTAAAAGGAAGGAGTATCGGAGTAATCTCTCCCGTACTTTTCGTAAAGCGGGCAGATATCTGCCAACCAGGGTGGTACCGCGAAAAACAGCTTTTCGTCCCTAAGAGGGCGAAAAGTTTTTTGTTATCCGGCGCTTTTGGGGCGGGGGCAAAAGGAGCTGATGGGGAACTACACCCACCTTTCCAAAAAACGTGGACTCATTTAGGAGGAAAAGCTGTGAAAAAACTTAGCACAAAAGCTCTGTGGATAACCGTTGCTATAAGCATTTTACTGGGAACACTTTTGAGCGCTTGTACCCCCCAAAGCGGCCCTGATGACCCAGATGTGGGAAAGAGCATCAGACTTGGAATAATCCAATACGCGACTCACCCTTCTTTAGACGCTGCCAGACAGGGCTTTTTGGACACCTTGAAAGCTAATGGTTACGAAGACGGCGATAGGCTGACAATAACCCTAGCCAACGGTGAGGGCGACCAACCCACTATCAGGTCCATCGCCCAGCAGTTTTCCGAGGATGAATTGGACCTCATTTTAGCCATCGCGACACCCGCTGCTCAAGCTATGGCCAATGCCACAAAAGAGATTCCCATTTTGATTACCGCCGTTACCGATCCGGTATCAGCCAGTTTGGTGGAGACGCTTGAAAAACCTAATACCAACGTTACGGGGACGTCTGATTACGTTTCGGTGTACACCCAGTTGGATATGGTAAGGCAGATTGTGCCTGAAGCCTTAAGGCTTGGCGTGATATATAACAGCGGTGAAGAAAATTCACAAGTACAAGTAGAGGAAGTAAAAGCATACGCGCAAGAGCACGGCCTGACAGTGGTGGAAGCCACACCTACAAACTCCAGTGAGGTTTTGCAGGCAGCCCAGTCCCTAGTGGGCAAAGTTGACGCCATTTACGTACCCACCGATAACACAGCGGTTTCGGGCATGGAAGCCATCGTTAAGGTTTGTAATGAAGAAGGAATACCACTTTTCCCGGCTGAGGGCGATTCTGTGGCTAGGGGAGGTTTGGCAAGCGCGGGTGTGGATTACTACAGGCTTGGCAAGCAAACAGGCGAGCAAGCTTTGGCGATCATTAACGGGGAGAACCCCGGTGACATACCTGTAGAAATCCAGGAAGAAGTATCCGTTATAGTCAATTTGAATACAGCCCGAACAGTGGGAGTAAGCATTCCCCAGGCAGTCTTGGACATCGCCGTAGACATAATAGACGAATAGAACATAAGACCAAGAGGTGGACACCCGTGAGCTTAAAAATCTTAATCGGCGCGACAGAATTGGGGCTTGTGTTTGGGGTAATGGCCCTGGGGGTGTACATCACTTATAGGATATTGGATTTTCCGGATATGACGGTCGACGGCAGCATCACTTTGGGCGCCGCTGTGGCGGCCATACTCATACGGGGTGGGCAAAGTCCTTGGCTGGGCCTTGCCCTAGCCCCTTTAGCCGGAGCGTTGGCCGGGCTAATCACAGGAATTTTGCACGCAAAGTTTCGGATTGCCCCCTTATTGGCCGGCATTCTCACCATGACCGGCCTTTATTCGGTTAACTTGCGGATTATGGGTAGAGCGAATTTGCCCCTTCTGGGCGTTAAAACTGTCGCAGACGCCTTGTATACTTTGGGCGCGCCTTCAAAAATCCGATGGGTCTTATGCGGTTTGGTGAGTATCGCCGCCATCATTTTCTTGTTGTGCCGGTTTTTCAAAACTGAGCTGGGCCTTGCTTTGAGAGCCACGGGCGATAACGAGATTATGGGTGAAAGCCAGGGCATTAACGTCGATAACATGAAGATTCTCGGGCTTGTTTTGGGTAATGCTCTCGTGGCTTTTTCCGGGGCTATGGTAGCGCAGCTTCAAGGGTTTGCCGACATGGGCATGGGCATAGGCACAATAGTGGCAGGCTTGGCGGCAGTTATCATAGGGGAAACGCTGATAGACACCGGTACTATACCACGGGCTCTTATGGCTGTCGTTTGCGGTTCTCTAACCTATAGGGTTGTTATTTCACTTGCGCTCAGAATGGGCTTGCAGGCCACCGATTTGAAGTTGGTGACAGCGGTGTTGGTGGTGTTTGCTTTGTCTGTCCCGAAGTTTGGGCTCAAGGGAAAGAATGTGGGAGTGGGGAGGTGGCTCGGTGCTACAGCTAAAAAAAGTAACCAAAATCTTCAACAAAGCTAACGTAAACGAAAAGAAGGTATTGAACGGGCTGGACCTTGCGCTTGCCCCGGGAGATTTCGTCACTGTGATAGGCAGTAACGGCTCAGGTAAATCCACTATGCTGAACGCGATAGCCGGCGTTTTTCCTTTGGAACAGGGCTCTATTTTTTTGGGCGGTGAAGACATAACCGAGCTTCCCGGGTACAAAAGGGCAGGGCTTATAGGTAGGGTGTTTCAAGATCCCATGGTAGGTACCGCCTCCACAATGACTATAGAAGAGAACCTGTCGATAGCCACAAAGAGAGGGTTAAACCGGGGTCTCAAAAAGGCCGTCGATAAAAGTCAGAAAAACCGCATGAAACAAGAATTATCTTATTTCGGCCTAGACCTGGAAAACAGGCTCACCACACCGGTGGGGTTATTGTCCGGAGGACAAAGGCAAGCGCTTACTTTGTTGATGGCTATTTTCAGCCGGCCGCGCCTATTGCTTCTTGATGAGCACACAGCGGCTTTGGATCCCAAGACAGGAAAAAAAGTGTTGGAACTTACAGAAGGCTTGATTCAAAACTTGAAACTTACCACTTTGATGGTTACGCACAATATCGCGGATTCCCTCAGGGTGGGCAATAGGACAATTATGATGCATGAAGGGCAAATTATCCTTGACGTCAAGGGCGAGGAAAGAAAGCAAATGACCACGAAGGATATTCTCCGCCTGTTTGAAACTAACAGTGGCGAGACTTTGCTTACAGACCGTGCGCTACTCAGTAAGCCGTCTTCTTGACCAAAAAAAGTGGGGGGTTATTAGCCCCCCGGTAAGAGTCCTTGCGCGTTAAGTGTTAAGGGTTCGGAAAGACTGAAGGGCAAGTGGGCGGCACCGCCGGAAGCCCGCATCTGTCGACCCAAGATTCCCTTGGCGTGCAAAAGTTGGTAGCCAACTCCACAGTTACGGGCGCAACAGTTTGGATACTCTGACATACAAAAACGCTAATCCTGATTTTGTCCCTAAATACAGTGGTTTGGCAGGTGAAACCCGATATTCGAATTACCAGAGACGTACCGGGAGGAGCGCACAGGAACGCTGTCTCAACGAATGTCAGAGGGATAGGCCGCGATGGACAGTACAACTGACTGGGTACTTCAGGCTCGTTCCCGGTGACGACCAGCTTTACATACAATTTCTTCTGGAAAGTAACCTTCTGCAAAACCACAGTGGATCCGTCTACTTCATATTGGTGGTCTTCTCTCGGACAAATCTCCGTTACGTCCACTTTCGTGTTCAGGGGTAAGGGGTTACCGTATTTATCTGTCAAAATGCATTTTATTTCCGGGTTTCTGAGGTCTAGTGGAATCGGCGTTTCAAAGCATTGGCACGACTTCGGGATTTCTGTGGTTAAACAGCCGCCTTGAACAACCCAATCGTATACTTGCTCAACATTAACACATAGCACGTTTGGCTTTGGGATGTGACACTTGGTTTCCACGAATTCCCCTCCTTTGTGGGGTGTCCTTTAGTACCAAGTTATGTTTTGTTAACTTAAAAGGTGAAGGGATGCCAAACTCATTGATTGAACTGTTTTGTACAGGAGGGATACTTTATGTCCATGTTTCGTTTTGCGGCTGCGGGGGACGCCATCATTACTAAACGCGTGTCTCAGAAGAACGATCCCGGTTTCCTGGAAATGGTGGAACTCATAAGGGGGGCAGATGCCGCTTTTGTGAACCTCGAGGTTGTAACGCCCAGGAAGCCCTTGATCCCATCTTCAGAACACGGCGGCGCCAATCTGGGGGTAGGCGAGTTCGTTTTGGATGAATTGGCATGGATGGGGTTCAACTTGTTCAATGTTGCCACCAACCATTCCAACGATTTTACCTTTCATGGGATTGTTGACACCATGAACGCCCTTTCAGAACGCAACCTGACTTTCGCCGGCGGCGGAATGAATCTGGGGGAAGCCCGGTCGCCCGGTTACTACGATACTTCCGATGCGAGAGTGGCTGTGTTAGGGGCCACATCCAGTTTTGTTGTGGGTGGGCCGGCAGGACCGTCAAGGGAAGATATGCCCGGCCGTCCCGGGGTAAGCCCTTTAAGGGTGACATACCGGTGTGTATTGGATTCGAACCGATGGAATGCGCTAAAAGACATTCATCAGGCATTGGGATTGGAAGAAACCCTTCGGCAAAGGGCCAAAGTGTCAATCGTGGCTCAGAAAGACCATGGCGTAAACTTGTTTGGTACAAGATTTGTGCAGGGCGAACGCTGTGCAATACAGGAGGAAGTCATCCGGAAGGATCTTGATGATATTTGCCGTTGGATAGATGACGCTAAACGGCAGGCAGAATTTGTCGTCATGAGCCTTCACGCACATCAGGGGCCAAACGGCAGCGGAAACAATCAGGAATTGGCGGAGTTTTTGCCCGATGTTTGCCGCAGGTTCATCGATTCCGGGGCTGACGTAGTGGTCGGGCACGGGCCGCATATGCTGCGCGCTGTCGAGGTGTATAAAGGAAAACCCATTTTTTACTCGTTGGGAGATTTTTATTACGTAAGTTCAGGTATTCGCAGGTATCCCGCTGAAATATATGAAATGCACGGTCTGCCGGCCACAGCCACACCCGCGGATGTCCAAGACAAGAGTAACACCGATGAAATGGGTAATCCCCGAGGTTTCGCGGCTGATGAAAGGTTTTGGCAGTCGATAATACCCATATGCGAGTACCGGGACTGGAAACTTGCTTCCCTGAAACTTCACCCCATTGATCTAAACTACAATGCGGCCCACAGGACCAAAAGAGGAGAACCGAAGCTCGCGAGTTTTGAAGCCGGGGTCGACATTTTACGACAATTACAAAGACTTTCCGAACCCTTCGGAACTCATGTCGAAATTAGTCAAGAAGGCGCGCGTGCGGTGGGCGCGATCGTTTTGCGTTAGTGTGCCATGTGGCGGCTCTGGGGCTCTTTTGTGGGTCCATGAGCCGCCACACACAATTTTTGGCCGCGTGGTAGGGCCAGTTCAGGCGTTCTTGCCTGCGAAATATCCGCCGTGTACTGCCTGGAGGACCTTTTTGGGACTTAGGCAATCTCCTATTTGTATGAACTTATCCGCGCCGCCAAGACGCAACTTTTCGACTATCTCGCGTTTTGGGGTCATGCCCGTGGCGATCACAACTGTGTCAGCTTCAAAACAATGGTTTTTGCCGGCTTCATCAACACAGTTGACTTCGTTCATATTGATCGAGGCAGCGGTCAAGCCGGTAAACGCTTTCAGGTTATCTTTATATTTTTCAAACTCCAGCATCATGGCTTTCAGGTGAAGAACAGGGGTACCCGGCGCCAGTTCGTCTTTCATCTCAACTATAGTCACATGTTTTCCCTTCATGGCAAGTGCCAGGCCTTCTTCGCATCCCGCGAGCCCGCCGCCTATGATTACCACCTTTTCGCCCACGGTCACTTCTGGATCGTAGATCGAGGTGATATGAACTACGTTTGGGTTGTGTATGCCCGGGATTTGAGGTAAGACCGGTTCTGCTCCGATGGCGCAAATGAGCGTATCGGGTAAAA
>CAZXSP010000040.1:0-11822 GCA_964643285.1 uncultured Eubacteriales bacterium
CGGCGCGGCCTACAAGCACATCTGCCGCGCTATAAGCCTCAGCCATATTGTGAATATACGGTCGTATGATAATATTTCCAATTCTGGCCCCGTCTATGCCGTCTTCCGGCGACGCGCCCAGCTCTTCAAGAACCCACTCATAGTATTCTTTTCCCGTGGCGATCAAAAGACAAACGTCCGGCGGAAGAGCAGACGCCATTTGGATTCCCGCCATAGCCAGGGATTTTGCTCCCCTGGAACCGCCGAAAACCAGTATAACTTTGGATTTTGTGTCTAACCCGAAAAAGGCCCTCCCCTGTTCTCTCGTGGACTCAAAAAGTGACTTTCTTATGGGATTCCCCGTAACCACGGTATTAGTGCCTTTCGGGAAAAACCGTTCCGTATACTCAAAAGCGCAAAACACTTTTCTCACAAGACGGGACAATAGCAGGTTGGTTTTGCCGGGCATGGCGTTCTGTTCTTGGATTGCGCCGGGCACTTTCAGTAGCCATGAGGCGAGCATTACCGGCCCTGAGGCGTATCCGCCTGTCCCAAAAACGACATCCGGGCCAAAACGTCTAAGCCCTTTTAAGGCATCGTTTACACCTAAAGTAGCATTTGCGATTCCCTTGGCTGCCACTGTGGGGCTTTTCCTCATAACCCCTGAGGAACGGACTGGAAAAAACGCGAACCCTTCTTTTTGAGCCAATTCCCGCTCCATACCGTTTTGTGTACCCATATAAAGAACTTCTGTCCTAGGGACTAAAAGCCGCATTTCGTTGGCTACTGCTATGGCCGGGTAAATGTGACCGCCTGTCCCACCCCCGGTTACCACTAAACGCACAGTGCAATCCTCCTCATTATCGGTTTGCGTATCTGGAGACATTGAGGATGACCCCACAAGCCATAAGTGTGGTGAGCAAACTCGAGCCGCCGTAGCTTATGAAGGGAAGCGGGATACCCGTGATAGGCAATGACCCGGACACAACGCCTATATTCACAACCGCCTGAAGCATCACAAGGGCCGTCAAACCCGCCGCAAGAAAACAAGAATACCTGTCAGGCGCCGCCATGGCAGTCCTGAACCCACGCCACGCAAAAACGAAGAACAAAGCTATCACCAAAAAAGCTCCGAAAAAGCCCATCTCTTCCCCCAGAACCGCAAAAATGAAATCGGTATGGGGCTCCGGAAGGTAGGACCATTTTTGCCGTGAAAACCCTATGCCGGTGCCAAATAACCCCCCGGTACCCAGGGCATAAAGGGCTTGTATGATATGCCACCCCGCGCCTTCGGGATCGGCCCAAGGATCCAAAAAAGCTAGAAGCCTTTTTCTCCTGTACTCTTCCGCGAAAACTGCCCAGTACAAAAGGGGAGCCGACAAAACCCCCAACAAAGTGAGGTGCCACATTTTGGCGCCCGCAATGTAAATTACGACCACGGCGGCCCCGGCTATGGCAACGGCAGTTCCCAGATCGGGCTCTTTAAGAACCAAAAGCACAGTAAGTCCCAAAAGCGCCAAATATGGGCCAAGGCCCTTAATAAGCTTTTGAATCTCGCCGCGTTTTCCGGCCAAACTGTGTGACAAAAACAGAATGGTGGTGAATTTCGCCAGTTCGGCCGGCTGAACTGTAGCCAGACCGTACCCTAACCACCGCCTGGCATCGTGCCTCATTTGCCCTATCCCGGGGATAAGCACCAACACCAAAGCCAAGATTGCCAAGCCGTGCATGATCGGTATCCAATGGCGGTAGCGCCAACAGTCGAAATTCATGAGAAAAAACATAGCGGCAAACCCCATCGACGCCCATAGCAACTGCATCATAAGGTAGAAAAATGGGTGTCCATACCCCTTGACGGATTTCACCATGCTCGCAGAAAAAACCATCATTATCCCTATGGCCACGAGGGTCAATATGGTGAAAAACAGTATGTAATCAGGCTCTTTTCGCCTGATGCCTGAATCTTTTGCGCGCTTTCTCAAATTTACGCCCCTGTCTATACACAAACCATGGAAAAGACACCGAGAACGAGGAAAACAAACGCCGCCGCCCAAAAAGCCTTGACCACCGTTTTTTCATTCCAGCCCAAAAGCTCGAAATGATGGTGTAACGGGCTCATCTTGAATATCCTTTTCCCTACCAGTTGAAAAGAAGCTACCTGCAACATGACCGACAAAGCCTCAATTATAGGCACCGCGCCAAAGAAAACAATCAATAACTCGGCTTTGGTAGCCACAGCCAGGCCCGCTAAAAGGCCTCCCAGGGCCAAAGAACCGACATCACCCATGAATACCTTAGCAGGGTTGCGGTTGTGCACAAGAAAACCCAACACAGAGCCAAGTCCGGCCATTGCTAAAGGCTCCACATTAACCCCAAGCGCCTGAGCGCTGCCCCGGGCAACAAGCGAATACCCTACAAGACCTACGGCCGCTACTCCGGCAGCCAAACCGTCCAACCCATCAGTAAGATTAACGCCGTTTCCCATCCCGACGATTAAGATGACAGACAAAATCGAATACCATATTCCAAGTTCTAAGACAGTGCCTGTAAACGGGACAATAACCCAAGATTCCTCAACAAAAGGCCACATGAAAGCTATGGCTATAAGGATTTGGAGCAGTATCTTTTCCCTGGCTTTCAGCCCCAGGTTTCTTTTTTTTCGCACCTTTCGGTAATCGTCCGCAAACCCAACAAGGCCGTAACCTACGTATAATCCCAAAACCATAACTTCGCTTCTAGAAGGCATGGTACGTGAAACTGCGTGATATATACCTAAAGCCAAAATAGTGCCAACTATGAAAATGACACCGCCCATGGTGGGAGTGCCGGCTTTTTTTTGATGCGATTTAGGGCCTTCGGACCGTATGTGCTGCCCCGCCCCTTTTTTCCCAAGCCACGGAATCACCAGGTGGCCTAATCCCCAAGACAAAACGAAACCCGAGCCTACAGGCAAAAGCGTTTCAAACCAGTTCACAGGTGTTCATCCTTTGAAAAATCAAATCGTTTCAAAAACCCTACAACAGATTCCAAACCGCATCCCCTGGACGCTTTGACAAGTATGATATCACCGCATTTGATAACGGATTTCAGAAAATCTACAGCCGCCTCTTTGCAGGGAAACCACTCATAATCTCGCGAAACCTGGCCCCCGTGGGGGCTATCTTCTTGTTTCCAGCCTTCCACGATGTGTTTACCCAAATCCCCAATGGATACGAGAAAATCTGCTTTTTGCTTTGCGTATGCTCCAATTTCGTGGTGAGCGCTTGGCGCCATTTTCCCCATCTCAAGCATTTCGCCTAAAACAGCTATTTTTCGCCCTTTACCGCTTGTTTCCAACAAATCTAGGGCGGCTTTTGTAGATTTCGGGCTGGCGTTGTAAGAATCGTCGATAATGGTAATCCCAATCCCTCGCAAAAAATCCAGCCTCATGGGGCTTAGTCTTACGTTTAACAATCCATCCTGAATCTTTGCGTGTGGCATCCCAAGAGTAAAACCCAGCAGGATGGCAGCCAACGCATTGTGCACTTGGTGTGCGCCGGGAATCTTTAGCACAAATTCATAGCGTGAACCCCTATAAATGACGCCGAAAGACGAACCGTGCCCGCCCAAAGACTTCACGTTTACCCCACGGCAGTGGACACTCTCGCCAAAACCGTATAACAGGGTCTCACAACGTGCTTTTTGGCTTACTTCGATGACTAATCGGTTGTCACCGTTTAGAATCGCAACACCGTTCGGAGGAAGGCTTTCCAAGAGCTCGGCCTTGGCCATGGCAATTTCATCGAGATTACCCAAAATGCCGATGTGCGACGCCGATATGTCCGTAAGTATGCCTATCTCGGGCCTGGCTATTTCGCACAACCGGGAAATCTCACCCCTTTGACGCATCGCCATTTCCACGATGGCCAGCTGATACGGGCCATCCATAGCCAAAACCGAAAGGGGCAAACCAATGTGAGAATTCAGGTTTCCTTGGCTTTTGTAAGAAGCAAATTGCCTGGACACTACCGCCCAGGCTAAATCTTTTGTGCTGGTTTTTCCTACGCTCCCTGTTATTCCGATGACTTTTACGTTCTTTTCACCGCGGCAGTGGGCCGCGAGTTTTTGTAGGGCATCTGTTGTAGAATCTACCAACAGCAAACCGGTTTTTGATTCAGTAGGTTTGGTAACGGGTTTTTGGACAATAGCGCCCATAGCCCCACCCAAAAATGACTGGGTTACAAAATCGTGGCCATCGGCTCTTTCGCCTGGGATGGCAACGAACAAATCTCCGGGCTCAATCCGGCGTGAGTCTATTCCAACCCGGGTAAACTTGAAACCCGGGGCGTCCTGCAATATTTGCCCGCCCACAATTTGGCTTATTTCATTTAGCGAATATGGTCTCAAAAGCTTTTCTGGCCTCCTGCGCATCGTCAAAATGGATTGTTTTATCTTTAAACATCTGATAAGTTTCGTGGCCTTTACCGGCGATAATCACTATGTCCCCAGGTGTTGCGGCGCCTATTGCCGCTTCAATTGCTTTTCTACGGTCAGGGACGCGGATATATTTGTCTTTGACTCTGGCCCCCGCTTCAACAAGACCTTTTTCTATATCATCAAGTATAATGTTTTCATTCTCAGTTCTGGGATTATCGTTTGTTATAACGGCAAAATCGCTGAGTCTCGCGGCAACTTCGCCCATTATAGGCCTTTTGCCGGAATCTCTGTCGCCTCCGCAGCCAAAAACTACAATGACTCGCCCTTGGCACATTTCTTTGGCCGCCAAGAGAACATCCTCGAGACTTTCGGGGGTGTGCGCGTAATCAACCCAAACTGAAAAGCGGGTTATTTCGGGTATCACCTGAAGCCTGCCTTTAACGCCGGCGGCACTTTCCAAGCCTTGCACAATACCCTCCCAGGAAAACCCAAGACCGTATGCTACACCGGCGGCTGCCAAGGCGTTTAGGACATTGAAATTTCCGGGGGTAGATATCCTGACCGTTTGCTTTTTGGTGGGAGCACATAATTCAAAAGTCGTACCTTTGCTATCGTACCGAATGTTCTGTGCGCTCAAAGTAGCATCTTCAGAAAGGCCGTATGACACCACACGAACATCCTTATGTTGTGTATGTGCCAGAAATCTATCTTTATAGGGGTCGTGGGCATTAACTACAGCCACTCGAGGAAAGCGCCTTTCTTTTCCGGAGATAACATCACCCTTACACAGCTGAGAAAATAGCTTTGTTTTGGCTTCCACATAGGAATCGACTGTCTTGTGAAAATCAAGGTGGTCCCTGCCAATGTTAGTTAAAACAGCGGCGTCAAAGCGGATGTGCTCTGTTCGGCCCATAGAAAGTGCGTGGGATGATACTTCCATAACAGCCGATGTGCACCCGGCGGTGAGCATATCCCTTAACATCGCCTGCAAATCTGAAGATTCAGGAGTAGTGAGTTTGGATGGCCTAATCTCATCTCCGATTATGTTGTGAACAGTCCCCAACAGACCGCACTTCTCGCCCGATGCCTCCAATACTTGCCTTATGAAATGGCATGTAGTGGTTTTTCCCTTTGTACCGGTCACGCCTGCTGTGAGCAAGTGCGCGCTTGGGTCTCCATAGAACACTTTCGCCGCTTCCGATAAGGCGCTTCGCGAATCAGGCACTTGGGCTAAACCCACCCCCGGTTCGAAAGCAAAAGACGGGTCTTGAACTATCACGGCCGCCGCGCCGTTTTCCGCTGCCTTTTTCAAAAACGCATGACCGTCCGTTTTGACGCCTGCCACCGCGACAAAAACATAGCCCTTTTTTACATCGCGGGAATCGTAAGCGATACCCTTAATTTCGGCATCCCGAATAACCTTTGCGCCCGAGATGTGTTTTACCAGGTCGGAAAGCTTCATCGAATGACCACACCCAATCACTGACCTACATCTAATCTAAACACTGCTCTTATCATGGTACCAGGCAATACTGCCTCGCCTGCGGGAGGATCTTGTGAAACGCAAAACCCGCTTCCTTGCGCGCCCAGGGATAGTTCTGCCTCTAGCAAACTTTCCCTAGCTTGGGGTAAGCCTAAACCGATTATATTGGGTACTTTGACATGTCCTTCGGGCACAACCGAGTCATCCGCTGTGTATAAGATGACCTCTGTTGTGACACGAACCTTTGCGCCGGCCACAGGGAATTGCCTTTCGACTCTGGTACCCGGCCCTTCCTTAGAACCGGTCAACCCAATTTCCCTTAACTCTGCCTGAGCGGCCACAACGTCTTTACCCAACAAATCCGGCACAATCCTTATATCTTCCTGGTCAACTGCTTCTTCTGTTTGGGGAGGCACTTCCAAATACCGCAAAACATCCCTCATGATTCCCGAAAATACAGGGGCCGCGATTAACCCACCGTAGTACGCGCCCTGAGGCTCGTCTACCATAACCAAAAGAGCCAATTGCGGGTCATTGGCTGGCGCAAAGCCTATAAACCAAGCCAAATACCTGCCTTCCGTGACTCTGCCATCTACCACTTTGTTGGCTGTACCTGTCTTGCCGGCCAGTCTGTATCCGGGCACGAACGCCTGTGTACCCGTTCCTTCGGAAACGACTTTTTCCAGAGCATCTCTGAGATCACCGGAGGTTTCGTCTGATATGACCCTGTGTATTTTTGAAGACGGCTTTACCTCGATAACGTTCCCGTCTATGTCTGTTATCTGTTTTACAATGTGAGGTAACACGGTTGATCCGCCGTTTGCGACGACAGAAATCGCTGAGATGAGTTGAACAGGAGTAAGCTGAAGGGTCTGGCCAAAAGACATAC
Organism: uncultured Eubacteriales bacterium; assembly: GCA_964643285.1. Taxonomy (GTDB): domain Bacteria; phylum Bacillota; class Sulfobacillia; order Fermentithermobacillales; family Fermentithermobacillaceae; genus JAXGZG01. The sequence continues at coordinate 6,768 of CAZXSP010000040.1, forward strand.
AAGCCAGGTCAATAGGCTTCACATCTTTTTGGGGTACGATTATGCCGTCGGCTTCCCCGGGCAAATCGATTCCTGTGGCCGTTGTGACACCAAAAAGATCCAGGTATTTGTAGAATGATTCTGTCCCGGTGGCAAGCCCTATTTCAATGAACCCTACGTTGCACGAGTTCACAATAACGTCTGTGAAGCTTTGGCTGCCGTGGCTCAGTATGCAGCTCAAAACGTCAGGACCGACTTTCCGAGTACCGCCGCAGTAGAAACTGCTGTCAACAGATATTGCTCCCGACTCGAGTCCCGCGGCAGCGGTAATGGGTTTAAACGTCGACCCGGGGGGAAAAGAGTCAGTAACGCAAATATTTCGCCTGTTGGCTTGCGGATACGAATCATACTGGTTTGGATCATATGTCGGCCTATTTGCCATGGCCAAGATTTCGCCGTTTTGCGGGTTCATGGCGATAACCAATCCACCCTTGGCCTGGCTTTGCCTTAACGCTTTGTCCAATTCACGTTCGGCGATGAATTGAACGACTTCGTCCACCGTCAAAACAAGGTTTTTACCTTGGACGGGCGGAACATACCCCTTTTGTGATTGAGGAAGCGCATCGCCCAAACCATCGACTTCTACCGTAAATTTACCCGGTATGCCTTTGAGGATTCTGTCATATTCAAACTCTAGCCCTTCCAAGCCGTCATTATCTATACCGACGATGCCAAGCACCTGGCTGAGCAAGCTTCCTTTAGGCCACACTCTCATGGTCTCTTGGGTAAAACCTATCCCGGCCAGCCTTTTGTCCCTTATCTGTCTGGCAAGATCGTCAGGTATTTTTCTTTTAATCCATTCAAAAGATGAATTGCGCGTAAGCGCGTTTAGTACAGATTCATATTTGGTTCCCAATAACTCAGAAACGACCCTTGCGACCCCTTCCGGGTCTTCCACTTGGGCAGGTATCGCGTAAAGGGACTCCACATCTATACTAAAAGCGAGCTCATGGCCATTCCTGTCATAAATCACTCCTCTTTTGGGCTGAATGGGTATGTCGCGCATGCGAACATCCAAAGCTTGTTTTCCCAATTCATCGGCTAACACAAATTGCACATATGAAAGCCTGCCTAAAAGCAGAAAACACAAAATAGCCGAGACCATTAAAACCCGTCCCACGCGTTTACGAGCCAAAGCTATGCCCATGGCCAATCTCCCCGACCGCTAATTATCAAACGATTTGTATATCACTCGCCTTTAGCAGTGGCCTGGTTTGTGTTGAAAATTCCCGCTATACGAGCTATCAACAATCTTATGCCGTTAGGCTTGTCTTTATCTGCCAAAGACGCGTTCGTATCATAAGCGGCCAAGGCTAAATGCTCGGGTATTTCGCAAATCTTGACCTGTTCAGGCTCCACCATCCCCAAGCGATCCCTTGCTTCTGTTTCAAAATAGGCTAAAGACTCCATGTTGGCTACCGTCTTCTTCAGATCTTCGTTGCGAAGTTTTAGATCCTGCAAAACGGCTTGGAGCTTTGTGGCGCTTTGCCTTACCTGGGTCATCTTGGCGGGCTGCCATACCAACGCAACTCCTACCAAAACCAGAAGCAGAAAGTACCCAATCCCCAAAACCTCTAGGGGCACAGCGGCATTTCTTAACCGCCGCAAGCGCTTTGTGCCATTCTCACCTACGACTGGTATTTCAGCACTTGATATCACATGGAACCCCTCCGTCGGCTTCTGCCTTAACAAAAGCCCTTAGCTTTGCGCTTCGCGCCCGTGGATTAGCACTGACTTCCGCTTCACTGGGAACTCTCGGTTTTTTGGTAAGCCTTTTCCCGCGTCCTTCTTGTTCCATTTGCTTGAACACCGATTTGACTATTCTGTCTTCCAGCGAATGGTACGACAGAATAACCACTGCTCCTTGAGGCCGCAGGTGACTAACTATCCGTTCTATGGATACGCCTAACCTGGATATCTCGTCATTGGTCGCTATTCTCAATGCCTGAAAAGTGCGTCTGGCGGGATGGATATCGCCTTGTCTGTACCTGGCGGGGATGGCCCTTTTTATGATACCGACCAAGTCCTCTGCAGTACAAAGCGGTTTTTCTTCCCTTGACAGGACTATTTGTCTTGCCACACGTCGCCAGAATCTCTCTTCACCGTAATCTCTTAGGATCGTGCCTAGCTCTTCCTCACTGTAAGTCGCCAATATGTGTCCGGCGGTTACGGGCGCCTCTTTGTTCATGCGCATATCAAGCGGCCCTTCACCCCAGTAACTGAAACCTCTTTCTGTAACATCCATGTGTCTTGAAGACACGCCCAGGTCCAAAAGTGCCCCGTCAATTCGGGGAACGCCTATTGACGAAAGGAACTTGCCAAGACACCTGTAATCGCCTTTTGCTACAAGCGCCCTGCCGGGGTGGCTTGTCCGAAGCCTGGTTCTGGCAGTCTCGACAGCTTCTGTATCCACATCGATGGCCACCACGAAAGTATTTTTTGTTCCATCCAAAATAGCTTCTGAGTGGCCTCCGTCACCAACGGTGCAATCCGCAATTATTTCCCTTTCGCGTTCTAAAAGGTAAGACATGACTTCCAAAACCATAACCGGTTTGTGGAATACGCCAATCATACCCCCGCAACGCTCTCCGCTATTTTCGAGAAACTCTTGCCGATCTCGGCCTTCGTGGCATCCCATTGTTCTTTATCCCAAACCTCTGCCCTGCTGCCTACCCCCAAAACGTATACATCCTTAGTGAGGTCTGCGTAATCGCGCAAGTTGGCGGGAAGAACTATCCTCCCCTGTTTGTCGGGCTCCACCTCTGTGGCACCCGACAAAAAGTATCTTGCGTACGCGCGTGAGTCGCTTTGGTTCAAAGGCATTTGCTTAATTTTTTGTAGGACTTGTGCCCACTCTTCGCTAGGATAAACAAAAAGACACTTGTCCAAACCCCGGGCGATAAAAAACCGCGGACCCAAGAGATCTCTAAACTTCGCAGGCAATGCCAGCCTACCCTTGCCGTCCACGACATGTAGATATTCGCCTACAAACCCGGTTCCGATAAACACGCCCTTTATGACCCACCTTTCCCCACTCTACCCCACTTGATGCCTCTATTCTACACTGTTACACGGATTCCTTCCACTAATCTCGCGATTTGACCAAACAATCAAATAAAAAAACCCGCCCAAACCGAAATTCGGTTTTCGGGCGGACTTTCTAACGGATTATTCTCTTGTTACTAGCCTTTTTTTACCGGAGAAGGATTTACATCATCGGGAATGGGGCACCTGTAGGGCTCCCCGCCCCGTCTTTCATCGAGCTCTATTTTGGCGTTTTGTATGACCCCGGGATTATGGTACAAATCCAAAGCTGTACCGGCCATAGCTTTCGCGGCCGCCAAAAGGCCTTTGTGAGCCCAACTGGATTTCCCCTGGGACACAAGCTGCCAAGAGTGTCCCGGAGTTCCCAGCGCATAGCACGAAACATTGCATTGAACTGTAGGAACTATCCAAGACACATCTCCCACATCAGTAGAACCGCTCATGGCGATTTCCGATGTTCTGTGAGGGAGCACAAATGTGCATAACCCGTTTTGCAGCCTTTCCCCGATAGCGCGGCCTTGGCTTTGCCCGTATCTTCCCGCAAGGGTTCTGATTTCGCTTTGTTTCTCTTCCTCATCAAGCGTCTCTCTGATAGCGGCGGCAAAAGCCAGTTCCTCTTGAGAAGGTGCAGGAAGTGTCAAAATGTCCAAGTTAGATTGCATGATTTTTTCCAAAACTTCGTTAGGCAAAACGTTTGAGCATGCTTTGTCGACTTGAACTTCAACATCAGTTTCAGTCATTAAAGCGGCACCCTGAGCGATTTTTAAAACCCGTTGATAAATGGCGCGAACCTGATCGTTTTTGGGCGCTCGGATAAGGTACAGCACTTCAGCCTCGGGTTGTACCACGTTGGGGCTTTTGCCCCCGGTGTTAACAACTGCGTAATGGACACGCGCCTCGGGAATTATGTGCTCGCGCAAATAGTTGACGCCTACATTGAACAACTCCACGGCATCCAAGGCGCTTCTGCCCAGATAAGGGCAAGCGGCGGCGTGAGCCGCCTTACCCGTGTACTTGAAATACACCTGTATGTTCGCCAAGGAAGAACCGCTGGAAACGCAGGTAAGAGTGCCGGGGTGCCAAGTGACGGCGGCATCCAGCCGGTCAAAAACGCCTGCCCGAGCCATGAACGCTTTTCCTGACCCGCCTTCTTCCCCCGGACAGCCATAATAAACGACCGTGCCATCCAACCGCTTCTCTTGAAGGTATTGTTTCAGGGCAATAGCCGCCCCCAACGAGGCCACACCAAGCATATTGTGACCGCACCCGTGCCCATTGTGGCCCGGTATGACCGGCTCTCTTCGGCAAACCCCGGCTTTTTGGCTCAACCCGGAAAGCGCGTCGTATTCGCCGAGAAAACCTATAACGGGCTTTCCCTGTCCGTAATCGGCCACGAAAGCGTTGGGGATACCCAAATCCCTTTGCACAGAAAAACCTTCATCTTCCAAAACCTTACTAAGGACCTCACTGGATTTAACCTCTTCGAAACGGGTTTCAGCGAACTCCCAAATGCTATCGCTTAGGTCGGCGAGTTTTCTTCTCCTGGAATCGATTAATTTATTTAGATGTGCTTTGGTCATGGTTTCTCCTCCATACGCCGCAGAACCTAGACGGCTTAAAGACGCCCGGCTTGGAATATTTAATGTTTTTCTGCGACCACAGGCAAAAATACGTGCGGGGCGATTTCTCTCTCAACGCAAAGGGCTAATCCTCCGCATTTTGGACAAGAGATACTCAAATTGCCCGGCACGTTTTGGTTTCGGTTTTCGTCAGAAAGCTGAGCCAAACCTTGCGACCCACACAAAAGACAGATGTACTCTAGGTTCCTGGGTGGCTTCTTCACCATTCAAGCCCCCTCATACCGTATTTTTGAACCACCCGTCCTCTCACTCTAGGGTATTCGTAAACAATGGCGACTTTCCTTCCTACACGTTAAGAAGAATCTCCCAAAGGAAAACGAATTAGTCACCA
>CAZXSP010000041.1:0-11589 GCA_964643285.1 uncultured Eubacteriales bacterium
AAGAGTTTCAAAAGAGGGCAACAGGCGCCATAAACGAGATCCGTGGCAGAGGGCGACTGCCTTGTGTTGTGGGAGGGACCGGTTTCTACATAAGGGCCCTTCTGCAAGGGTTCCCTTTAGAAGACGCCCCGCCCAACCACCCTTTTCGCAAAGAAATGGAGCTCATAGCCAAAAACCGGGGGAACGCAGCTCTCCACACGATGCTCCGGACGAAGGACCCGGAAACATGGCGCAATTTGCACCCTAACGATGTCAAACGGGTGATTCGGGCGCTTGAATACTACGAAGCCACGGGAAAACCCATTTCCCAACGGATACAATCCAATAACCCCCCCGCTTACGACGCCCTCATCTTCGGGCTTCTTTGGGACCGAAAAACCCTGTACCAAAGAATTGACCAACGGGTAGATCTGCAATTTGCCAGGGGATTAGTGGACGAAGTGAAGCATCTTTTCGATATGGGTTATAGCTATACATTGCCCAGCATGCAGGGTTTGTGCTACAAGGAAACCTGCAATTACCTTCTGGGGTTACAAAGCTACGAGGAAACCAAATGCCTTATGAGGCGAAACACCAGGAGGTTTGCAAAAAGACAGTTTACATGGTTTGCCAAAGAAAACGGCATAAATTGGATACCCGTAGGCAACAATGAAAAATGGAAAAGTGTTGTAGAGAAAGCGCTGCGAGCGACAGACTATCACGCAATCGGAGAAAGCGGGGAAATGTAATGGTGGCAAAAGGTGCTGTAAACTTGCAAGATTTTTTTCTCAATCAGATACGTAAAGATGGCATTCAAACCACTGTGTATCTTATCAACGGGTTCCAGCTGAAAGGTTTTGTGAAGGGTTTCGACAATTTCACGGTAATTCTCGAGAGCGACGGAAAACAAATGCTCATATATAAACACGCCATTTCCACTATAACGCCGTTTCGAACGGTAGCTACCCCGGCTTCACTGGAGCCTTCCGAGAAAACCCCCTAAAACCCAGAAGTTTGCATGTTACTGTTTCACCGGGGGCAGACTTTTCACCGGGAGGTGAACGCCACGCCTAAAGATCCAGTCTGCGGAATTGACGTAAGGGACGACAGAGATGATGAGAATCTGCGGTCGGATTACAATGGCCAACGCTATCATTTCTGTTCAGATCGGTGCAAACAAGAATTCGACAGAGATCCTGACAATTATGTGCGGAACCAGAATTTGAACCAGAATTTAGACCAGAACCGTGATCAGGATCAGAACCGGAACCGAGACCAGAATCGCAATCAGGACCAAAATCGGAACCAGGACCAAAACCTTAGGCAAGATCGCTTAGATAACAGAAATGACAATCGCCAGGAGCAAAGGAAGGATCAAAACAAGAAAGACAAGCGTAACAAAAGACAGCGCCAAGCTGACTTGAGTCAAAAGAAACCTCAGTAATCGACAGACTCTTACAGTAGCAAGCGGCCGCCCTTATGAAAGGGCGGCTGTGCATTTTGCGGTTGAAACCACCTTTTCCGCAATCTGCGTATAATACTGTGGTCAATGATATGGGGGAGGCAAAGAATCTATTGTGAGCCGGATGGTGACAAAACTCCCCGGGGGCCCGGTACTTCGCCTGATTCAAGACGAAAAGGCTGTAGATTTCAGCCAAGTCCCCGGCATAAACCTGGGAAAGCAAAGCGTTCTGGAAGAGCTCAATTCTTTGGTGGGTTTGAAAAAAGTCAAAGAACTCATTTTCGAAATATACGCGTACGCAGAAATCCGAAAGCGGCGGGAGCGGTTAGGGCTTTCCACCGAAAATACGGTGCTCCATATGATATTCAAGGGTAACCCGGGCACCGGTAAGACAACTATTGCACGCATCATCGGCAAGCTACTCCACGAAGCGGGCCTGCTGGAAAAGGGGCATGTGGTGGAAGTCGAAAGGGCCGATTTGGTGGGAGAATACATTGGTCACACTGCTCAAAGGACAAAGGCCGAGATACGCCGTGCGCAAGGCGGCATCTTGTTCATTGACGAAGCCTACTCGCTTTCAAGGGGCGGAGAAAAAGACTTCGGAAAAGAATGCATCGACTGCATCGTAAAAGGCATGGAAGATCACGCCAAGGAGACGGTTTTCATACTGGCGGGTTACCCCAAAGAAATGGAAGCATTTTTGCGGTCGAACCCGGGCCTCAGATCTCGCTTTCCAATCCATTTAGATTTCCCCGACTACTCCGTTTCGGATCTTTTGAAAATCGCGGATCTCATGCTAAAAAAGCGTGATTACCATTTGCCGCTAAAATCTCGTGTGGTTCTGAAAGACATAATAGTAAAAAAGGTTGTCGGGGAAAGCATCCCGTCCAACGCAAGAATGGTGAGGAACATAATCGAGAAAAGCATAAGGCGGCAGGCCGTTCGCCTAGTGAAGCAAAACTCATACAGCCGTCAAGACTTAATCGTCATTACCCCCGACGAGTTGTTGGAGGCCTGTGACGATGGTATATAATTCGTCATGGAATAAAAAAACAGGAGGCGCTTGCCATTAATCAGCCTATGGGAGTTGTCATGATCGGAATAAATACCCCGAAGACCAAATTCCGTGACAAGGTTAGCGGGTTAACCCCAAAGCAGTCCATGGATGAATTAGGTCTCCTTTGTGATACCTTGGGATACACTCCTTTAGGCCGAATGGTTCAAGACAGGGATGCGCCGGACCCCGCCACTTATTTGGGAAAAGGAAAAACGGCAGAGCTGAAATCTTACGTTTCTGACCTTGGCGCGTCTCTTATCGTGGTTGACGGGGCGCTGTCGCCTGTGCAAGCGCGTAATATACAAGAGGTTACCGGTGTTTTGGCTATCGATAGAACCGAAGTTATCCTGAGAATTTTTGCGGCCCGCGCCATGACTAAAGAAGGCAAGTTGCAGGTAGATTTAGCTGCCGCCCAATACGCTTTGGGTAGGCTTACGGGGCACGGGGCAGACATGTCCGCTTTAGGCGGGGGAATAGGGACCAGGGGCCCCGGCGAGCAGCGGCTTGAACAAGACAGAAGGCTTGCCAGAAACCGTATAGCCCGTTTAAAAAGAGAACTCAAAGAAGTGCAAAGGGTAAGGGCATTGCAGCGCAAAAGGCGGGTCCGGTCGGGTATTCCTTTGGTTTCCTTGGTGGGCTACACCAACGCCGGAAAATCCACTTTGTTCACGGCTTTAACAGGCGAAGAGACTTTGCGGGACGACCGCCTTTTTGCCACCTTGGACCCTTGGGTGCGTAAATGGCAAACCGCTTCTGGCCAAGTTTTGTTGCTATCCGATACGGTCGGTTTCATACAAGGGTTGCCGCACCAGCTGGTGGCGGCTTTTAAGGCCACCCTGGAAAACTCCCTGAATGCCGATGTCTTAGTCCACGTTGTAGATGTCTCGTCGCCTACATGGGAGCAGCAAATGACAACTGTAGAAGGCGTACTCGCAGACCTTGAAGCGCAAGACGTACCCGTAATAACTTGTTTCAACAAGTCGGACCGCCTGGCAAGAGAAGACACAGGATTCCCGGAAAGCATCAACGTTCAGGAGCCCTGGGTACTGGTGTCGGCTTTGGAAAGACGCGGCCTTTCCCGGTTGGAAGAAGCCGTAACTGACCTTTTGGGGGATTCCAGGCGCACTGTCACGTGGGACATACCTTACTCCCTTTGGGACGTCATGTATGAGATAAAACGATTAGGAACCGTCATAGAAGAAGACCACCACAAGCACGGCGCTACCGTTACCTGCGCATTATCCTACCAAGACGCCAACAGGCTTGCAAGAAAGCTGAGGATTGCCGCTGATGCCGCAAAAGACGATGAAAGACACACAGAACCTACAGAGTGACCTTATAAAGCGTTGCAAGGCAGAGCTTAACCCTATATGGGATGAAATTGACACTACGGTACTGCTCAATCAGAAAAAGGTATTGGACGCGTTTGTCGCCAACAGAATAAGCCTTAATCACATGGCGCCATCGACAGGCTACGGATACCAAGACATGGGCCGTGACGGCTTGGATTCGCTTTACAAAGATGTGTTTCAGGGAGACGCGGGTCTGGTAAGGGCCCATTGGGCCTCGGGGACACATGTGCTGAAGACTGCGCTGTTTTCTTTGTTGAGGCCGGGCGACGAAGCCCTAAGCGTCACCGGAAGCCCGTATGACACCCTGCACCCGATTATCGGCATGGACGAAAAACAAGGCAAAACGAGACCAGGCACAAGCCTGAAAGATTACGGTATATCGTACAAAGAAACCGAAGCGCTGTCGATGTACCAAGCCGGCTCTATAACCAAAGAGGAAATGGAATCGCTTCTTAAGCACACCATTACCCCCAAAACGAAACTTCTCATGATACAAAGATCCAGAGGATACTCAAACCGCAAAACCATCACCATGGAAACCTTGGCTGCTTTTATGGAGACCATTAACAGGCAATGGCCGCACATTTTGACTTTTGTGGACAACTGTTATTGCGAATTTACCGAAACCCTGGAGCCGCCGGTTTTTGGTGTAACCTTAACTGCCGGTTCTCTCATTAAAAACCCCGGGGGTGGATTGGCGCCGACCGGCGGTTACCTGGTGGGGGCCAGATGGGCCGTGGACGCTGCTGCCGACACTTTGTACGCTACCGGAATAGGTAATGAAGTGGGCAGTTACGCGGCGGGCTACAGAAGCATGTATCAAGGCCTTTTCATGGCACCCAAAACTGTGGGCGAAGCCTTGAAAGGCGCCACATTTGCGGCGGCTTTCTTCCAAGAGCTGGGCTACAAGGTGGACCCTTTGCCTTTGGAGCCCAGAAGCGACATTGTGCAGTCTGTAACAATGGGAAGCGGCGAAAAATTACGGAGCCTTGCGGCCGCGGTTCAGTACGCGTCTCCGGTGGATTCCTTTGCCACACCGGAGCCTTGGGCAATGCCCGGGTATGAACGCCATGTCATTATGGCTGCGGGCACTTTTGTGCAGGGTTCTTCCATCGAACTCTCGTGCGACGGGCCTTTTGTCCCGCCCTATACCGCATATTTACAGGGGGGACTCACTCACGAACACGTAATCTTAGCGTGCCTAAATGCCATGGAACTCCTTCAAAAGTAATGCTTCAGCGCATAGGACGATAAAGCCCGATCACCCGGCCAAGTATTTTAACCGAATGAGTTATGATGGGTTCCAGCTCAGGATTTTCCGGCTGCAGGCGCACCATGTTTTTCTCCCAGTAAAATGTCTTCACCGTGGCTTCGTCGCCCAGAAGGGCTACTACGACATCGCCGTTGTCGGCGTTTTCTTGCTGCCTTACCAAAACATAATCACCCTCGAAAATACCCACACCTATCATGCTGTCGCCTTCCACTTTAAGAAGGAATACATTTTCGCTTTTGACAAAGTGCTTAGGAAACGGCACAACGTCCTCGATATTCTCTATGGCCAAAACAGGGGTGCCTGCCCTTACCATACCTACTATGGGCACCATGACTGCTTGAGTTGGGTCGTTTTCGTCGCTGCCGGTAACATTAAATGCCCTGGACTTCTGGGCTTCTCTTTTCAAAAAGCCCTTACGCTCCAGATTCCGAAGGTGAGTGTGAACTGTGGCGGTTGATTTTAGCCCCAGCCGTTTGCCTAGTTCTCTTACTGACGGGGGATAACCGGTTTCTTGGATGCTGTCTTTTATAACCTCTAATACCCGGGCTTGGCGGGTGGTAAGTTTATCCACAGAGTACCCTCCTTAAAGAATGCAAAACCAGCACTCGAACATTAGTTTACCATGGTATGGCAAAAACGCAAACGTAAGTTTGCTGTATTTGACTTGGCTTTTCCGGGCATCATAAGGCGCAAAAGAAAGGAGGGAGTATGTTTGAAAGACGATCGTCCTACTCCTTGGATGCCTGAGGATCAGTTTGACCGGGAGTTGTATCCGAAAGAACCCCAAGCGACCAACAGGGAAGAGGATAGCCCCGCGGCAGACGATGACTGGTATTGGAGTGAGCCAGACGATTTTTGGGTAGACGAAGGTATGTGGCCCTGGCCTGAACCGGCGCCTAAGGTTTCAAAAGGGCCAAAAAGAAAACCTCCCGAGCCCCAATAGGATTCACAAGTGATTACATGGATATTTCCGCCCCGATATTCGGGGCTTTTTTGTTTCCTTTATCCTTATGGTCACCAAAACCTAACCCCGCTCATAAAGTGAAAGGAATCGTAGTTTTGGGTGGAGGTATGTTTAATGGTAGACCAAGTTATAACGGAAGCAAGCGTATTTACCTGGTCACGGGAAAGAGAACTGGTGCCTCTCTACGACAAATTGCTTACCCTCGCCCCTGAATCTCCCTGCCTCGACTTAATTCAGGAACTTGGCGAGACAAAGAAAGGTGTCATGGCAGACTGCAACGAGCTTTTGGCGGCTCTTGGTGTGGATATCCCGGGCAAATTTGACGACCTTAGCATTCCCGACGACATAAATGAGATAATCTCTTTTTTGTACGACAGAGAAAACGAACTACTGGACGCGGGTTACCTAAGATTGGATCCGCACATAGAAGAGGCGACAGCTCGCGGGATCATGGTCAGAGTGTCCAGGAGAAAATCCAGTCAGTTGGCGCTTTTGAGGAAAATTGCGGAACGCTGCAACATCATTCTTGTGATATCCCCGGGTAAAGATCACGATCATTATCCGCCGCATCATCCGGGTCAACCGCCGCATCCGGGCCATCCGCCGCACCCAGGCCATCCGCCGCACCCGGGTCATCCGCCGCACCCCGGCTATCCCCCGGGTATGGTCACGGAATACGTAGTACAGCCCGGCGACACGATGTATTTAATCGCGCAGCGCCACGGAATACCGTTGGAAACGCTCATTGCGGCGAATCCGCAGATTCGTAATCCTGACCTTATTTTCCCGGGCGACATTATAAGGATTCCAAGAAGGGGACACCCTGTACCGCCGCCTCACGGGGGCATGCCCGGCGGCAGGCGTTACATTGTGGTAAAAGGCGACACTATCATTATAATAGCCGGAAGATTTGGAATAACACCTTCGGAACTTGTGGCTTTTAACCCCGGCCTGACCCTGGAAAGCGTGCTTAAACCCGGCCAAGTCATATTAATACCTGCCGGCGGAGCGTTGGGATAGCAGTAGAGAAAGTGACCATAGCTTAGAAGATATGCGCCCGTATGGAGTGAACCCGTATGGGCAATATCTTTTTTGCAGGGACACAATGTCATTTGATCACGCGCCTGGCACCTAAATAAACCCTGTCCAGCCCTTCGGAATATTCCGGGGCCGAGATGTTGAAGCTATTGATGGCCACACCTGAGCCTCCGCAATGGATGTAACGCCCTTCATCTATATAAATGCCAACATGGGAAGGCCCCTTCTGATAGGTTTCAAAAAACACCAGGTCTCCCGCGATCAAGTCTCTGCGGTCCTCAACCTCAAACCCTTGCTCATACTGCATGTCAGCGTCTCGCTTTATCAAATAACCATTCATTTTCATACAGAATTGAGTAAACCCGGAGCAATCAAAGCCGTACGCTGTGCAGCCACCCCACAGGTAGGGAAGACCCAAGTACTGGCGAGCCGTCTCAATAACCGCCTGGACGCCCCTTTTTGTGGCGAAAACATCCTGGTAACACTGGTATGAGGAGATGTTTTGCGAATCTACCCAAATGGAACAGCCGTCGGGCGCCAGAAGCTCAGAAAACCCTATTTTGCGCCCCTTAAGCGGCAAAACACTGCCTTGAACAAGCTCATGGTCAAACACACCCAAACCTCCGGGCTCACTAAAAGCCCGCGTCGTCTTGGCTGTAACAACAGCTTGCCACCCTTTACGAAGCTTGTTGACACCGGCCTCCGTGGCCACAATCACATTCTCAGGCGCAATCCATCCGCGATATCCGTCCTCCATTTCCACCAAACACCAGGTCAGAGACTCATCAATAATCCTCAAATAATCTCCCAGCCGCGCTTGGGTGACCACATGAGAATCACTGGCATGCAGAGGTTCGTCGCCTAAATTAGCCACAGGAACGCTCACGATGGCAAAGTTATGCTCAAGGTCGGAATCCGGCGGTTCCGCAAACGGCCTTTTCAACAAACAACAGCCGTTGACCATGAACAGACCACAAAACAAAGCCAGACCCAAAACGCTTCGGTAAGCAAAAAACGGCTGGCGGTGCATAATCGCAAAACCCCCTGAGACAAAAAGTATGCCAAGGAAAGAAGGGGCATGATGAGCAAATAGAGCGCTTCAAAGTGCGGCATACTGAGCGATCTCCTCAACGTCCTATAATAAGTATTATGTTAACTAACATTCGTATCGTTTTATAACGGATAACCACCGGGTTGCATCAATACAAGCAACGGCTGTAAGCTAAAAGGTGAAGGAGTTGGTTACAGTGGAACGTCTTTTGCGAGTATGCGCTGTACTGCTAGCCGTAACGCTTGTGCTGGGCTCGTATTCTATTGTGAAGTTACATGGGATATCCAAAGAACTCTCGGCTCTTAAGGGGTCCCGCGACATAGAACAGTTTGACGTTCTGTCTTTTCAGCTCGCACATATTGGCTCAATGCTAGACCAAATACGAAACGACGCGGAAATTATTTCGCCAATGGAAGTAATTGTTGCCCCGGCGGAGGCCGGTTATGTACCTGTTCACCTTGATTGGCAAGTTAAAGAGATGCGCGCAGATTCCACTGCCGCCCTTTACATAAGAAGTATGGGAGAGCTTGATTATGCTGTATATAGCGCTGAGAGCACCGGTGGCGGGGGTTTTAGGGCGACCATACATCTACCCTATGAGCCGGTGCCAGTGCTTAAGGTGACCTTCACAGAGAGCTCTGGGCTCAGTGGCATACCGGCCTCTCGAGAGAACTCTGGGCCCAGTCGAATAGCGGCCTCTCGACAGGATGCCATGCCTCATGACCTTGTTTATGACTATTATATTTCCGTTAACAGCGGAGGGATGGATTTTTCAACCGCAGTGGACTCCATCGATCTATCTAAGGTTTCTGCCGGCGAAACCGCCGGCCTTCAAATCGATTTTTCTGCTCAAAAGAAAGGGCTTCTCGTATCCATGTCGGAAATCGAATGCGCCCCCTGGGGAATTGCGAAGTTTCGCCCGGTAAAGGCATGGCTCAAAGTCGTGTCAGAAGAAGACACAGATACAATTCAATTAGAATGTTACACCGGTGAATCGGACCATCCTCGAAAATTCGGGGCGACCATCCCGGATATACCGGCGACCCTGGAACAATATGTTTTGATATTAGAATATTCGGATGGCGAAATCACAAAAACCTTCGAAGAAGTGATTCGACCCTAAATTAACCTATTTGCCGCCCCGTTCTTTGGACCAAGCGTGGGGGTCATTCAGAAATTCTCGCACGATTTTTGAGTCTTGGGAGGAAAAGTACCCTATCTTCTCCCCTACGTCGATAATGGTGGGCCAATCGGTAACGCAATGCCCTTTTGCCCCAACCTCTCCAAGATGACTTTCATATTGTTCGTAAAACCCATATGAAGCCAAAACGAACACATGGCTTACTTTGAGGTCGGCATTCCTCAGCCCGTTTATGAAGTTAATCTTGCTGCCGCTGTCGAACATCAAATCTTCCACGAGAATAACGTTGCTGCCCTCAGGAACGCTGCCCTCAACTTGGGCGTTTCTTCCGAAACCTTTGGCTTTTTTTCTGACGTACAACATGGGTAAACGCATCTTCCAGCCCAAAAAGGCAGCGTAAGGAATGCCGGCAGTCTCTCCCCCGGCCACTCCTTGGATTTCCTCCGAAACAGTAGTTTTCACCAAAGCCTCAAGCATAGAAACGGCTTCTTCTCTCGCATCCACAAATGATATGAGGCGGCGGACATCTATGTAAACAGGGCTTAAGGTGCCTGAAGTGAGTACAAACGGTTGTTCGGGCCTTGCGCCTACCGAACCTACATCTATGAGAATTCTTGCCATTCTTTCTTTGTGCTCTTGGGGTGAATTCAACGTATCCATGCCGGTAATTCCTCCTTATACCGCCTTTTTAGAGTGTCTAAAGCCTCTAGCATATCGCCGGGAAATGGCGCGAAAAACTCTTGGTAGCGGTTACTTTCGGGTACCATAATCCCAAGTCCGAAAGCGTGCAAAGCTTGGCCCTCTAAACCCAGCTCGCCCTTGGTTCTGCTGTACAAAGGGTCGCCTACCACCGGGTGCCTTATATAGGCCATGTGAACCCTTATTTGATGCGTCCTGCCGGTTATTAGATTTGCTTTTAAAAGCGTATACTCGTTACCGAACCTGGCCAAAACCTCGTACTCGGTAACCGCCTCCCTCCCGTCTTGGTGTACTGCCATTCTTTTTCTGTTTTTTGGGTCACGAGCTAAAGGCGCGTCAATTACACCTGAATCCTCAGACACCCTGCCCTTACACAACGCGGCGTATTGCCTCACAGCTGTCCTTTGTTTCATCTGAATCTGCAAGTTCTGTAAGGCGACCGAAGTTTTGGCCACTACCATGAGACCCGTGGTGTCCTTATCAAGCCTGTGAACTATTCCCGGGCGAAGCCCTTGGGGATCTGTTTTCAAAATACCGGGACAGTGGCGTAAAATCGCGTTCACCAAGGTACCTTTGGGGTGGCCCGCTGCCGGGTGGACGACTATGCCCCTGGGCTTATTAATAACCAAGATACTGGTGTCCTCGTACACAACGTCCAAATCTATGTCTTCGGGCGCCAAATCCGGCTGTGCAGGCGCCTGCGAGGGTAGTTTCACAACGATGGTGTCGCCGGGATTCACTTTGGAGGCTGGTTTGACGGATGATCCATTTAGCCGCACAAGACCTTCTCTTACCAAAGACCGAAAGCGAGAACGCGAAAAGAGCCCGGGATAAAAACGGGGAACGCAAACGTCTATTCTTTCCACAGGATTATCTTGCGGCACCTCAAACTCGATAAGGTTTTCGTATGGGATATCCACAGCTCAAATACTCTCTTTCCCCGAAAATATGAAAAAAACCACCATCATGATTCCGCCCACAACAATGGCAGAGTCGGCTATGTTGAAAATAGGTTTGAAAAAACTGAAACTGACGAAATCGGTAACGCTTTGGAAGCGTATCCTGTCTAAGAGATTTCCCAAAGCCCCTCCTGTGACCAAACCCAGAGAAACAGAAAAAAGCAAGCCAAAAGACTTAAACCGCGGATATACGGCAACTGAAGCTGCAACGCTGACAGCGCTAATAACCGCGAGGTGCAAGTTTTTGCCTTGAAAAAAGCCAAAGGCCGCGCCTGGGTTTAACCAGTGTGTAAATCGTAAAAAACCGGGGATGACGGATTTAGATTCCCCCAAGGAGATAGTAGCTCTAACCCAGGTTTTTGTCAGAATATCTAAAACCAACGACCCCAAAAATGCCATCCAAAAGGCCAAATCAAAACGCTCTCTTTCTCGTTATCACCACAAAATCTTACCCGAGTGGCCTAAAGCGGGCAAGCGAGTTATTGGCTTTCGGTCCATTCTTTCGGCCTTTTCTTCTTGGGGCCCACTGCATAAGGGTCATCTGTCATGGTTTCAATTTCTTCCATCATCTGTATTCCGTGCATTTGCTCCTCTAAAGATTCTTCCTCCACCGG
>CAZXSP010000042.1:0-11295 GCA_964643285.1 uncultured Eubacteriales bacterium
GAGGATTTTCTGTAGGCAAACAAAGCAAACAAAAGACGGTCGGTGCAGTTTCGCCGGCCGTCTTTAACTTCGATTCTTTCATGCTACTCCTTCATGCTACTCCTCCATGCTACTGTTTCATGCTGCTCTTTCATGCGACCTCGAGCAGCGCGGTGAAAGGCAGCGTCGCTACCTTGCCACGCCTAAGAAGTCGATTAGCATGAACTGGACTCTTGCCAAGAACAAAGACACACGGGCCATGACGGTTGTACCGAAAGCCGACCCGAAAGCCAGCATCATGGTAATCCTACCGATTCTGGACGCGTGCTTGGTTATGCCCTTGGGTTCCACGGTGAACAAGAAGAACGAAAGTGTGCAAACCACACCGATGAACAAAAGAAGGGCGTTAATATAACCCGAGCTTGTTGGGTCTTTCAAAGGTACAACTGTGGCCGCGATCTGGTCCAAAAACATCGGTTTCCAAGTCTTGGTCAAAACCACACCGGCGCCGGCCCCGACGCTGAAAGAAATGGGGTATCTGGCAAGCCATTGATATTGTTTACTAAACCGGAAGTAAATGAGCAGGCCCAGGATTATGGGGACAACATAGTTCCATTTACCTTTTTCCAGAATATCCACAATCACAGTAGGCTTAACCCTGTTGCCGATGGTAACCGCCACGCCGTAGCCTGCGCTACAACCCACGAATAGCTGTTCCGCGAAGTAATACAGTTCGCTTTCTTTGAAAATGATGCTGAAAACCGCCACGGTCAAAGCTGCCGCAATCCAGTTGCCTATACTAGACATTAAACCGCACCTCCCTTTTTCTTAGAGAGGAAGTATTGAACGTTACCGAAGATAACGAAAAGGATAATAAGAACGTGGGTTAGACTCTGCGCGTCCATTCCCACCGAAGCACTGCCGGGTTTCTTGAGCAACTGCTCATATTCGGCCGCGCCTTTCATTCCCGCCAGCATGCCTGTTAGCTGCCCTGAAACTACCAGCGGCATGCTCTCAGGGATACTAACCGCAAAACAGGCGCCTGTGACAGGAATGCCCAAGGGGGTGCCGATCATTTTAACGTAAGCAGACAAACCATCGCCCAAAGAACCCATTGAAGCCGCAATGGCCACGTCCTTTAGGGATTTGGCTTCTTTCATGATTGGCATTTCCTCTATGCGGTTGCCGTCGTTATCGGTTCCGGCCGCCGCGTCGATGAAGCTTACGCCAAGGGCTTCGAAGAAGATGTTACCGCCGCCCTTGAATCCAATGTTTACGTAGTCGGTCCCGTACACTTTGTCAGGGAACGCTTCCAACGCCGCGCTGATACTTCTTTTCATCATTGCCCCTGATTCTGTCGTAGTGCCTGCTCCCACGATTTTGAGATCCTTCTCGAAGCAGTGGTACGCGAGGGCAGCGGCAGCAGGTTCGATTTCTGCCAAGTTAGAGGCGCCGTAGTCGTAACCGATGTAGACGACCTTGCCGGGGGGCAGGTTGTCTATAAAATCGTAAAGGGTTTTGGTGTGCTTGCTTATGGGGATAGGCAAGCCGATTGGGGATATAATCGCGTAAGAAACCAAGGCGATTATAAGGATGTACAAGACAATGTCTACCCTTCTGTCCACAACCACGCTACCGGTTTTTTGATTTGAACTCACAGTTTGTCACCTCCATTACGCTTCTATTCCGAGGTGTTTACGCTCGATGCCCAGGAGAATTCTCAAAGCCTGGGATACGGCGCCGATACTGGCGCCTAAGATAATTCCTCTCATGCCCGCCGCGTTTGGTATGTCAAGAATCCAGCCGCCGATCTCAGGCAAATGCTTGGATATAACGGCACCGATGGGCGCCTGGCCCAACATGACGACTACTCCTGCCAGTAGAAGAATGGTGGCTTCGAAGTTTCTGGCGCGGAAAGCGCGGTAAGATGCGGAGCCGATATAGAATACCAATATAGCGTACATGCTCCCGTCCAGGGGCACGACAAAGTTATTGTAGATGAATGCGAGTCCCGGTCCCTGGTGTCCGCCGAAAACGCCGATAGCAAGCGTTACCCAAAGCGCGACCATGAGAAGTCCGCTTCTCCACCAACGGTCTCTTTTTGCGGAGATATTCTTCGAGTGGATTCTGGTAAGGTTCAAAATTCCCAATAGACAACCGAAAGCTGACACAATTAGCACCCAGTTGTCCAAGGATGCTTTCATGGTACTGATGGCAGGCACGTTGAAATAGTAATTTATAACGTAGATTATACCCGCCAAGAATGTAATGACTAAAGGAATCTCGCGTCTCAATTCGGATCCTCCTTTCTCATCTCGGTTTTACGTGGGCTAGGAGTGAAGCAAAGTGTCCAGTGACTTACTCCCGCTGAGCATGAAGAAAAGCCCGATTATAAGCACGGCAATACCGGCTATTTTCATATAGTCGGCGGCCAGCAAACTCCCTACGAGTACGGGTTCCCTGGAAATATAAGCAGACGCCGCGTACATTTCGTCACCAATCAAGCAGTAGTCGCATGATGCGACGAAAAACGGAATTTGGTGGGTGTTTGCGGTGCCGGCAATCTGAATTGCGCCAACTTCATATCCTGTTTGGGAGAAGATCAAGGATTCAGCCCAGAAAGCCCCGATGAGAATGTTGGTGGCTACCCTTTCACGACGGATGATTCCGGTCACACCGGTGGCGTACCCAAACTGGCTGTCTGTCAGGTACCTGACGTTGTCCGGGTTGAAAGAATCCAGTTGATTCTCTGCGGCGTAAGCGTCACGGATGATAGATTCGCTCAAGGCCTGGACCATGACGATCCTGTTACTCATAATGAGCGGAACGTTGTTGCGTGCCGTTTTACGAGCTACATAGTCCAAAATAGCCATTGAAGCCAAAGTCTGAGCCTCATCCACGCCGCTGATGCCCGGCGAGTAGTGAACTGGGCGTCCCATCTCAGTTGCCCTTCCGATGGCCTCATCCAAAGCATCCAGGCCGCTAACTCTTCGGATGTACGGGTCCGATTCTCCTTTTCGGGTTTTGGAGATGAAAAAGAGAAGCATAATGGCGAAAGCGAGCTGCGTGACAAAAGCGGTTGACTGTCCTTGAGAAATGAAACTCAATGCGGTTCCTCCTCTCATTGCAGATTCAAGCCTTGCAACATGTAACTGAAAGGTGGCTCATTGAATCCCCCCGATCTGCGGTGAAAACATGGATGAAGGCGTAGAACCTGTTTTGGCCAGGCTTTTTCTATATCTATGCGAAGTGCCAAAACTTTAATTATACGTCACCTTATACTTCAAGGCAACCTTGCAGCATAATTATAGTAATTTGGCATAAGTCATATTTGTCGGATTATGTTGAATTTAAGGTGCCATAGTCGTGAACTAAGTAAGTTCGTGCGCTACTCACAAAGGAATTGGAATTTATTCTCCGTTTGAAATTGGGACAAGCCATGTATGCTGGGAAAATAGCGGATAGGTCGTTCGAGGCGTTTGAACACTGGTAATTTACGGAACCAAAAAGTGTTGTGCTTTGACAACAACGAAAATTAGTTGCTGCGGATAAGCGGAACACTGTCGCTGACAAGCCGAACACGACGACAGTAACCGGCCAGCTGAGGAATATCTTTGTTTTGCCAGTATAATCTTGCTGCAAATTTTATTTCAGACGGTTTTCTCAGTCGATTTTGCGGGCAAGTTCGTTGGCATCGACCCCCGGGAAGAATCGCCCGCATTGCTGTCGACCTAGGGGGAAATCCCCGAATCCGCCACTGCAACTAGGGGAAAATCCCCTAATCCGCCATGGCTACTAGGGGAAAATCCCCTAATTCGCCATTGCTACTGGGGGAAAATCCCCTAATCCGCCACCGCACCTAGGGGGAAAACCCCCAACTCGCCATCGCAACTAGGGGGAAATTCCCCAATCCGCTACCGCAACTAGGGAGAAATCCCCTAACTCGCCACTGCTACTAGGAAGAAATCCCCTAATCCGCCACCGCACCTAGGGGAAAAACCCCTAATCCGCCACCGCAACTAGGAAGAAATCCCCTAACTCGCCACTGCTACTAGGGGGAAATCCCCTAATCCGCCACTGCCACTAGGGGGAAATCCCCTAACTCGCCACTGCTACTAGGGGGAAAACCCCTAACTCGCCACCGCAACTAGGGGGAAAACCCCTAACCCGCCACCGCACCTAGGGGGAAAACCCCTAATCCGCCACTGCTACTAGGGGGAAATCCCCAACCCGCCGCCCCCACACCCACACAAAACAAACAATCCAAGTTTTTGCTGAACCACGCGAACAAGTTATACTAATATATAAGGAAGAGTTTGGGGGTCATACGAGTGCAAATACATTTGTTCAACACGCTCACCAGGCAAAAGCAGGAGTTCGCGCCCATAGTCCCGGGCAAAGTCGGAATGTACACTTGTGGACCCACAGTTTACGGTTACGCCCACATAGGTAATCTAAGGGCCTACGTGTTCGCCGACGTTTTGCGGAAGACGCTCGAGCAAAACGGCCTGAAGGTGAAGATGGTAATGAACATAACCGACGTCGGTCACCTGGTGTCTGACGCGGATGAGGGCGAAGACAAAATGGCTTTGGCTGCTTCGAGGGAGCGCAAGACTCCTTGGGAAATCGCCAAGTTCTACGCTGATAAATACTTCGAGGATGTACGCAAACTTAACATAATGCGTGCCAACGTCGTCTCCAAGGCCACCGACCACATAGGCGAAATGATAGCTATGGTGCAGCAAATCGTGGATAACGGCTACGGCTACGAAACCGATGACGGCATCTACTTCGACATCTCCAAGTTCCCGCAATACGGGTGCTTGTCGGGCATTGATCTGGAGAAGCAGCTGGCAGGGGCGAGGGTTGAAGTTAAGGAAGACAAGCGTAACGCTGCGGATTTCCTCCTGTGGCGAAAAGCGCCCAAAGAGCACATCATGCAGTGGGAAAGCCCCTGGGGCATGGGGTATCCCGGCTGGCACATCGAGTGCTCCGCTATGTCCCGGAAATACCTGGGCGACCAGTTTGATATCCACACCGGCGGTGTGGATCACATTCCAATCCACCACGAAAACGAAATCGCCCAGTCGCAGGCGTGCACAGGCAAGGTGCCGGCGCGGTTTTGGATACATTCCGAGTTTTTGCAGGTTGATGGCGGCAAGATGTCCAAGTCCCTGGGAAATATCTACACCCTGGACGACATCCAGGCCAAGGGCGTGGAATCCCTGGCGTTTCGGTATTTCTGCCTGACCGCCCATTACCGCACAAAACTTAACTTTACCTGGGATGCCATCGCGGCGGCACAAAACGGGCTTATATCGCTAAGGACTCAAATTCGAAAAGCTATCGCTGGGGAACCATCTTACGAAGCGCCTATAGTCACCGAAGCGCCCAAAGCCAACGATGCGCCCGAAGCAACCCAAGTGCCCGAAGGCACCGAAGCCCCCACAGCCCCTGTAGCATCCGACTCCGACGACACTAGCCGGGTCGACGAGTACCGCGAGCAGTTCATGTCGGCCGTGAACGATGACCTCAGCACCTCAAAAGCCCTGGCAGTGGTGTGGGAAGCGTCCAAAGCCGACTTGGGCCCCGGGTTAAAAGATCTAGTGGAAGATTTCGACAAAATCCTGGGATTGGACCTGCTAACAGGGCAAATCAAGGAGCAACAGGTTGACAGCGAGTCATTGCCGCCCGAAGTAGTCAAACTTCTGGAGCAGCGGCAAACCGCCAGAGCCCAAAAACAATGGGGTGAAGCCGACGAGCTGCGCCAGCGCATCCGAGAGCTGGGATATGCCGTAAAAGACACCAAAGACGGCTATCAGCTGAGCAAAATCTAGAATGACCGAAACCTAGGATGACCGGAACCTGGGCTGACCAAAATCTAGAATTCGGCTTCCAGCGACATCTGGTAGTCGAAAACAATACGCGAAAGCTCGCCGATGCGCTCGAACCCGAGCTCGACGTCGTCTTGGCCTTTGGACATAATGGCGATCAAATACGGATGGTCGGCGTAAACCACACCCACGTCGTCCGAAACCCCCGTCACGTCGCCCTCCTTGTGTCCCACCTCCACCTCGTCAATAAACCTGTTCAGCCCCGTATTCCAAATTGTGTTGGAAAGCCAATGCAGTATGTCGTCGCCAACGTCAGGCCGTTCCTCGGCAAACCTCAACGTGGCAAGCATGTAAGTGACCAGGTCCTTGGCAGTGGAAATATTCTGCCAATTGGGATAAACATGCAGACCGCCCGCGTCGCGCATGAAAGCCGCTATGTTCTCCAAGCCCAGGCGCCGCTCAAGCATCTTCCAAGCCACATTATCGCTCTCCCTGATAGCCTTTTCCGAAAGCTCCCTGATGGAAAAAGTGTCGCCGTCCTTGGCGGTGAACTGCATGGAACCCGCCCCGCCGCGCCAATCCCTCGAAGCCTCGTAGGTTAGCCGCTCGTTCCACGAAAGCTTCCCCTGAGCCACCAAGTTGGCGGCGTACAACACCACGGGCACCTTCACGGTGCTGGCCGCGGCCACAGGCATATCTTCTTGGATGCCGAAAGTTTTGCCGGAGGTAAGGTCTTTGAAGAAAACGCCCCAGTCGGCGCTGAATGTGCCGATTTTATCCCGGAGCGAGGACACCAACGGCCCGTAATCGGGATTCCAGGGCGCGTCCCCCTGGGTAAGCCCCGCGTCCGCGTGTCCGCCCCGCACATAACTGAACCGCTGCCTACAAATCTTCCATATTATACCCGTCCCCGGGATAGCCTCGAAAGCTTGCCCCCGCCACTCCAAAGCGCCGTAATCCACCACGTACAGGCAGCCGTCCGGGCCGAATTTGGCGTCGATGGGGTGGTTGAACCCGTTCAACAAACGACCGGCGGCCTTTCCGGATTTGTTGTGGGCGAAAAGTTGGGCAGTACCGCTGCTAACGTCCACAGTCAAAACGGCTCCCACTGCGTCTTGCACTGTGGATTGGGAAAGGTTTCCGTAAAATGGGCCTCCCTGCCCGAAAGCCGCCAGGTACATGACGTTTTCCGAATCGAAACCATCTGAAGCGAAAGCGAATTTGGAAGCAGTCGTGTGGGGCGGAAGCGCGAGCACCGTGTCCGGCGTGTTGTCCGTGGGGAAGAAGCTGCTGTCACCGTGGCCCCAATCTGTGGAAAAAAGCCTGCCGTCCGGGTGGAACCCGAGGCCCAGGGGGTTTCGCAAACCCCAACGGTACATTTGGGTTTCTTGGCCCGAAGACTCCACACGTAAGATGAATCCGCCTGACAAAGCCTGGCTGGGAACTGTTTGGCCGCCTTGTGCGCCGTCGCCGTTTGAATCGGTCTCGGTTTCTGTGGCGCCGCGATTGTCGGAGCCCGTGTTGGAGCCCGTGTCAGAGCCCAAGTCAGCGCCCGAGTCGGAACCCAGGCCGGACCCTGTGCCCGACCCCGAACCAGACCAACCCACGACCAAACTTCCCTCGCCGATTACTTGGGAATTGGGCACCGCGCCATTACTTATGTAAACCCACCCATCGGGGCCCAAAGCGATTTCAGTGGCGAAATGGTTTTCTATAGAAAATCCTGTAGTCAGATTTTGTCGCAACCCGCCCCGAAACAGCGAAACGTCTTTCCCGTGAGCCACATACATGCCAGCCTCGCCTATCTTCACATCTGTGACCGGGTAACTCAAGTTGTCCTCAACCACAGTTTTCTTGTTGGGTTCCACCGACAAAATGCGGCCCGGCAAAGGCTTCGGGTCTCGGGGATTTGACCCCGCCTCGGCCACATACATTTTCCCGTTGGCGTCCCAGGTGATCGAGGTGGGGAAGTTCAGCCCCGTTATATGAGCCTCAATCTGGTACCCAAAAGGAAGCTGAACATTGGTATCCGCCATTCCCGGCGTGGCCCTCAAAGTCAAAACCGATACCACCACAAAAATCGACAGCAAGCCCAGCACAAACACTCTCGCTTTTTCGCTCACCCTACGGCCGGCAGTGTTCCGAGCCATTTCCGCCACCTCCGGGAATAGTATTGGAATTAAGGTGGAAGGAAATACTCTAAGCCTTTTTGCCGCCGGGGGAAGGCACCATCACAAACCGCCAAAGATAGTCCTTGGCGTCGCCCGCATAATCTATACCTATCCTTGGGGTGGATATTATGTCGAATCGGGGAACCAGCCCAAGCGGCGGATAGCCCACGAAAAGTGTGTCCCCCTGAAGCCGGGCGCCGTAGTGCTCCCGCGTTATATCCATAGCCTGGCACAGCCTGCCCGGCCCCGTGGCCAAAGGCAGACGGCCTTTTCGCCTCTCAAGCATCAGAGACAAACCCGTCACAGGCCACAATGACCTTACCAAAACCCCGTGGGGAATCCCGTCTTCATAAGACACTACATTAAACATGTGGTGCATCCCGTATGTGAAATATATATAAGCCCTGCCCGGCGGCCCCCAAAGCGCCTCGTTTCTTTCCGTTCGTCGCCCGTTGTACGCGTGGCACGCCTGGTCCTGTGGCCCCTGGTACGCCTCGGTCTCCGTGATTATCCCCGCGGTAATCCTTTCCCCCCGCCTGTGAACCACCACAAGCCCCAAAATATCCCGGGCAACCTCAAGTGCCGGCCGCTGAAAGAACGACACAGGCACCCTGGTAATGCGCAAGGCATCCTCCGGGCTCAGGGCGTCTTTTTGTGCAAGGCTGAACTTCGCAACAAATTTGTCATTCGATTCCAAAAAACCACTCCCGGCATAAACCCAATAGGAAATAAGACTTTCGAATACATACCACAAATGGACGGTTTCTCAAAAATCCATATTTGTTCTACAATATCATCATGCGGAGGAACGCGGTGCCCAAGCCAAGTGGTACCATTCGGGCTCTCTCGTTTCAACCGGATAAAAAAGGCAGGCGTAACGAGAACCACCCAAGGAGGACAAGATAAATGGCTGATACCAAGATAGTCACGGCAGAGGTTACCGCGGAAGGCGTCATCAGCAAAAGCGCCGACGGCAAAATTGTCACCACAATGGACGGGCCAAGCCCCACCGACCTTCTTCTCATGGCCACTGCTGAATGTAGCGGCCTTACCCTGAGGGCGGTTTTGGAGAGAGACGGCGTAAAACCCGAGAAAGTCTCTATCACAGTAGAAGGCGTAAGAAAACCCGCCCACCCCAGGCAGTTTACGGATTTGAATATGCATTATGAGGTTCGGTGCCCGGGCCTCGAAGCCAAAAAGCTTGAAAGGTATCTGAAAGTGGCCGAAGCGGCGTGTCCAGTGGCGCAGTCCTTGAGCGCCAAGATACACGCAACATACGACTTAACATAATACCGGCAACGCACACACCATATACACACCAAAAAACATTTCAGATGTCGGAGGTGAAAGGCCCGGTTGCCAATACCAGCCACCGGGCCATTATAATATGAAGGAAATGTCACCGGGTCTCATAGGGAAAAGGCAAATTATCGCGACAGAAAAAACTTTGGCTTCCCACACGGGGAGCGGCCGCGTTCAGGTATTTTCCACGCCAAACCTCATCTTACTTATGGAAGAAGCCGCCGCGGGGTCTGTTGAGGAATACCTAGAGCCCGGCGAAACCACTGTAGGCACCTCGGTCGATATCGACCACATAGCGCCCACGCCTCCGGGTCTCATTGTCACAGCAACGTCTAGTTTGACAGCCGTCAAAGGACGCGTATTGGAATTTCATGTTGAAGCGTCCGACGGAGTTGAAAAAATCGGCGAAGGGACCCATACCCGCGTTGTAGTGCTCAAAGACAGATTTGAGATGAAAGCCCGACAAAAAGGGCACGAATATTCCTAGTTCTTCCAAAGGAACGGGACAAGCCGCGTAGAAAGTAAAAGGGACGTAACTAGATATGGCGCACACAAATGTGCGCTGTACTATCCTTGGGGTGTTTTGACTGTGAAATGTCCTTTTTGCGGCTATTTAGATTCTAGAGTTTTGGATTCTAGGCCCACCGACGATGTGTCCGCTATCAGGCGGCGCAGGGAGTGTCCCGCGTGCCTCAGGCGGTTTACCACCTACGAAAGGGTCGAAGAAACCCCCTTGCTCATTATCAAAAAAGATGGGCGGAGAGAAACTTTTTCCCGCCAGAAGGTTTTGTCCGGTATGCTGAAAGCTTGCGAAAAGCGGCGCATACCTTTGGACGTTTTGGAAAATGCGGCGTCCGACATAGAACAAGGCCTGAGGGAATTGGGTAAAGGTGAATTGTCGTCAAGCCAAATCGGGGAAATGGTAATGGAGAAACTAAGGCAATTAGACCCCGTGGCTTACGTTCGCTTTGCTTCGGTTTACAGGGAGTTTCGGGATATAGACAAGTTTTTGGAAGAGGTGGAACGGCTTATTGCGGCAAAAGGCGCGGTGACGTCGGTTGACAAAGAAGGGCAGAAAAGCTGAAGCAAGGCACACAATAGGTGGGAGGAATCAAGGTGTCGGAAGACGTGGGGTCAAACAAAATGAATATTAGCGATAACGCCTTGGCCGTTTTGGAAAGGCGGTATCTTCGTAAAGACGAAAAAGGTAAGCCCGAAGAAACAGCCTACGATATGTTTTGGCGGGTTGCCAAAAACGTTGCTTTAATGGATGTGTTTTATGGCTGCGGGGTCTCCGGAAAGGCAGATGCCCAATGTGCGGATAAAGCGGCAGATGAAGCGGCGAATGAGGCAGCAGGCGAATACGACTTCGACGTAAGTGAGCTGGATTGGGCCACCATGAAGATGGCGCACCAAAGGCTGGAGGCCCAATCTCAAACGAAAATGACCTGGGAACAGGTTCAAGCGGCCGTCGAAGCTAACCGGGGCTCCATAAAGGCAGCCGCTCAAAAGTTCTACAACCACATGGTCAAGGGAGAGTTCATGCCCAATTCCCCCGCCCTTATGAACGCGGGCCGCGAGCTGCAGCAGCTTTCGGCGTGTTTTGTTTTGCCGGTGGAAGATCAAATGGTAAGCATATTCGATTCTTTAAAACACGCCGCCCTGATTCACCAGTCGGGAGGCGGAACGGGTTTCAGTTTCAGCAGGCTGCGGCCCAAAAACGATGTGGTGCGTTCAACAGGCGGGGTCGCTTCAGGTCCTGTGTCGTTCATGAAAGTTTTCAACGCCGCGACCGAAGCCGTGAAACAAGGCGGGGTCCGCCGAGGCGCAAACATGGGTATCCTGCGCGTAGACCACCCGGATATTATGGAATTTATAACCTGCAAGACCGACACCAAGGAACTCACAAACTTCAATATTTCTGTGGGGATAACGTCAAAGTTCATTGATGCCGTAGAAACGGGCGAAGATTACGACTTGATAAACCCCAGAAACGGCGAAGTCACCGG
>CAZXSP010000043.1:0-10083 GCA_964643285.1 uncultured Eubacteriales bacterium
TAGACCCCTTCTTGCCGCGTAGTCTTCCCGCTCTTTCGTACATCTGAGAAAGGTCAGTGTACATATATCCCGGATACCCACGCCTTCCCGGTACTTCCTTTCGGGCGGCAGAAACTTCGCGAAGCGCTTCGGCGTAGTTGGTCATGTCCGTGAGAATAACCAGAACGTGCATGTCCTGCTCAAACGCCAGATACTCAGCCACGGTAAGCGCCATACGAGGTGTCGCGATTCTCTCGATTACAGGGTCGTTGGCCAGATTCATAAACAAAACCGAGCGGTCCAAAGCGCCGGTTCTGCGGAAGTCGCTGGTGAAATAGTCTGCTTCTTCAAAAGTTATGCCCATAGCGCCGAACACAACGGCGAAAGGTTCTTTTGAACCTAAAACCGAAGCCTGACGAGCAATTTGCGCCGCCATCTCAGCATGGGGAAGCCCCGCGCCTGAGAAAATGGGCAATTTTTGCCCTCTCACTAGCGGGTTCATGCAGTCAATCGCGGAGATGCCCGTTTGAATAAACTCCGAAGGATATGACCTGGCAAAAGGGTTCATGGGGCTTCCGTTGATATCTAACCGTTTCTCCGGAATAATCTTGGGACCGCCGTCTATGGGCGTACCTGAACCGTTGAAAACCCTGCCCAAGATATCAGGCGATACGGGTATCTCCAACACCTTCCCAAGAAACCTTACCTTGGAAGCATTCACGTCAAGACCCGAGGTGCCTTCGAAAACCTGCACCAAAGCTTGGCCTGAAAGGGCTTCAAGCACCCTTCCCCTTCGAAGTTCGCCGTCTTTTGTCTCAACTTCCACAAGTTCGTCATAGTGAACTTCACGAACTTTTTCGACCATCACAAGAGGGCCCGATATTTCACTTATAGTTGTATATTCCAATGGCATCCAAATTCCCCCAGTGCCTTAGAGACTAACCTCGGCTTCAATAGCCGCCAAGATTTGTTCAAGCTCCTTTGGCCATTCATCCTCAGGCGTAACCCTCGCCCTGGCTATACTCTCACGCACCGATAACTTAAGAATATGATCGAGTTTGGCGCCGGCCTCCAGTGCCTTAAGCGCTTTGTCGTGAAGCTTTAAGATGGCTTGGAGAATACCGTACTGCTTCTTTTGGGAGCAGTAAGTGTCCACCTCGTGGAAAGCGCTTTGGTACAGAAAGTCTTCTCTAAGAGATTTGGCTGTTTCCAGAATCATTCTTTGTCTTGTGGAAAGGGCATCCAATCCGACCAACCGCACGATCTCTGTTAATTCCTGTTCTTCCTGAAGGATAGACATGGCTTCATCGCGCATCTCGGGAAAATCCTTACCGGTATTTTCCCTTATGAACTCGTCCAACCTGTCATTGTACAGCGAATAACTGGTGAGCCAGTCAATGGCAGGGAAGTGTTTCCTGGCGGCCAGCCTGTCGTCTAAGCCCCAGAACACTTTCACTATCCTAAGCGTAGCCTGGGTAACAGGCTCCGACAAGTCACCTCCGGGAGGCGACACGGCGCCTATAGCGCTCAACGCGCCCACGCGCTCCTCGCTTCCCAAAAGCCTGGCTTTACCTGAACGCTCGTAGAATCCCGCGAGCCTTGATCCCAGGTATGCCGGATAACCTTCTTCTCCCGGCATTTCCTCAAGCCTGCCCGATATCTCTCGCAACGCTTCAGCCCAACGAGACGTTGAGTCGGCCATAAGAGCCACGTCAAACCCCATGTCCCGGTAATACTCAGCTAAAGTCATTCCGGTATAAATGGATGCTTCTCTGGCCGCCACAGGCATGTTCGATGTGTTGGCAACCAGTATGGTGCGCTCCATAAGCGGTTTCCCCGTCTTAGGGTCTTTTAGCTCGGGGAACTCAAGAAGAACGTCAGTCATTTCGTTTCCGCGTTCCCCGCAGCCGATAAAAATGATGATGTCCGCATTTGCCCATTTGGCCAACTGGTGCTGGATAACCGTTTTACCGCTTCCAAAAGGACCGGGAACACATGCCGTACCGCCTTTAGCTATCGGAAAGAAAGCGTCCACAACCCGCTGACCGGTAATGAGCTGATCGTGAGGCGCCACTTTCTCTTTTACAGGCCTTGCCTGACGAACAGGCCATCTTTGCAGCATGGCGATGGAACGCTCTTGACCCGCCACCTGAAGCTTACAGACGGTTTCCACCACGGTATAGTCGCCTTCATTAATGCTTAGGACTTCACCTTCGGCAATATCGGGGGGAACCATGACAGAATGCTTTACAAGTTCCGTCTCTTGGACCCAACCCAAAACATCGCCTTTATACACCTTGTCGCCTGCCTTAACTTTAGGGACAAAGTGCCACTTTTTGTTTCTGTCAAGGCCGGGGACATCGATTCCCCGTTCTATATAACTGCCAGCCATCTCGTGAATGACGTTTAGAGGTCGTTGAATTCCGTCAAAGATGGAGCCGATAAGCCCCGGGCCAAGCTCGACGCTAAGGGGAAGCCCGGTTGAAGTGACCTTTTCGCCGGGGCCGACCCCGGATGTCTCTTCGTAAACCTGAATTGAGGCAGTATCCCCTTTGAGTTCGATAATCTCCCCTATAACACCTTTGTCGCCGACTCTGACAACGTCATACATACGGCAGCCGGCCATGCCTTGGGCCACTACCAACGGGCCGGATACCTTTATAATCCGTCCTTCAATCGTGGCTTCCGCCATGCCGCATCATTCCTCTCCCTTTAAGAGAATGTTGACGCCGACCGCCCGTTCTACCCTTTTTTGAAGTAGTTCCATGCCAAGTCCCTTTGGGTGCGCCGCATCGGGCAAAATAGTCACAACAGGCTTTGGCATTTCATACAAGGGCGCAAGCTCGGCTTTTAGTGAGCCCGCCATTTCCTCGGTAACGAGCAAAATAGCAAAATCGCCTTTTTGAACACGGTCCAGGGCTTCTCGGGCTTCTTGTATACTGTCGGCGGTAAACACAACAGCACCGCTTGCCTTAAAGCCCAACACGGCATCCCTCTGACCCAAAACGGCCACCTTAGACATAGGGCTCACGCAACCTCTCTAGAATCTCTTCAGAAGAAACCGAAGACTGTTTGCCTGAAAGAATAACTCTCAGGTTCCTGGCTTCGATTTCCCTCCCGTAAATATAGCCGAATGCAGGTTCGGGTCCCATCGATACGCTTTTCGCCTGCTTAACGTATTTGGTGAAAAAGTCATCGCATTGCTTTTCCCACGCAGTGAGACCGGACCCGCTTTGAAAAACTTCTTTCCCCAAAGCCGCCAGACCGTGCAGGACGGTTCCGGCGTATATAGTAAGTCCCTCCAGGCCATGAGCGTGAAAAGCTTCTACAAGATGGTTCTGTGAAACCGAACCGCCTTCTAAAAACACTCCTCCCATTATGGCCCCGGGTATTCCTTGTTTTCTCGCTCGTAAAAACATTCGCAAGTTCGTGACATCTATCTCTAAGGATACAAAACCATTTAGAGTTTCATATCCCAGCTTTCTGAGCTTTTCTCGGTACCAGTCGAAATACATCTTGTCTATCCAAGCGTCCATCTTGAGAGCTAGAACAGCATCGGATTCCTCGCTGTCTCCTGAAAACTTGGCTGTTTCACCGTATATGCGCCGAATATCATGTTCCAGCTGGGCCAGAGGTCCGTTAGTGTCCGACCCGTCCAAATCGGCGGCGCGGCACAAAACCCCGAGCCTATCCGGGGTCAGGTTTCCCGCCGGTGATAGCGCTTGTGTTTCCAAAGCCATGCCCAGCCGGTCGCTTTTGGCGTACACCTTGAGATTGTGAAAATCGTGCCTTGCCCTGAAAGCAACTATGACAAAAGGTTCATAGGCCAAGGACATCATGGTGTTGTACTCAGATTGAAGGGCCATCTGCAAAGCCGAATCGAAATCCTCCATAGGGACACTCGACACAAAAGGCCCGTAGCCCGAATCTCTTAGCGCGCTCAAAGCAGAACTCAAGCTCCCGGAAGACGCGAGCTGGCCAAGATCGGTCCTGGTAAGAAAGCCTTTTTCCAAGATCCTCAGTCTTCCTACGGCACTTGCCCAACCATATTCGTCCAAGCTCGACCCACCTTAAAGAGGCCTCACTCCATAAACAGGATGCGAGCTACCTCAATTTCAAGTTCATCCGAAAGCTTTTTTAAGACCGCAGGGAAGGTGGCGTTGAGACTAATCCCACCGCGCTTAAGGATGAATCCCCCGCCCGAAACATGGTCATCGTACTGTATCTTGACTTGCTCCGATTTACCCCGGGCTTTCAAACCCGCTTTTAACATATTGGAAAACTCTGTACCAAGCTTTTGTCTATCATCAGACCCCAAGACAATTTCCTCGCCGCCTGAAGAAGACCGTACTATGGCCTCTACCAAAAGCTTTCTGTAATCGTCTTCGGGCATGTTCTTTAAAGAAGCCAAAGCTTCATCAAATACGCCCTCGACCAAGTCTTGCTTTTTACCTAAAACGGCTTGGCGGCGTTCGGTTTCGGCCCGGGCTACGATTATATCGGTATCCCTTTGGATAGCTTCCTTTGCGTCGGAAATGTCTTTTTCAGCTACCGCCAAAGCTTTGTCCGTCGCATCCTTAAGCCTCAAACGAGCCTTTTCTTTGGCTTCACCTAGAATGCCGGCCGCCTCTTGTGAGGCTTTATCCGCTATTTTGTTAACAATGTCTTCTAAGGGCATAAGCCTGCCCCCTAAACTCTTACCGAGAACATAATCAGAAGTACCGAAGCCAGAAGCCCTAATACTGCGTAAGTCTCAACCATGGCCGGCAGAATCAAAGCTTTACCGGACTCTTCCGGGTGTTTTGCTACGATATCCATAGCTGCCACAGAAACTCTTGCCTGATAAAGACCGGTTGTAAGACAGGAGATAGCGGCGGGCAAGCAAGCAAAGAAAAATTGCCAGCCTTGTTCCAACGACAAGGACATTCCGCCGGAAAAAGCACCCATTCTAAAAATAGCTAAGAAGCCAACTAAGAATCCATAAATGCCCTGGGTGCCGGGTAGAGCTTGCAGAAGCAACAGACGGCCGAATTTTTCCGGGTCTTCACTGGTGATCCCAGAAGCTTTTTCACCGGCTATACCCACGCCTACTGTAGAACCCATACCCGCCAAGAATACCGCCACGCCCGCCCCCATAAGAGCGATAGCGTTGCCTCCTAACATGGGCCCGAAAAAGGCGCCTACCGAACCCACGATAACCAGTAAAACAATTCCCATTGCTATCCACGCGCCAGCAGATCCCCCAAACATACCTAAACCCCTCCCAAATCAGTGTGAAACAAATTAGTGCCGGTTTGAACGAACTAGCTTAGCCATACATTGTCACTGACTCTTCCAAGCGGCTTAAAGGGCTTGCCACCCCCTTCGAAAAACTTAGTGAAGAACTCTACAAATTGAAGACGTCCCGAGTGAATAAAACTTCCCAGAACGTTAATGGTGAGGTTGAATACGTGCCCTCCTAACAGAACGAAGGGAACAAACGCCCACCCTACGACGGGAATCATGTTAGCTATGAGTTCGGCTATTTTATTTACCACCACGCCTACTACAGCGCTGGCTAACCCCAGGGCCAGAAGCCTGGAATAACTCATAGTGTCGGAAAAATACCCGACTATACTGTAAAGGCCGTAAAGGCCGGTGAAGGGTTTGAGCAAAATGTTCTTTTGGCTTCTTGATGCCGCGTAAACCACCATCAAAGCTCCAACCCCAGTGATGAAAAGGGGTATAGTCGCGCCGTATCCGAAGACCTGGGCCCCTATCCACACAACCCCTCCGCCTATGGTAACAACCCATGAACCTTGAGATAGGATGCCTTCCAACACTTGCCCTGACTTTATCAAACCCCACATGTTAACGATAATTCCTACCCACACCTGGAAGATTCCCAAAACAAAGGATAGCGCCAGAAGTGTGAGGGGGTCGCCAATTGGGTCTAAAACAGCCACTGACTGCGCTAACCTATCGATACTTGTCCCTCCAAAGAAAACACTTGGAAGGTCAGCCAGCCAGCTTCCCATAATGGCGCCCATGATGATGGTGGAAACTCCCGAGTACATGAGAAGGGTCACCATTTTTTTGCCGCCGTCGGTCAGCTTTTGGGTTCTCATAAAAAACCAGCAACCTAACGCTAACACGATACCGTACACGGCGTCTCCCAGGCAGATGCCGAAAAAGACCCAGAAAAACGGAGCCAACACCGGAGTGGGGTCGATTTCGGTGTACTGAGGAAAACCGAAAATGTTTGTTATAACCTCAAAAGGCCTAATTAAAGGATGGTTCTCCAGATACACAGGAACGTCGTCGTCGGGCCCGGGATCTTCGTCGGTCACAACCAGTTCGCTGAAGCCCTCAAAAGCCTCGCGAAGCACAGGCATGTCCTTAAGTTTCACAAAACCGGTTACCGCAAGGGTGTATACAGTTTTGCGAGCCTTCTTTGCTTCCTCCGCGAGATTTTCTTTGTCTTTGTAGTAATCCCACAAGGCCAGCACGTTCAATAGATTCTGGGACATGCCCATGTCTTCATCTTGGATGCGCGTTCTTTCGGAAGTTAGACGTTGGAGCCTTGTGTCAAACTCGTCCACTACCTGTTGTACCGTTAATTCTTTAGAGATGTCGGCGGAATCAAGGCTTACCGTGGCGCCCCCTACCGATGCAACAAGCCCCCGGGCTTTTTCAAAATCCTCAGCCAGATACACTACCCAAAGCCCCACTTTACCCCGGTCTTCCCAAACCGTTTCAAAGTGAATGGCCAAGTTTTGTTCTTGCGCGCTTTCACGCAAAACATCCAAAGCTGAAGCGTTGACAGTAGCCAAAAAGCTTCCTGTGTACGATGTGCCTTCAAGGTGGCTTATGGGCAGATCCAGTGCCGCCCAAGGCAAGAATTGCTCACGGGAAACCATGAGCTTGTTCTCTTCAACCCCTATGACCTTTAGCCTTTCTTCGTGCTCTTGCACGATGGTGTAAAAGGCTTTGACGTCATAGTTTTTAACGGTGTCTTTCAAATCTTCATAAGACACCTCAGGCTTTTTGCCCGTGAACATGTCTATGAAGCCTTTTTTGGGTGGGTTGTATTTAGTAAGGTAAGAAGAAATATGGGAGAGCTTTTCCAGGTTCTCTTTTACCTCTGGCGGAACTTCTTGGGTAAAAGCCTCCTGTCTCAGTTGTTCCCGAGATTCTTCTGTGGCTGTTACTTCCATGATTTCAAGATCTCTAAGCTTCTCGAAGACAGCCTCTTTTATATCCCGGGAGGCAAATATGGTAACTTTTTTCATTTTGGCTACAGCCATGATGATGCCGCCGGTTTCACAAAACTCGGCGGCTTTCCTCCCTTCAAAGGGCTTCCTTCACCTGTTCTATAACGATCCCAACAGCATCTTTAACCCGCGATGCCGCCAAATTGCGTATGCTTTCTGTTTCCGACTGAGACTTTGACACAGTTTGGGACACGTGCGCGTCCCTTTCTTTTCGCGCTTCTGACAAAAGTGTTTCAACGACGGAACGCGTGTTCTTTTCTTGGTTGCGCATTATGTTTTCAGCTTCATGCTCTGCCGACAAAACGATATCCCGTGCTTTCCTTTTGGCTTCCTCTATCACTAAAGCAGCTTGCGCCTCTGCTTCCAAGATAGAATCAAGTTCCCGCTTGGCCAAGTACGGCGTCCCCCTTTATACCTCAATCTTCATCCTTCGATATGG
The DNA here is from genome assembly GCA_964643285.1 of uncultured Eubacteriales bacterium. Lineage (GTDB taxonomy): Bacteria > Bacillota > Sulfobacillia > Fermentithermobacillales > Fermentithermobacillaceae > JAXGZG01. The sequence goes on from CAZXSP010000043.1 coordinate 7,672, forward strand.
AACCTCGGAACTCCTTTGGTAAGACCGATGAAAACCCTGCCTTATACAAGAGCCATTTCACGATTCTATTTGACGCAAAACCGTCTCCGAACGGGTTCTGGGCCGAATTCATACAATGATACCTTGTATCATTGTCCAACAAATCTGCGACTGTGTCTACAATAAGAGCTTCGTCAGTTCCTACCAGTACCGCAGTGCCCGCCTCCACTGCCTCGGGCCTTTCGGTTTTTTCCCGGCATACTATCACAGGAACCCCCAAAGATGGCGCTTCTTCTTGAACACCGCCCGAGTCTGTGACCAAAAGATAGCTGCGCCCCATGAGGTTTACATAATCGGGGTAATCAAGTGGGTCAAACAATACAACTTTGGGATGGTCCTTCAAATGTTCAAGGATGGGTTCGCTGGCGTTGGGATTCTTATGAACCGACACCAAAAGGCGGACATCCTTACGAGAATCGGCAACGCGAGCTAAGGCGCGGGCTACATTGTGAAGGCCGCCTCCAAAGTTTTCGCGTCGATGGACTTCTACCAATATGTTCTTGGCCTCGGAAAATTCCAGTTGGCCCAAAAGTCTGTCGCGAAATACATAATTCGGGCGCACTGTCATAAGCAAAGTATCTACGGCCGTGTTGCCCGTAACGAAAATGCTTTCTTCCGGGGTATTTTCCTCGAGCAAGTTCCTTTTGGCTTGCCCGGTGGGAGCGAAATGAATATCGCTAATGGCATCGGCCAATTTGCGCATGATTTCTTCCGGAAAAGGCGCGTATTTGTCGCCTGTCCTAAGTCCGGCTTCAACGTGCGCCACGGGAATTCTCAGATAGTACGCGGCTAACGCTGCGGAACCCGCCGTGACCGTATCTCCGTGAACCAAAACATAGTCGGGACGTTCACAGTCGAAAATCGGCGTCACACCTGAAATAACCCTTTGGGTGGTTTCGGCGAGAGTTTGATTCGGGTGCATAACATTCAGGTCGTAGTCGCTTCGTATGCCGAAATCGCGCATGACCTGGTCTAACATTTCCCTGTGCTGGGCTGTCACAAGTACCTTCGACTCGATTTCGGGGGTACTTTCAAGGGCTTTTACAAGCGGCGCCATTTTTGTAGCTTCGGGCCTTGTGCCAAACACAGAAAGCACTTTGAGCTTTTTCTGATTAGGCAACTTCACACCTCTTTTAGTCATCCGCGGTGCACGTGCTTTTTTCTGTCAGTTTTGTTTGGTACGGCGAAAAGCCCAACCCTTTGTGCGATGCCCAGCACCACCAAAATTGCCAAGCCCGCGATAGGCCCGCCTCGCGTAACAGGAGCAAAACCGGATATCATCCCCAAAATGCCAAAGGCCAAGCTCACCAAATAAATAGCCACTACCGCCCGTTTTTGGCCCATACCCAACTCCAGAAGCCGATGGTGCAGGTGGTCGTGGTCTGCTTTTGCGAAAGATCGGCCTGAAAGCTGCCTTCGCACAATAGCGAAAGCCGCATCAGAAATGGGGACCAATAATGCCAAGATGGGCGCGAAAACAGACATAGCAACGGCAGACTTCACCAAACCTTGAACTGACAAGACAGCCAAAGTTAAGCCTATGTACATTGCGCCTGCGTCGCCCATAAAAATGGATGCGGGGTGAAAGTTGAACGGCAGAAAACCCAAAAGGCTTCCCGCCAGAGCCGCCGATAAAGGGCTTATGGCCGGGCGGCCTGCCCGACTGGAGGCTATGGTCATAACCAAAGCCGTGATAAGGCCTACTCCAGCCGCCAGCCCATCCAAACCATCAGATAAGTTGATAAGGTTGGCGAAGGAAACTACCCAAATTATGGTAAGGGGAATTGCCACTACCCCTAAAAGCTTTACGGCCCCAGAAAAAGGGTCGGTCACAAAGGAAATGCTGGCGCCCACAAGAACTACCACAGAAGCGGCCAGCACCTGGCCAAGCACCTTCTGCCACGGCCTTAATTCCCACAAATCATCTATCAGGCCAACCAAAAGAATAACAAAACCGCCAAAAAGCACTGCTTGGAAGGTGATCTTGTCCCGATTGGGGGTTAGAAGCATCCCCAAAACTGAGGCGAGATAGATTGCTATACCACCAAGATAAGGGATAGGCACGGAGTGAATGCTGCGGGGCCCCGGGCGGCAGACTGCGTTAATATTCCTGGCAACCCAACGCAATATCGGCGTAAGCACCAAGGACAAGACAAACGCCGCCAAAAACGCGTAGAATGCCTGCAATGACCCTGCCCCTTTCTGGTAAGTATCCAGCCTAGGACGTCTGACCCATTCTACCTAGCATGTCCAACTAAGTCAACGACACCTAGGTTTCATACGTTGCGGGCTATATTGACAGTTTGTGTTATCACTGTTTTAGCGTTATCAAGTAAACAGACGGATGACGGGGGACAGCGGTTCCCCCAGACT
>CAZXSP010000043.1:10128-10524 GCA_964643285.1 uncultured Eubacteriales bacterium
AGCGGGCTAGGGGGAAAACCCCTAGGTGACCGAGCGGGTTGGGGGAAAAACCCCGAAATAGCCGAGTGCGTTGGGGGAAAAACCCCGAGATGGCTGAGCGGGTTGGGGGAAAAACCCCGAGGTGACTGAGCGGGCTGGGGAGAAAACCCCGAGATGGCTGAGCGGGTTGGGGGAAAAACCCCGAGGTGACCGAGCGGGTTGGGGGAAAAACCCCGAGGTGGCCGAGCGGGCTAGGGGGAAAACCCCGAGGTGACCGAGTGGGTTGGGGGGAAAACCCCGAGGTGGCCGGGTGGTTTGGGGAGAAAACCCCGAGATAGCCGAGTGCGTTGGGGAAAAAACCCTGAGGTGACTGAGCGGGCTGGGGAGAAAACCCCGAGATGGCTGAGCGGGTTGGGG
>CAZXSP010000044.1:0-10414 GCA_964643285.1 uncultured Eubacteriales bacterium
CCTTTGGATATAACCCACGCACCCACTGCATCATCGCATTTCTCCACAACCCCCGGGATATTTGACCTAAGCGTAGTAGGGGATTCTTTGACCAATATCGCGCCCATGACGGCGTTTATGCCGATAACTTCGCCGTCACAAGGGGAAATATATTCTGTGTATCCCAAACCAAAAAGATATGAGTAATAGGCCAGAACCTCTCCGCGCTTCACTTTTTGCCCTTCTTGAACCAACACAGTGGCCGCCAAAACGTCGTTTGTGGACTCCACCCTAACACGCCTTATTCTGTTTCTTGACGCGTACATGCCCAAAGGGGTGTCCCATGACACTTTTGCTCCGGGAGTAACATCAACCTGTCCTGACGAACTAAAAGGCCTAAGCCGCGAAATTTGGGCCGCCTTTGCAATTCTCGTGTCCTTCGCCGCATAAAGCGCCATTAAGACCTACCTCCTGCCCAAGCGGCCAGAATGTCTTGGGGAAACACTCCAAGGTCTCCGTACCACTTCAGAATATCTTTGTGCACAGCTTTTTCTATAGACCTCAAAAGAGTCCTGGGCCGGCCATCCAAATGAACGCGGGTAAACCCGGGCGCGATCGCGGCCTGCACTTTCCGGCCTTCACCTTGGCCCAAGTCTTCGGTTCTTGAAGGCTCTAAAACGATGCGGGCTCCACCGGAATTTTCTATAACCAAAGACACGATTCCGTCGGGGTTAACCGGCAAAGGTTCCAATCCCGAATGGGTCTCAGAGAACGCCCAGTCGGCGCCAACCCGTTCCTTTTCCTGCCCCGGCCCTATCAAGATGCCCACAGGCTCTAACGAGGCTTTAAGATCCACCGAGTCGATTCCAAAAAGACCCGCGGTTTTCACAACGTCTCCCGGGTCTTTGTAAACACTGGTGACACCGCTCAAATGAACGCCGTCTGAAACAATGGACAGAAGCGCTTCGTCCGGGATAATTCGGGACAAAACACCGGTCACTATTACAGTGGGGATTTCTTGAAGTTTTAGAAGAGTGTCTCCGCCGGCGACCCTCACCTGGAAGGTTTCGTCTATTTGTCTTTGCCGGCGAATTCCCCGAAGCTCTATTGCGCTCTTTTTGTGTTCGTCGATTCCTTCCTTGACAGCCTCTTTCCAAAACGCCAAGAACATGGCCAATTCATCCCAAGTGGCGGGAATCATCCACGGGCGGAGTTTCAGGTTTTGAGTCATGTTTCCGGCATTTGCGGTTTGCTTAGGAGATGGCAGCCATTTTGCCGCTTTGGCTGAATCAACCGCCGTCACGGGGGTAACCGTTCTGGTAAAAATACCTTTTATGACCGAGAACACTTGAATACAGTCGCCGTCCAAGGAAAGGCAAAGTACATTTCGCCCATCCCCTTTGTAAAAGCTGTTTACACCCAGCCCTATGGCATAACCGGATGGCGAAATCACAGGAGAACCCATGGACCAGAATCCTGAATACAAAGGGTCTTTCTGAACAAGCTGATTAAAATTACCCAACACGGCATCCCTTGCCGACTCTAAGTGTTCTTCTTCCAGGCGGGCTCTTACATTATCGGCCCATACTATTTCGGTTATGTCGCCCAAAATTTCCATAACCTCTTGGCGCCCTTCTGAGGAAGCCGCGTAAACCACAGGTACTTTCTCTTGGCTGCCCCTTCTTTGGGGCAAACCTTGTGCCAGAACTTTTGCTATGTTAATAAGCTGATGGTTGCCGTACTCCAATATTTCGTCGTCGGTGCCGCCGGCCAACACAGCCATACAAATATCTTGCCGTTTGAGGTCTGATATCCTTTGGAAATCCTCACGCCCGTCATCTACACAAATAAGATCTGATACCGTAGCCCCGGCGGAAAGAGCGGCCCTTTTGGCAGATTCGCCTGAAATGCCTTTAACCACACCCGCGCAGGCTACCTTTGGTTCGCCGCCCGCGCTTACGGTGACCCCAACATTCTCTTGCGGCCAAGGCAAATCTTTTGACCCCGGTTGGTTTCGAATCTCGTCAAGAACGGGGCCCAGACCTTGGGCTCTGTCGCTATTGGGGCCCAGAGGAGGAGTTTGTGCCAAACTTCGGCTTTGTACAGTCATTTTTCCTTCGGAAAGTTTTAAAACCCGGGCAGTGGTAGCCGAACTGCCCACATCGATATGAAGATAGGTTTCGCCCATAATCTAGCCTCCCTGGAATTGGGGTGTAAGCCCCCCATCGCGGATATGATCTACCTGACCATCGAGCATCCCGATAACGCGGTGAGCCCATTTGGTTAGCGAAGAGTCGTGCGTTACCACGACAAAAGTTTGTCCGTTTTCTTGATTAAGCCTGTGAAATATCTCGCCGATTTCTTGGGAAGTCTTAGAGTCCAAATTTCCCGTAGGTTCGTCAGCCAGAATTACCGCAGGCTCGTTGGCAAGCGCTCTGGCAATAGCCACACGCTGCTGTTCCCCACCCGAAAGTTCAAGCGGTTTGTGGTGTTTTCTATCCGAAAGGCCTACATCATCCAAAAGGCCATTTGCCCTCTCTGTCATGTTCTTTTTGGACATATCAGAAAAACGCATAGGGAGAATCACGTTTTCCAAAGCCGTAAGGTGCCCGATAAGGTTAAAGAACTGAAACACGAACCCCACCTGACTTCGCCGTATCTTCGCAAGCCCGCTTTCGGACAAAGCCGAGAAACGCTGCCCCGCCAAGATGACATCTCCCGTTTGCGGCCGGTCAAGCCCGCCCAAAAGGGAAAGAAATGTGCTTTTCCCGCTGCCGGACGGACCCATGATTACCACGAATTCGCCTTTTTCTACTACAACGTTGACGTTATTTACGGCGTAAATGGTTTGGCCCAGGTGGAAGGACTTTGTAAGGTTGGCCGTTCTGAGAATCGGTTCATTCAATTGAATTCCTCCAAAAACCCAAGCGCTTTGACTTCTCTGACATTTCTACGCAAAATGCTGTTATCCCTTTTAGGCCCGATGGTTACAGGCGGCCCGACTATACCCCCGTAAGCACAGCCGCTAATATCCTTATGGCGTCTCCTCTGGTAACAGGCGACTTGCGGTGGTTTTTGCCTGCGGCTGTGGGTTCCAAGTTTGCCAGAAGCCACAACCTTCGCCGTTTTTCCTCTTGGTCCATGTCATTTTGAACCAAACATTCCCTGCAAACAGCGGTAAGGTTTTCAAAAGATAGAGCCGAACCGCTTGCTTTTTGCGAAATGGCTTGGGATGCCCACAGGAAGTTTTCCCCTCGGAGTTTTTGCGACATGGCGGGTAAGCACATATGTCCAAGTTGTTCTATCGTCAGTTTTTCTTCGGACCTTACGCAGTTGTCGGCGTAAGTCACAACGTACCCTGATTTCAACAAAGATTCCGCGGGTTTGTACAAAATATGCTCCGGGCCTATATCAGTAAACTGTGACATGGCACATAGAGCCGACACGGTTACAATTTGATACTCGTATTTGTCCAGAAGCGCCAATTGCCGCCTGAGCCCTTTCACGGCGGGACACATGGCCGACATGTTATATCCGTCTTTGTGGAATATGATGGCGCCGTTTAGGCCGTCAGGATTCTCCGCCAAAAGCGTTTCCATAGGTTTTACCATATCGTCTACGTCTCTGGCGAAACTCCCCGCGGACGCCTTCCACCCTCCGCCGTCAAAAGAAGCCCCCATGTATACGTACCCGAGGACTCTGTAGGCGTCATAGGCATCGCGGCCATCGGCTGTTTTATCTATATAGTGAGCGGGACGCCCCAGGCGCATCTTGAGGCCTGTCTCCTGAAACACAAACTGATGAAGAGCTTCCAGCTCCCAAAGCACGGCGTCGTATCCCGAAAGATACTTCCTGGAAGCATAAGGATATTTGCAGGGGCCAAAAGGCGCGTGTGTGAACCCGTGGTTTGAAAGCTCATGTCCTTCTTCAATCATTTGTTTCACCAAATCAAGCTGATTGACCGCCCCGGCCAGCCTATCTTCGCCAAACTCAGGATAATGGTCGTACTTTATACCATTCCAATACGGGCCGCCCTTTTGCCCTCTCCTGTCCGGATACTTCAGGGTAGTTGTGCCAATGATGTCGAAAGTACCTTTGGCATCGTAGTCTGAAAGTGTTTTAAGTATGCTTTGAGTGACCGGAGCCATACTGGGTTTGGCCGGCCCCGCGCAAGGGCCGTCGTCGAAAGTTATAGCCGCCACCCTCTTACCGGGTATAGGGGCCACTTTGTCTACGCGTCTTGTCGCGTGAATGCGTCTTGAATGTCTGTAAGTTTTGATTTTCCGATAAATCTCTCTAGGCCCTATCATGTGAAGATAACACCCCTCCCACCAAATAAACTAATCCGGGCATGGGGTCCGACAAGCTCAAAAGCCCGTCTTTTAGACCCGGGTTCAAAAGTCTTAAGCTTTCCCCGACAAGATAAGCTGTTTTATTTTTTTGTTCGCGTGCGTATTGGGGTAAAGACAAAAAATCATTGGGGAAGAAACGCATCTTTACGCCGTCTTTTTGGAAAATCGGCAGCGGCCGGTCCGGTGGGACCCCAAGCGCCTCACCTATACAACATCTGTAATAAAGGTAAGGGAAATCGACCCCGGCTAGGATGGATAAAGCCAAGCTTCCCCATAATCTCGGATTGATCTCAAGAAACCTGTATTGGCCGTGGGGGCCTTTTCTGAAATCAAGCATGGCCATACCGCGCCATTTCAGAGCGGACAGGATTTTGTGCCCGTACGCCACCAACTCCTCACGGGTTTCCGACACGCAGAATACAGTAGGTCCTGCTTTTTTGGGGCGTTGCCGTACACTCTTGTAAGTGAATGCGGCCACAAATCGCGATTGGCCATCGTACAAAAACGCCGCGCCATAGTCTTCACCTGGGATATATTCCTGAGCCACGGGGTCCTTTTGTATCGCATCCATTTGCCTATACCTGAACAGTGCTTCTTCCGGGCCACCGACTATTGTGTAGCGTTTTTCTACCGGAAGGCGCAGCTTTTCTCCCAGCCTATATTTCAAAATGACAGGATATGTGAAGTGTTGTGCCTTTTTTTCAAAGCTTTCCCATGTGAAAGCTGTCGAGGGCACAGGCACACCCAGTTTTTCCGCAAAAACGTGACATTGGGCTTTGTCGCTTGCCACGCGAAATGACGACAGTGGAGGAACCAAAAAACTCGGGCCGCGAGTAAGGGGCGTATTCTCCGCATATTGCGATAAAAGCTCCACCATTGGCGTAAATACGGGCACGATTACTCCGTGGTCGCCCGCCGCGTCAAAGATAGCCTGCAGATCCTGTTGCGAGGGCCTTTCTAAAGCGCTTGCCCCCAGTCTTAATCTGGCATGAGTGTATTTGGAGTAGTAACCTATGACTCTTCTGGCACCTTTTGCCTCAGCTGCCACCACAGGTATGCCGGCCTCGCCCAAAGACCGTATCGCGCTTACAGCAAATCTCAACCTGGCATCGGTTACTACGGCCCTCAAGAAAACCCCTCCTAACTCATTCTACTTTGTACAGGTTAACCCCGTCCACAAAGCCGGGGCCTAGTCCTTTTGTCCGTTTTGAAGATGGACAATTATGTAGTTGCCACACAATTGGTGTAGTGTTACACTCGAAAAAAGTTTCAGGGGGCATTTGACGTGAATAAGGAAGATAAATTTTTACAGGAAGGTCTTTCCTTTGACGATGTTCTGTTAGTGCCAGACTATTCAGAGGTCTTACCCCGAGAAATAAACGTAGCAACCCACCTTTCAGCCACCATAAAACTTGGAATTCCTTTGTTAAGCTCCGCCATGGACACAGTCACCGAAAGCAGGATGGCTATTTCTATGGCGAGAGAAGGCGGCTTGGGTATTATCCACCGCAACATGTCCATAGAAAGGCAAGCCCAAGAGGTGGACAAAGTCAAAAGGTCGGAGCACGGCATCATTGTTGACCCCATCTTTCTCGCTCCAGACAAATCTGTGGAAGACGCGCTTTCGGTCATGGCCAAATACCATATATCCGGTGTGCCCGTGGTAGTTGGAGATCTACTCGTAGGGATCATTACAAACCGTGACATAAGGTTCGAGGAAGACCACACAAAATCCATCGACGAAGTCATGACCAAAGAAGGTCTTATTACAGCGCCTGTGGGCACTTCGTTAGAAGAAGCAAAACGAATCATGGCAAAACACAAGATCGAAAAACTTCCCCTAGTGGATACCCATTTTCACCTAAAAGGCCTTATTACTTTAAAAGATATTGAAAAAACGCGTATGTACCCCAATGCCTCCAAAGACGATCACGGGCGGCTTTTGGCCGGCGCCTGCGTGGGCGCGGGTTATATGGACCGTGTCAAGGCTTTGGTGGATGCCGGAGTGGATGTTTTGGTTGTTGACAGCGCCCATGGACATTCCAAAGGCGTACTTGACAGCGTTTCCGCCATTAAAGAGAAATACCCCGAAAAGACTGTAGTCGCGGGCAACGTAGCTACGGGAGAAGGGGCGAAAGAACTTATCCGAAGGGGCGCGGATTGTATAAAAGTAGGCGTCGGACCGGGGTCAATTTGCACCACAAGGGTCATCTCGGGCGCCGGCGTTCCCCAAATCACAGCGATTTTCAACGCAGCTATGGCGGCAAAAGAGCAAGGCATCCCTGTCATAGCTGACGGCGGCGTGAAATATTCGGGCGACATCGGAAAAGCTTTAGCCGCGGGAGCCGACGCAGTCATGCTGGGCGGCCTTCTGGCAGGCACAGACGAAAGCCCCGGAGAGATGGAGATTTGGCAAGGGCGCAGTTTCAAGGTGTACAGGGGAATGGGCTCTATCGGGGCCATGAAAGACGGCGCGGCCTCCGATAGGTATTTCCAAGAGCCCAGCTCTAAACTGGTCCCCGAAGGTATCGAAGGCAGAGTGCCCTACAAAGGCCCCGTGTCGGAGACTATTTACCAGCTCATGGGCGGTCTTAGAGCAGGAATGGGATACTGCGGATGTGCCGATATAGAAAATCTGCACAAAAAGGCCAAGCTCATAAGGATTACAGGATCCGGTTTGAGAGAGAGCCATCCTCACGACGTCTATATCACCAAAGAAGCCCCTAACTACACTCCTTCAAGATAGAAAACCAGGACAAAACGGCCTGCCGAAGCTAGCTTTCGGCAGGCTCGTAATTTACACCGTTGGTATACACGTTTGATGGGTTCCAAAGCATAAAAGTGTTGATGCCGCGGTCAAACAAAGCGTCTATCTGGGCTTGCACCTCTGCAACCCCGTAGCGGATTCTCATGGAAAAATCCTGCACCCATGGCCTTATAATCCGAACTTTTAGTCCATCGGTTCGTTCAAAAGCTTCGTCCATGGCGTTCCCCACGACTTCGTAGGGATGCGCTTCGGGCACTTCAAAACCATATATACCCGCATTGTAATAGTGTGACGGATACACCATAGGGCTAATCACATCGACACTGTCGGATATCTCTTCCAGTTTCTGGCCGATGCCCATGTCGTCCACCGCTATGGTGGTGAAACCGAAAATGTCTGCCGCCAGAAGGGCCTTTCCCTCAAGCTCCTGATACATATAGTCGAGGAATTCGGAGATAGCTTGTCCCCGATTGCTGAAATTTTCAACGCCGGGCACAAGAACAGAAGACTCTATGCCGGCCGCGCTGTCAGGGAACCTGACGTAATCCAGCTGGATCTCATGAAAACCCATGTCCACAGCCCACAGCGCCGTGTTCTTCACATGCTCCCAATTCCTTTGGTCATACGGGTTAAGCCAAAGCCGCCCGTCGCGGTCTTTCCACAGACTGCCGTCGGTTTTCCTTATGGCGAGTTCCGGTTGGGTTGTGGCTATATACGGATCTTGAAAGGCGACTATTCGGGCGATCATGTAGTAGCCTTGACGCCTCAGTTCCTCTACGAGAACAGGAAAATGGTTGTATGAAGCTGCCTTGGAAGGCACTCCGGAAGGCGGGCTGCACGGAACCTGCCCGTTATTATCTTTGACATCTGCGACGATGGCATTAAGTCCGGGATTGTTCCTCACAAAAGACACCACTTGGGCCATTTTGGGCTGCGTTCCGGCGGCGGCAATTGTAAGATACACACCTCTCGCATTAAGGCCCCTTTCCAACAGAATAGCGGCCTCATCGGGGGGATTCTGAGTTTCTCCCGCGATATCGCCGGGGTCTTTACCGATATCCGGATCAGTATGAAAAAGCCCGAGGTCAAAAACCTTAAAGTATACCCCCGCCCCTAAAGCCGCCACTACTAATACGCTTAATACCCAATAAAGAGCTTTGGAGTGTCTTTTTTTCCTGGTGGATCTGATAGCCACACCCGAGACAGTTTCGTGGCGTGGTTCGGTATTTTGCGACATTGAGGGTTCTCCCATCATGTTTTCATATATTGTAACAGCTTGTGCTAATGTTCGACGCAACCGGTTTTAGGTGTGTGACGAAAAGAACCCCCTCTTTGTTCACCTTTATTTAAACTGTTCCAAAGGAGGCTCTACGCCTTCGGGAACAGGCGTTACGTATTTTTCGTCACCCAATCTCTCTCTGAATTCCGCCCAAATTTCCTTTAGTGCCTGGTCATCGTGGGACAGGACCACTGCGGTTCTTGCCATGGCCTTTGCGGCTACTATCATGCCTTTGACGCCCAAAGAATGTCCCGAACAGGCAGTTACCTGCCAAGAGTGCCCGGGTGTACCTATTGGCCAACAAGCAGTTCCTATTTGAACAGTGGGGGCGTTCCAACTTACATCACCCACATCGGTAGACCCTGCCATGGTTTTGCCGTTATCTTGAGGCTCTATGACCGTCGTATTTACCACCTGTTCAAAAAGCTCCTTGGGGGCGCCCATAGCCCTGAGGCCTTGTTCCTTTTGCTTTTTGTCGAAACTTTCGGCTATTTCTTCTGCGAACTTAGCCTCTTCGGGGGAAAGAACGGGACCGCCTACCTCTTTGAGTTGCTCCAGGGCAATCTTCGAAAAAGCATGGTTGGGCAGCACATCGTAGCAGCCTGCGAGGAACTGAATTTCAAAACTTGTCCCCGTCATAAGCGCCGCGCCCTTGGCCACATCAACCAATCTGTCGTAGATATCTACAACTTGGCTTCGGTGTGGGGCCCTGACGTAGTACCAAACTTCAGCTCTCGCCGGGACAACGTTGGGTTGCCCGCCTCCGTCAGTAATGACATAGTGTAGCCTTGCCGCGGGAATCACGTGCTCTCGCAGATAGTTTGCGCCCACGTTCATAAGCTCCACGGCATCCAAGGCGGATCTTCCGTTGTGTGGATCACCCGCCGCATGGGCTGTCTTTCCGTGGAAGATGAACTTTGCCGAATTGACCCCGTTGGAAGATCCCATTTGCACGCTGTTATGTTGGCCGCCGTGCCAAGTGATAGCCGCATCCAAATCGTCAAAAACGCCTGCTCTGGCCATGAACACTTTGCCGCACAAAGTTTCTTCTGCGGGACAGCCGTAGTATCTTACAGTGCCGGGCAAGTTGTGTTTCTCAAAATAGCGCTTAAGCGCTATAGCCGAGCCCAAGGCCCCTACGCCCAACAAATTGTGTCCGCAGCCGTGTCCCGGAGCCCCGGGGACAAGCGGTTTTTGTTCAGGCGCAACCTGCTGCGAAAGGCCCGCCAAAGCGTCAAACTCTCCCAAGAAACCGAATACAGGTTTACCCTGTCCCCATTCGGCCACAAACGCCGTAGGCATCCCGCCAACGTTGGATTCAACGCGGAACCCGTGCCCCAAAAGATATTCAGATTCGGCTTGCGCCGATTTTTCTTCCAAAAGGCCTACTTCAGCAAACTCCCATACTTTGTAGCTCAAGTCGGACAGTTCTTCGGCTATTTCGTCGATCGCGGCATCAGTGAACACTCCGCCTTTTTCTATCTCCTCCGTACTCAAGTGGTTACCCTCCCCAATCTTGTTGTAAAAACTGCCCCATTACTTCCCACGTATCTTGGTCCGCAAACCTGCGGCTCCACGCCGCCACTCCTGCCAACTCGTAGGTATCTGCTAACAGTAGCCGTTTCCTAATTGATTCTGCATTTTCTATCCAAATCCTGTAGGTGCTCTCACCCAACTCCAATTGGGCGTAGTCCATTCCTGTGGCATCATCCAATCGAGTTGAAACATTTTGTGTTCGTAACCAGTCCGAAACCGCATCCATCCCCAAGGCCCTTTGAGTCACCGTGGTTTTCCCGCCGGATTTGGTCTCTTCCCACAGTCTTGAATAAAAAGGTATTCCAAGCACGAGTTTGTGGTTGGGTATTTCCTCCAGGCTGGTTTTTATGGCCCATTCAGTCCAGGGTAAAGCAGCATTGGGCCCCGCCTTGCTCGACCCCGCCCCGTATTGGTCATACGCCATGAGCATTATGTAATCCACCGTCTCTGCCAGTCTTTGGCGTTCATAACAAAGCGACCAGGTGGGGCTACTGGACCTCA
>CAZXSP010000045.1:0-10225 GCA_964643285.1 uncultured Eubacteriales bacterium
GAAGATTATGAAGCCATCGAGAAGGAAGCGCTTATTGTCGCCCAAAGGATAAAACAAATGGTAGCGGGAGATACCCCTCTTCTCGTTTGGGACGCGAAAAATAAAATTGAGCGCAAATGCACTTATCGCGATATAGCTGTTCTTATGCGCGCAACCAAAGACAGGGCTACAGCTGTTTTGGAGGTTTTAAGCCAGTTTGGCATACCGGCCCACGCCGATACTTCCACCGGGTATTTCCAAGCGCGAGAGGTAGAGCTTGCTTTATCTATCTTGTCGATTATCGATAATCCCCGCCAGGACATTCCGTTGGCGGCGGTTTTGCGTTCTCCCGTGGCGGGACTTTCCGCCGAGGACCTGGCACTTATAAGAGGCAGACATCCCGAAGGTTCTTTCTACGATGCTGTCAAGGACTATGTCAATATCGACAGCAGGGTAGATACATTCGTGGACACACTTGAAAAATGGCGTACCATGGCAAGACGTAAGCCTTTGGCTGAAGTGCTTTGGTCTATCCTCAGGGAAACCGGCTATGAGGATTTTGTGGGGGGCCTACCAGGCGGCGCCCAACGGCAGGCAAACTTGCGGGCTCTCTGCGACAGGGCAAGGCAGTTTGATACTTTTGGGCATCACGGGTTGTTCAGATTCCTTCGGTTTGTGGAAAAACTTCAAAACTCAAAAGGAGACTTGGCTACTGCCAGAGCCCTGGGCGACAAGGAGGACGCAGTAAGGATTCTGTCAATCCACAAAGCCAAAGGGCTGGAGTTTCCTGTGGTTTTCGTAATAGATCTGGGGAAGAAGTTTAACATCGAAGACATCCGTTCCGATGTGCTGTTCCACAAAGATCTTGGCATTGGCGCTTTGTATTGTGACCCCGCAGAAGACGGCAGATTGAGATACCCGTCGTTAGCACACGAGGCTATTCGCTCTAAGATACGCCGAGAAAATCTTGCGGAAGAAATGAGAGTGCTTTATGTGGCTTTAACTCGGGCCAAAGAAAAACTGTTGTTGGTTGGCTCGGCGCGAAAGCTACAAGGGTGTGTGGAAAGGTGGCAGGAGCGGCAGCCGGAAATCTCGGCCGCCGGAACTTACTTGGATTGGCTGTGCCCCGTCGCATTACGCGGGGACGCGGTTGAGCATATCGCTGTCAAGATATGGGGCGGTAATGACGGGGCAGAGATTCCGTTGCCTGCTCAGGAGAATCGGACGGAATCTTTGAAGATCGGCGATATAGTTTCGGGAAACCTGCCGGTTTCCGCGGACCCCCGAGTATACCGCGAGGTAGAACGAAGGCTGAGCTGGGAGTATCCTTTTTCCGAAATGACATCTACCAGAGCCAAGATTAGCGTGGGTGAGTTAAAAAGAAGAATGGAAATGGGCGACCAAGATGACGATTGGCGATATGTTCCCAGACCCGTTACGAGGTTGGGCTTTTCCGGCGAAAACCTGCACAACCGCGGCATAAAACGAGGAATTGCCGTGCACACGGTATTATCCAAAATAGATTTCGCCAAAGCTTCCAACAGGGAAGACATCGTAAAAGAGGCTCAAGGGCTGTATGAGAATGGTTTCCTGGAAACCCCTTTGTCTTCTTCCGACGTCTATTTGATTGCCCGTTTTTTCAAATCAGAGTTGGGCTTAAAACTTTCTTTGCATGCTCAGAAAACCAGGCGTGAAGTGCCTTTCACCATGAAACTGCCAGTGGCAGAAGCAGACAGTGTTTTGGTTCAAGGTGTTATCGACCTGATACTGGAAGAAAGCCACGGCTTAACCATTGTCGATTACAAAACAGACGCGGTTTTTTCGGACGATTTAATGGCGGCGGTACGCAGATATACGCCCCAGGTATCGCTGTACGCACTGGCGGCCCAAAACATATTGGGGAAAACAGTGCAAGACGTATTCATTGCCTTTTTGACCCCCGGCAAAACGGTAAAAGTGGATTGGCAAGAATACTTGGAATCCCGCGGCCGGGATTATCTGCTTCCAAACTGACGCCACGCTGTTTCCCTTTGGTTGCGGCAATTTGTTTTGACCAGTAAAGTATTATGCGAGAAGAGGTGAAGGCCATGCCGGCGAACTTAGGCCCTTTATATCTTGCTGCTGAAGCCCGTTACAGGGAAGCCCTGACCGACCAAGAGCGGCTTTCGGCTTTAGAAGAAATGATGGCTACCATCCCCAAACACAAAGGCACCGAGAAAATGCAGGGCAACATAAAAAAGCGGCTCGCGAAGCTTAGAGATAGCTCCAAAAGCGGGTCCGGCGGCGCGAGAAGGAGAAACGCTTTTCAAATAGACAAAGAAGGCGCCGGCCAAATAACACTTGCGGGTCCCGGGAATTCGGGCAAATCGATGCTGGTGGCATCCATGACCAGGGCCCAACCCGAAGTGACCGATTACCCTTTTGCCACAAGGGTTCCCCTCCCCGGCATGGTGCAATGGGAAAACGTGCAGATTCAGCTGATTGATATGCCGGCTACGGCGCCCGAGATGGCCCAAAGTTGGATGTGGGGGTTATTTCGCCTGTCTGACGGGCTTCTCGTGGTGATGAATCTGGGGAGCGATGATGTTTTATCCGAATACGAAGACTTCATGGCATTTTTGGACGCTAACAACGTAAGGGTGAAGAATCACGGCGAGCGCGATTTCACCGAAAAGAAGGCTATCATTGCCGCCACGAAATCTGACCTGCCTGGCGCTTTGGACAGACTGGAACTCTTGCGTGAAATATGCCAAGAAGGCGTAGATATAATCCCCTGCTCTTCGGTGACAGGAGAAGGTTTGGAAGAGTTAAGCCGAAGAATGTTTTTTCAGGTGTTAGGTAAAATCCGCGTTTATACACATGCCCCTGGTAAGAAGCCTGACTTCAATCAACCGTTTGTGCTCAACAAGGGCGAAACAGTGATAGAGGCCGCCAGGGATGTTCACAAAGACATTGCAGATAACCTCAGGTATGCCCGTGTTTGGGGTCACGGCGTGTTTGACGGGCAAATGGTCCCAAGGGATCATGTTCTGCACGACGGCGATGTAGTCGTGTTTTACACCAAAGACTAGTGTTAGAGCCTTTGGCTGTAATAGTTTAAGAAACCAAAAAAACTGACCACATGGACAGCCATTAAGCCGATAACCAGAATACACGACGTCAAAGAGTCAGTGAAAAGAAACACCACTTCAAGCGCGGCCATGCCGAAAAGTGTGATGAAGAATGTGCTATACGCCGATTTCTCTCTTATTTGTATGAGCCTTTCGTCTTTATCGTTTATTTCCTGTTGCCTTATGGTTTCAGGCTTTCTGTTGAGAAGGATCAGATTCATGGCGCCCAAGGCGGCCCCTGCAGATCCCAAACCCGAGGCGAAGCCCAAATAGCGTGAATCCCCTAGGAATACTTCGGCAACTACGCCCGACCCCATAACGACTAGGCCAATGATGGTTAGTATCACGTAGCCTTTTTTTGTTTTTATCCTCGCCATTAGTCTTCCACCTCATAAATAAAAATGTCTTCTATTTTCTTACCGAAAAACTTTGCTATTTTGAAGGCCAAAATGACCGAAGGGTTATACCGCCCGTTCTCCAAAGAGCTTATGGTCTGCCTGGAAACTTCCAGCTTTTCAGCCAGTTCGTCTTGAGTAAGTCCGTGCAGTTTTCTTATTCTTTCAAGATAGTTCTTCAAACCATAACTCCTTTCTGACAGATGTAAAGGTTGCTTTCCATTAGAATCGTAATGGGTAGGAATCTTAATGTCAAGCTTACTTTCCATCAAATCGGCGGCAATTGAAGAAAATCCTATGCATTTTGAAGGTGAGGCGGGTGTTTTTGTAGAACTTAATGCAGGAACGCCAAAATTTAATTCTTGACCGCGGGAGGTAATCGGATGAAAGCCGTAATGAAGAAAGAACCGGCGTACGGCGCGATTCTTGTGGATGTACCCGAGCCCAGTCCGGCTCCGGGGCAAGTGGTCGTCGAGGTTTTTGCCACATCAATTTGCGGAACCGACCACCACATTTATATTTGGAATGAATGGGCGCAAAATCGCATTAAGCCGCCTCGGATAATGGGGCACGAATTTGCGGGCAACATTGTGGCCTTGGGAGAAGGGGTTAAAGACCTTAAAATAGGCGACTACGTATCTGCTGAAACACATATTGTGTGCGGTCATTGCGTTCAATGTATGCTAGGCGAGAAACATGTTTGCCAAAATACCGTCATTTTGGGAGTAGATACAGACGGGTGTTTTGCCAAATACATCGCGGTGCCCCAAGAAAACATATGGCACAATGATCCCGAGCTTCCACCCGATATTGCGTCTATCCAGGAGCCCTTGGGTAACGCGGTGCACACTGTCCTATCGGGTGAAACCAGGGGCAAAACCTTCGCTGTCCTGGGCTCAGGCCCCATTGGTCTTATGGCTATAGGGGTCGCCAAAGCATGCGGAGCTTCCTTTCTGGCGGCAACCGACGTCAACAGCTATCGTTTGGGGCTAGCCAAACAGATGGGCGCAGATCTCACTATAGACTCCACAAAAGACGACCCTGTAGCCGCCATTTTGGATGCTACTTCGGGGGTGGGCGTGGACGTTGTGCTTGAAATGTCCGGAGCGGCCCCTGTGTACGGCCAAATGCTCAAAATTGTGAGGCCCGGCGGCAGGATAGCGCTTTTGGGTCTTCCTGCCAAGCCCTTGACGGTCAATTTTTCCGACGACGTGGTAATGCGGGGCATAACACTCCAGGGCATTACAGGCAGAAGAATTTGGGATACCTGGCTTACCGCCAGGGAGTTATTGAAATCGGGCCAGCTTAATCTCGAGCCTATGGTTACCCATAGGATGAATCTTGAGGATTACGAAAAGGGCATGGATCTTATGACATCCGGAAATTGCGGAAAAGTGATTCTTTACCCGGGAGGAATAAAGTAATGGCCAAACTGGATTTTTTGGCGCAAGAGCTCCAATCTTTAGAGGGTCAAGGCCTTCTGAATCCTATTCGAACCATTGAAGGGCCCCAAGGCGCGTGGTTTGTGGTTGACGGAGCCAAATTCCTGAACTTGTGTTCCAACAACTATTTGGGATTTGCCAACATGCCCATCATAAAGGAAGCTTCGAAAAGGGCCATTGATTTGTACGGAGTGGGACCGGGCGCAGTGCGTTCTATTTCCGGCACCCAAAGAATTCATCTGGAACTGGAAGAAAAACTTGCGTCGTTCAAACACGCCCCCGCTTGTTTGGTGCTGCAAGCGGGCTTCACGGCCAACTTGGCGGTTATTCCGACTCTTGCGGGAGAGGGCGACCTGATTTTCAGCGACGAATTGAATCACGCAAGCATAATAGATGGTTGTAAGCTGTCCAAGGCCAAGGTTGTGCGGTATGCTCACAATAATGCCAAAGATTTGGATGAAAAAATGTCCCAATTGGCGCCAACCGCCCGGCGAATGCTGGTTGTGACCGACGGCGTGTTCAGCATGGACGGGGATATAGCGCCGCTTCCTCAAATAGTAGATGTGGCGGACAAATTCGGCGCCATAATAATGGTGGACGATGCCCACGGTGAAGGTGTTTTGGGTGACAGCGGGCGGGGCATAGTTAACCATTTCGGTTTGGAAGAAAAAGTAGACGTTGAGGTTGGCACCCTTTCCAAAGCCTTTGGGGTCATGGGAGGATACGTCACTGGGAGCCAAGTGCTCATCGATTACATGAAACAACGCGGAAGGCCATTTTTATTTAGCACGGGTCTCACGCCTGCTGATACGGCGGCTTCCTTGGCGGCTGTGGATGTTTTGCTGGAAAGCGACGAACTTGTGAAAAAGCTTTGGGATAACGCCGCATATTTCCGAAAAGGCCTAAACGAAGCCGGTTTTGATACAGGAAAGACTGAAACTCCAATAACCCCGGTGATGCTCGGTGACGAAAAAGTAGCGTCGCAATTCTCCAAAGAGCTGTTTTCAAGAAATATCTTTGCCTCTGCTATAAAATTCCCCACCGTGGCCCCGGGCAAAGCCAGGATCCGTTGTATGTTATCGGCCATTCACCAAAAATCCGATCTTGATTTCGCCGTGGAAACCTTCGGCAAAGTTGGAAAGGAGTTGGGGGTATTATAAAACCTTAAAAATGTAACACGTAATGACCATAACAAGATAAGGGACAGAAAACGTGGAAAATACGCGTAAATCCAAGATATTCGGGTTCCAAAGGAACGCCAACTTGTACCTTGCCACTGTCTCTATGAGTTCTTTAGCCCAAGGCGCTTTCGGGGTTATGCAAGGATTATACATTTTGGCTTTAGGGTTCGACGAAACGATTTTGGGAACCATTTTGTCAGCTAGAATGATGGCGGCGGCAATTGGAGCCATTCCCGCGGGCATGATTTCAGACCGAATAGGGCGAAAACCCGTGCTGGTCGCGGCGGGCCTTTTGACCACTGTAGGCTATTTGGGCATGGCTTTGTTCTCTTCACCCGGCATGATGATATTGTTCTCCTGCATAGTGGGTGTAGCCCAAGTGTGCCAGGCTACGTCCGGGGCGCCTCTCATGGCCGAATCCAGCTCGGCCGACGACAGGGCGAGGCTCTTCGGCGTCAACTTTTCGCTATCGATGTTTGTGAGCATGATCGGCAGCATGTTGGGCGGGTTTTTGCCCAAACAAGTAGCATCTTGGGGCACTGTGCCCGCTTTTAAATTTTCTTTGGTCGTGTTCTCTTTGGTTACTTTTGCGGGCGTCATACCTGCGTTTCAGATAAAAGAAAGCAAAAGCGCGAGTCTTTTGGGCCAAGGAGAAAGCCTTCAAACCTCAGGAGCGGACGGCCCCTTAACCAAAAAGGAGGCCAGGCGGCGCGAGATATGGGCAGAGTTCTCGTCTCTGGTGAGCACCGCAAAAGAGCGCGATATACAAAACCTTCTTCTTTATAACTTAGTGATAGGCTTTGGCGCGGGGCTTGTCATTCCTTTCTTCAATGTGTTTTTATCGCAGAAGCTTCATGTGGATACCGCTTCTGTTGGCTTCATCTTGTCCCTAAGCCAAGGAGCAACGGCTTTGGCGGCACTCATGGCGCCTATATTGGCCAATCGCTACGGCAAGGTTGCCACTGTTGTGGGCACTCAGATAGCGTCAATTCCATTTCTGCTTCTGATAGCGCTTCCCCCCAACATATACCTGGTCACCATGGCGCTTTTCATGCGTTCTTCTCTTATGAACATGTCAAGCCCTGTGGCATCCAACTTTTCTATGGAGATAATCGACGCCTCAAGGCGCGGCAAAATGTCAAGCTTGATGCGGATATCGGATAATGTGTCAAGATCGATAAGCGCGGCGGTGGCCGGAGTGATGATGGCGCGGCTTGGGTACGAGATTCCGTACTTCTTTACAGCAGCGCTGTATCTTTTGGCAAGCTTCGTCTACTGGAGAGCGTTCCGAAAGAAAGAAAAAGCAGAAAGCGGTCTTGCTTCCGTGTCGCTTTAGCGCCAAGATGCGCGGTACAAACAAAACCCCCGGTCCTCATTTTGAAGAGGCGCCGGGGGTTTGCATATTTAGCAGTTAATGCCCGGGGTTAGAGGTCAAGGATGCCTGTCAAACCATCCCACGATTTTTTCCAGGCGTTCTACCCTGTTCCAAGGTTTTCCCGACCTTGAAAGCTCGTGGTTCTCGTTTTTGAACTTCACAAACTCCACTTCTTTGCCCAACCGTTTTAAGGCGACATACCATTGTTCAGCTTGTTCAAGGGGGCATCGATAGTCTTGTTCGCTGTGAATTATTAGAAGCGGAATTCTTACTGACGGGGCATAACGAATGGGCGACCTTGCCATGATGAATTCCTCGTCGTCCCACAGGTCGCGTCCGCCCATTCCTTTTTTGTTGGCGTACCAGCCGATATCGCTGCACCCGTATTTGGTGTACATATTGCTGATGCTCCGTTGGGTCACTGCGGCTTTGAAACGGTCGGTGTGGCCCACGATCCAATTTGTCATGTAACCCCCGTAGCTCCCGCCGGTTACATATGTCCTATATTTGTCTACCCAAGGCACTTCATCCATGTAGTCCTTAAGGGACATGATGTCTTGGTAGTCCATTCCGCCCCAGTCACCTATTACTTTGGCGGCGAAATCCGGCCCATAATTCGAGCTGCCCCGGGGGTTTGAGTAGAAGACGCCGTAACCGCTAGAAGCCAGAAGCTGAAATTCGAAATAGAAAGCTTCTCCGTAAGCGGATTGCGGGCCTCCGTGAATTTCCAAGACGGCAGGGTGCTGGGCGCCTTCCTTAAAAGACGTCGGTTTCATCATCCACCCGTCGAGCTGCAATCCGTCTTTTGCTTTGAAAGTGAAAGCTTCCGGGGCCACCAAATCGATTTCCGACAGAACCTTTTCATTTACGCGCGTGACTTGTTGAAGGGCACAAGTGGAATCTATAGGAGCGCAGGCGCCATTATGGGTCTGAACAGCGAATATGTCCCCGGGATTTAGAGGTGTTCCGCCATGAAACGCGAAAATGACCTGACCCGAGCCGAGATCGGCTGTTGCCAAGGACACCACGACAGGCGGAAACTGCGGGCAAGCTTGGATGTTGTCGGGAAGGGCGCCGCCCACGAGCTCGACCCCCGGGCTTTCTAGATTCACTCTGTAGATTCCCGAGTACCCCCTGTAAGACGCGATGAAGTATAGGTTTTGGCTATCTTTGTCCCAGTACGGGCCCACGCTGCCCCCATCCGATCGGACGTCGTTGGTTATGCCGCAGCCCACGCTGTACCGAAAATCTCCCCAAAGATGTCTGACCGGGCCGCCAGATGCCGGAACAACCATCACTTCGGTGCTTTGCACGCTGTCTTCACCGGATTCATGACCCAATACTGCTATCCATTGTCCATCCGGCGAATATGCAGGGGTTCGGATGGGCCCTTTACCATCTGTAAGCTTTTTGGGCTCTCCTCCTTCAACTGAAACTGTCCAAAGGTCAGGTATCATGTTTAGTTCCCTGTCGATCTTTCGGCAAGAAACGAAGGCGACTGTGTCACCGGTCGGGGAAAAAGCAGGTTCCGAATCCGAGTAGTCGCCGCAAGTGAGTTGTTTTACTTTGCCATCGTCCACATTGATCATGTACACGTGGGAGGGTCTGGGATCTACCACCCCGGGCACCCCGTTTGCTTTGTATCTCAGTTTTGTTATGACTGTGACGTCGCGATCGGTGCGAATCTCGCCGTTGGGCTCCTCTGTTGGTTTCGGCTTTTTTGATATGTATGCGACATGCCGATTGTCAGGCGACCAGGCGATTTGGGATATACTGTCGGCCAAATTAGTGACTTGCCGTGCCTCGCCGCCATCGGCCATGTCCAAAAGCCAAAGCTGTGCTGTGCCGCTTCTGTTTGATATAAAAGCCAACCGGGTTCCATCCGGTGAAAAACGGGGAGAGCGATCCATAGCGCCTTTTCCGTCAGGGCTTTTTCCGTAGGTGAGCCGTTTTGCCTCGCCAAAAGCTTTCTCGTTGTTTCTCAAGGCGAGATACAAGGCGGATTCGTATCGGTTTTCCTCGCCGTTGATTGTAGTTTGCGTCCAGACAAGACGTCGGCCGTCTTTGGATAGTACAGGGTCGCCCACAAAGGTAAAAGACCAAAGATCCCTAGCATTCAAGGGCCGTTTGTTTTCATTGGAACACATAGGCATCCTCCTATCTTCGCTATAAGATTCACTGGAGCCACGGAGTTTTCCTGTCTTGGATGAAGGCCCTCAGGCAGAGGATTTTGTGCCGGGTATGTTTGTAGGCGAGGCATGGAGGTGCCGGGTTTTTGTGCAATCTGCCCAGTTTTTGTACCGGCTTTGGATGGAGGTGTCGAAAATTTCAGCAGGTCAGCCTCGGAGGTGCCAGATTTTCGGGCATGCTGCTGGGTTTTTGGGCAACCTGCTTGGTTTCTGTGCATGCTGCCAGATTGTTAAGCATGCTGCTAGGTTTTTCGACAGCCCGGCTCCAGCAATGATGAATATTCCGAAGATAGACGGATGCCAGACCGCAAAGAAGCAGCCTTGAGTAATTTTGGGGCAGGTGGTACATTGATGATCGTTAATTGTTGCGCTGAATTCTAATTGCCACTCAATTGCCGGCGGACAGAAACAAAACCCGACAATGGCGCGGATTTTGACAGCCAAAAGGAGGATTTCTGGCGTGAAAAATCAAGTCATCATTCTGGATTTTGGAGGAGCCGATGCACAGCTTCTGGCTAGAAAGGTCCGGGAGCTTCAGGTTTACTGCCAGGTGC
>CAZXSP010000046.1:0-9710 GCA_964643285.1 uncultured Eubacteriales bacterium
GTTCCTGTCATCGCTCCAGTAGCCGTCCACGCCCCATACCCCCAATGCATTTGTTACCTGATTTGCTCCGTATTCAGCCCGTCCTCTCGGCTAATGTGATTATCGCACAATAAATACGGAACACTTAGCATAGTTCGTCACCTTGTAGGCGACGCTTCCCATAAGAATTTGTTCGGCGGCGGTCTTACCGATATGCCCTAAGACTATGAGATCCGCACCCTTTTGAGTGGCATAGCTTACTATTTCGCTTGCGGGGTTACCATTCAAGATAACCGAATCAAAGCTTACTCCTTCTTTTTCCGCCAGTCTGCCACAATCACCCAGCCGTTTTTCAAAAGAGTTACGGGCCGCGTCAATAAGCTCGGGCATCACGATAACCCCCGCCTCGCCCACCCAAGTCATAGCCGCGTGGTCTATTACCGACACCCCGATAAGCTTCGCGTTAAATACCTTCGCAAGACTTACGGCTTGTGACATGACTTTATCGGCAAAGCTCGAATTATCCAAGGCTACAATCATTGTCTTTATCATACGACAACCCCCCGTACCGTTATTGAAACAACTTCTTCATTCGTCTGGTAAAGACCTGCACCGACGACGGCATCTGATTGCTACTGAGTAACGGTCACCAAACGATAATCTTCGTCCCAGTCAACCGTAGCTTGCAGGAACTCCGCCACAAAACGGATGGGCACCATAGTACGGTCATTTTTCAATACAGGCACCGTGTCCATAGCTTTCGGTTCTCCGTTTACATAAGCAACTTCATCGCCTATGGTGAGGATAACTGTCAGGCCATCCCTTTCCACTGTCACAGTGTAAGTAAGGGGATCCCAGCCTACAGCGGCTTCAAGGCCCTCGCTGATAGCCCTCAGAGGGACCATGGTGCGGTTTTGTGAATCGATGTATGGAGGGGAATCAAAGAAAATCGCGACGTTGTTTACGACGACACTGAGTTCACCCGGGTTAGCGTAGCCGTAAATAAGATACTTTTGGCGTTCGTGCTCAAATGTTTCCAACTCTTGAGCATATTCTAGTTCTATTTGTTCCGGCGTTAACCCGGCATCGAGCCATTTCCCAAAGCGGTTTGTTCCCATGACTTTGTCGAACATGCAAGCGGTTATGGGAGTTTCACCGCCCGTGGGGACTGCGAAATCCATAAGTTCTTTGGCAAAGGTCAAAGCGTACAAACCTGATCTGGCGGGGTTAAAAGCGTGATAGTCAGTAATCTCAAGGCGCGCGCCTCCGCCGACTTTTGTAGTCTCAGGAATATAAACAACCCCGGGAAGGTTAGCTGAATTTAGCATGGCCGCAAAAGTGTCAGAATCGATTCCTTTGCCGCCAATCCATTTGAAACAATCGTACTGACGAATCCCCGTGCCTTCCCCAAGCCCTGTTGCCATATACCCAAACACCGAGTCTATATCCGGAATGTTGGGTGAGGTTTGAACCCAATCCAAACCGGTGTCCTGGAAAACCATATCCCGAGTGTAACCCTCCATTGGCACTACTGTCAGTTCACAGCCGATTGTCCTGTTGAAGAATTTCGCAATTTCCCCGACCGTCATGCCGTGAGCCATGGGAAGGTTATCTACTCCGACAAATGTCTTGAAGTTGTCTTCCAGTACAGGGGCCTCCACTATTTCACATCCAACGGGGTTAGGCCTGTCCAAAACTACAACGTGTTTTCCGTACTGAGCAGCCCTCAGCATCACATAATTCAGGGTAGATATGTAAGTGTATGTTCTGGAGCCCACATCTTGCAGGTCATAAAGGATGACATCGAGGTCTTCCATCATTTCCTTTTGGGGGTACCGAGCCTCGCCTGTCCCGTACAAGCTGTACACCGGAATGCCTAGCGTAGAATGAATATGCGATTCCACATTGCCGCCTGCAGCAGTAGTTCCGTCAATGCCGTGTTCCGGCCCAAAGAGAGCGGCCAGGTTCACCGTGGGATCAGAAGCCAAAACATCGATTGTACTTACACCAAGACTGTTGACACCGCTTTGGTTGGTCACCAAACCAACACGTTTGCCTTCAACCAAATAATGATATCTGTCACAAAGAACTTCGTTACCCAACCTAAACTGTGGAGGTGCTGCTTTTGCTGTTGTCGTAGGCAGAACTACCAACACAGCGGCTATTAGTAGTGCAATGAATTTTCGCATAGCTAGTCTCCTTATGTAGTGTTCTCGTACAGTTTGACGCCGAAAACAGCCTTGGGTTTCTACTATGGGCCCATGTTACACCAATACCGCCCAACTCTGCCACGCACCCTTTGGAAGAAGGAGATACCTTTTGTAAACTAGAAAGCTTTTGTCTTGAGGGGGATTGTTATGGATTATTCAAAAAGGCTGGCTAGCCTTCAGTCTGGCATGAGGGAACAAGGGTTTGATTGTGTTGTTTATGGCGTGGGAGCCAATTTCCAATACTTTACGGGGTTGCCTGTAAAATGGATTCGTATGGATGAGCCAAAAGAACCATTGTCGTTCTTGGTCGTGCCCTCACAAGGTGAACCTGCGGTCATCCTTGAGGAGAGCGCGTCTCACCTTGCCAAAGGTCTACAAATTGAAACTGTAATTACTGACTCAGCCTCCCGGACGAAAGCGCTTCTTAAAGATCATGTTTCGGGCAGCACAATAGGCGTCAACCAAACGGCGGGAGATTACGTATCTGAATTGCTTTCTATGGATGCCGGTAAGGCCAAAATTTCTGTCGCGGACCATCTGGGTGATGCGTTACGCGTAACCAAGAGTCCCGGTGAAATCGAACTTTTGCGTAAAGCTGCCGCTTTGGCCGGTGATGCTTTGAAAAAGGTGGTCCCTTTCATTAAGTCAGGTGTAACCCAGCCTGAGCTTGAAAGAATGCTTGCTGACTACGGTAAATCTTTGGGCGCAGATGATGTATCATTCAGTCCGGCAGCGTTGTTCGTCAAATCCGGTACAGAACCTTCGGAAAACCCGTTCACCTATCCGCAAGAAAAGGGATTGGTTCCCGGAACTTCGGTAGCGTTCGATTACGGGTTCATGGTTGACGGGTATTGCTCCGATTTTGGCCGCTCCTTTTATTACGGTCCTGCGCCAACACACTTTGTCGGGGCCTATCATGCCTTGCAGACTGCCCAAACCGAGCTTGTGGCAAACCTAGTACCGGGGCAAACCAACGTAAAAGACATGTTCAAAATGCTAGAGGCTACCATGGATCGTTTGGGTTACGGCGACAGACTAAGGGCCAGGCTTTCTGATGGTACTCTCGGGCACCAAATAGGGGTTGATGTCCATGAAAACCCGTGGATAAAACCTTCCATAGATTTTGTGCTCAAACCCGGGATGGTCATGGCAATCGAGCCAAAAGTGTGGCTACCCGGTGAATACTATCTGAGAGTGGAAGACATTGTGCTCATAACGGAAAACGGGGCCGAGTTCTTGACGAGCTTCGACAGAGAATTGTTTGAACTCTCGTAACCGCTTTTGGAATTGGAGGAAGTCTTTTGTCGGTTGAAAGGGCTAAGAAGCACCTGAAAAAATGGAATCTGTCGCACAGGGTGCGGCAGTTTGAGGCATCAAGCGCGACAGTTGAGTTGGCGGCAAACGCTTTGGAATGCGAACCGCAAAGAATCGCAAAGACCCTGTCTTTCAAGGGTAATGGCGAGGTAATCCTGGTGGTAACAGCGGGTGACGCCAAAGTAGACAGCGCAAAGTTCAAATCGCGGTTTGGCATGAAAGCGAAAATGCTTGATCCACTTGATGTTGAACCTTTAGTTGGCCACGATGTTGGGGGCGTTTGCCCGTTCGGCGTAAACCAAGGCGTCGGGGTATATCTGGATATCTCTTTGAAAAGGTTTACCACAGTGTTCCCTGCTTGCGGAGATGGGAACAGCGCGGTTGAACTTACTCCCCAGGAACTGGCCCAATGCTCAGAATCTATCGATTGGGTTGATGTGTGCAAGGGCTGGAACGCTTGATTGCGTAACGGCCCTTGCGGATGTTCTACACGCTAGTCTTTTTCCCACGATATGGATAGGGCACCCGTAGGGCATTGCCGGACCACTTTGACAATAATGGGGGAATCAGCGCCTGTAATCTGTACCCAGGGTCTTTTCTTGGGGTCAAACACTTGAGGCAGGCTGCGCCAGCAGTTGCCGTTGTGGTTACATTTGTCGGGTTGCCACAAAACGGCAATTTCTCCGTTATTATAGGTGCGAGTACGGCTTTTCCCATCCACGCTTCTGAACCTGTCCTTAACGGCACCGCAAATCGGGCAAACCCAATCCTCGGGCAGATCCTCGAAAAGAGTCCCCGGTTTGTGTACATATCCACAAACTGTGCATATATAGTCCATGTTTGTAACCGTCCCTTTGATTGTAATGCGCCCATTGTAACACGGTTTTCCTCACAACCGTAGCAGTTATACCGGAATTACGGACGAGCCTGTACTACTTCCCATGGACCATCTTTTTCTCTTGTTAACACGATGAACCGTAACGGGTGTGAGGCCGGGTCATCCGAAAACTCCACACCCAGCGTCACTGTTTCATCCTTCAATTGCTCCAAAAATTCCGGCCCGTCCAAAGAAAAATCGGATTGAATTGAGGAGAAACTGACTATTGAGCTTTCGGGATACCCGGATTCCATGTAGAATTGTCTCGCCGCGTTGGCCGCCGACGAATAGGGCTCGCCGGTGGGAATTTGTGGCCAGCGCAAAAACGTTCCATGGTCCTTCCACGGAATTGGATCACCGAAAACCCATTGAACGTCCTCTTGACCTGCAGGCCTTCGCAGAGTATAGTTCATAATTTGGATTTCACCTTGAGTGTCCGCATACTCCGCGTAAACCGATGCCACTTCGTTGCCTTCAACCGCGGTTTCTTGGGACGCCGTGTTTTCCGAATGCTCAATAAATCTCGTGCCGTACTCGTGTACATCCTTTACTTCATATCCCATGCTGTCGAGTTCAGCCAATATGACGTCCGCCGGTTCATCCAAAGACGATTCCCGGACGAAAATATAGAAACCATCAACTTCTCTTACTGAGGCACTTCCGTGTGCCAAAGGATTTCCATCAATATCAAGCGCTGTAACGGATATGAGGGCGTCGCCCGAAATCGGCCTATTCCCCTCGGTTAATTCGCTTCCAAAAGGCCACCAGTAAAGTGTTTCTGAAGTAGTTACGCTGTCACCCATTGGTATAATTTTGTCGTCTCCGTAAGCGCAAAAGGAACCGTCATCACAAACATACAAAAATTCAGCGGCAGTTTCGGGAGAATCGATCACCAACTCAAAGCCGAACATGCTGCTCATTAAGGGTGAAAATGATCTTCTTGGCGTAGTTACAGTTAAAACGGGAATGATATGGGTCCCTTTACTCACCTGGTTTATGGCGCAACCTGTCACGAGGACCGCCAACGCCGCCACCGAGACAACTATTGCCGTTCTGGAGGGCTTTTTGAAATCCAACACATTTTTCACCCTTCCTTTAACGCCGCCTTCCCCAAATGCTAAGGGACTACCGTGGAAGGCGGGTTTATGAGTGGCCATTTTAACTAACGATTTGGAGTACTCCTTTTTAATGTCGGGGCCCAGCCCCTTTAAAACCCGCTCATCGCAGGACATTTCCATGTCCTGGCCCATAAGGGCAAACGCCAGCCAAGCGAAAGGGTTAAACCAATGAAGGCACAAAACAAGGTAGGCAAACATTTTTACAACATGATCCAACCGCTTAATATGCGTTTCTTCGTGCAATAGGACATAGCGCCGTTCCGGGCCGCGGATTCCTTTGGGTATGTAGATTTTGGGGCGCAACAATCCTATGACAAACGGTGTTTCCAAGCCGCTGACTTCGTAGGCGCCATCGGCAGAGGGCTCGGCCCCAAGAAGCCGTCGTTTCAAAAGGTGCATAGACACAAAACCGTAAATGATCATACAAACCATTCCCGCTACCCAGACAACGGCGCCCGCATATAGCCAAACTTGAAGGGGGTTCACGCTGGCGCCTACCGGGGCAGATGGTAAAACATCAGACACGGCGCGGTCCAAAAACTCAACTCCGCTGTCAATCCTGGGAACAGGCTGAATAGCTATGTTTTGGGGAATGGGAGTTGACTTAAAAGGAATGAGGCTGAAAAGCCCGCTCACAGAAACCGGCGAAACAAGTCTGAATCCCGCCACAGACCACAGGGCGTAGGAAAACACTTTGGGGACCTTTTTGAAAAACGGCCGAACCAACGTTATCATGGCGATTACAAACGTCCCCACTAGGCTCATGTTCAGAACAGCCAAAAAGGCTGCGTCCATCATTTACCACCCCTGCTTTCGTTGATCAACCGAATCAACTCTTCCGCCTGCTTTTTTGAGAGTTTCCTGCCTTCAACGAAGGCCGCCACAAATTTGGGAAGCGAACCGCCAAAGGTCCTTTCCACGTACTGCCGGCTTTGCCCGGAATAGAACTCATCCCGGCTTACAAGGGAGGTGATTATTGAGTCTTGGTTTTTGAACAAACCCCGTTGGCACAATCTCCGCAAGATAGTGTAGGTGGTGGATTTTTGCCAGTTCATTATGTCACGGGAAATGGCTATCAAATCGCCCGATGCGATAGGTTCGTTATCCCAAATAATATCGGCAAATTTGGATTCTTGTTCGGCAAGCCTGTAATCCGCCAAGTTTTGCACCCCATTTTGTCTACTCGGTGTAAACCTATTTTGAGTTTACTCCGAGTAGACCTGGGCTGTCAATAGATTATTTGGTGGGGTCGCCGCCAGATATGAAAGTATGAATATCGTCGGTTACAGCCTGAATATTGTCTTCACCCAAATAGGCCATGTGGCCTGCGGGATAACCCTTTACGAATGTGCGTTCCCTTGGGATATCCGAATGATCCAGCGTGTAATACACCACGCCAATCTGGGTGCAAAGGTCATACCATCCGTTGATGAAGAAAGTGCGCATGCCAGGCACACGCCGCATAGCAGTGGCCAGGCTATCCGGGGTATCTTGGCCTTTGTAGTCCCTTTCCCAAGGTTGCACCGAAGCGGAATTCGTGAAGTTTCTGTCCCATTTAATCCCCAGCATTGGGAACACTTCGCCGCAAAGAATAGACTGAAAGAAAGGATCGTATTTGCCTTGCGACGCGTCGTCCCTGAATCCCCATTTGGGTTCTTCAGACAAAGGTTTATAGAAAGGCCTGGTGATGCGTCCATCAAGGTTTGAAACAGCGCGTCCTTTGTGTCGTATGATCTCATTGCGCGATTCCATATCCCCAAATGCCCCGTCGTCTATCCTAAGGGCCCTGCGCACAAGGTATTCTTTGGACACCCCAGTGTAATAGATGAGCTTTTGGATTATTTCCTCGCGGGCTTCGCCACAAAGGGAATTGCCTTTGTACAGTGCCAATAAGTATTCGGTGTCGGCAAACCTTTTGGCTTCAAGGACGAAGTCTTCCAATGTCTGTTCTGAGGGACTGTTGTGGTACCAATGAACAGCGGCCAAACTGGGAATAGCCAGAACGGTACCGTAGACCGGAGGGTTACTTCTGAAGGAATAGTTGCCTGCGCGAACCGTGTTACCTATCATGATTACCCCATCAAACGGTACGCTAAAAGCGCGATCAGAGCCGCCAAGAGAACCCCGGCCCACGGCTGTGGCTACTCGAGTGCACCCATAACTCTCGCCCAACATGTACTTCGGGCTCTGCCACCGGTTGTAGCGGCCAAGCCAACTTTGGATAAAAGTCAAAGTGGCCTCGGCGTCAGCCTCAATCCCGTAAAACATTTGTTTTTTGGATTCGTCCAGCAATCTTCCAAACCCGGTACCCACCGGATCGATAATGACTAGATCGGCAATATCCAGAAGGCATTGCTGGTTGTCGCAGAATTCGTACGGTGGTAAGGGGGTTCCATCGTCATCAATATTGTCATTGTATTTGATGCGTCTTGTACTCAAGAAACCCGCGTGCACCATCATTGACGAAGTGCCGGGGCCGCCGTTAAAAGCGAAAAGGACGGGGCGCGATTTGGTGTTTTCCACACCGGAACGGAAATACGAATATGAGAAAATTGAGGCAATAACTTTTCCTTCGTCGTCATAGAACACATTGTCTTCGCTGACTGTGTGATACGGTACTTTGCCGCCGCGCAGTGTAATGACCCCTTGGCCGGTAAAACGAGACGGGGTAAATACATCTGTTCTTAGCACTTGCGGACCCTCCCATCGTTTTTTTGCCCTTCACCTACCACACAAAACTATAACCGAAATCGCAGAACAAAGAACGATCGCACCCGACCTAGGTCCCACAGACCTAGATCGCGCCCGACCTAGTCCCTACAGACCTAGATCGCGCCCGACCTAGTCCCTACAGACCTAGATCGCGCCCAACCTAGTCCACACTGACCTAGATCGCGCCCAACCTAGTCCCCACTGACCTAGATCGCGCCCGACCTAGTCCCCACAGACCTAGATCACGACCGACCTAGTCCCCACAGACCTAGATCACGCCTAACCTAGGTCCTTCAGACTTAGGTCAGGTGCATGGAACTGACTGACTAAGGGACGGCAGATGTCGAGGGGCTTA
This sequence comes from uncultured Eubacteriales bacterium, assembly GCA_964643285.1. GTDB lineage: Bacteria > Bacillota > Sulfobacillia > Fermentithermobacillales > Fermentithermobacillaceae > JAXGZG01. The sequence continues at coordinate 8,566 of CAZXSP010000046.1, forward strand.
CAGAAAGGGCAGCGACACGGGCCATCAACAAAATAAAACCCGCCTTTAGCGGGTTTTGTCCTCAATTCTATTATTTTGGCAGCCCCAAGGGGATTCGAACCCCTGTCTCCGCCGTGAGAGGGCGGTGTCCTAGGCCTCTAGACGATAGGGCCCCTTTATTGGCTGGGGGAGGAGGGGTCGAACCTCCGCAGACAGATCCAGAGTCTGTTGGCCTACCACTAGCCGATCCCCCAACAACATAAGGAACAGTTCAGATTATAACATTGCCCTATTTTTCGGGCAACTGTCAAGCTTTTCTCTTGGTGCGTCAACTATGGAAACCCAAGCCTACTTAAAGAACACAACCTCTGACTCGGGCCGAAGTTTTTTGGGAGGATGCTCTTCATCGGGATACCCTAAAGGAAGAATGGCCACAGGCCTAAGGTGAGCGGGTAGATCTAAAACCTGTTTCACCCGGCTTTCCCAAAATGCACCAACCCAGCATGAACCCAGCCCCAAAGACGTGGCTGCCAGCATCATGCTTGTCATTGCAGCGGCAGTATCCTGCAGAACGTACAAGGTACGGCCCCTATCCTCATACCTTTGGCCGCAACGGTCAGGATCAGCGCAAACAACGATTACAACCGGCGCCGCGCTCACAAAACTTTGCTTCTTTGCGGCTTCAGCCAGGGCATTCTTTATCTCAGGCGTGCGAACGACAACAAAAGCCCAAGGCTCCCTACCGCCGGCGTTGGGCGCCAAACGGGCAGATTGGATAATTGCATCCACCGTTTCATCAGTGACTTCCCTGGTTGTGTATTTCCTAATACTACGCCTCTTCTGAACGGCCTCGAGTACCTCCATACTGCTACCCCTCTCGCTTTGGTTCACCCGCATTTTGTTCACTCGGTCTTTTGTCCGGCGAACGTGTTGGCGTCGATCAAATCCGCCGCTTTGTTTAGGCGGGCCACCGATTCGGCTTTCCCCAAAATATCTACAACTTCAAACAAGCCGGGCCCCATAGTCCGGCCAGTGAGGGCTAACCGGGTCGGGTGGAAAAGCGCGCCGCTCTTTATGCCCTCTTCATCGATAAGGACCCTATAGGCATTTTCTTCTGATTCCAGATTCCAGTTTTCAATAGACGACAAGGCCTTTGCGCCTTTTCG
>CAZXSP010000047.1:0-9703 GCA_964643285.1 uncultured Eubacteriales bacterium
TCGGCTACATTTATTATGTGAAGCACGGGCCTATCCTTAATGCTGATGGGGTTTAAAAACTCACATTTAGCGTAGTTATTGGCATCCCCCGACAAACTGTGAAGCCGCAAAAGAGGAGTGCTTCCGATAGCCTCTGTAATTGAGCTATAGGCATCTACCCTCAAATCGCCTTGTTTGCTCATTTTATAATCCCCGACATGGAAGTTACTTGGGCGCCTTTGGCTTCCCATTCTTTCGTGATTTTGTTCATTCCAATGGAATCGCTTGGATGGTGGCCCGCTATTATTACATTGCCAAGTTTCCATTCGTTTGCGATCTTGGCGTCGGGCTCTTGGATATGCATGTGGATAACGGTGCCTATGCCGGCGTCAAAGTAAGCGCGAAGGGCGTCAGCGCCTAGGTTTGTTAAGCCTGACATGGACACATATATCTTCCCGGCAAAGCTTTTGGGCGAGCCGACGCGGATCAAAGGCTTTCTCACAGATTTTTTGTATTCCTCAATATCCAGAAGCGAATCACACACTTCCTGCAATGTAGCCTTTGGGTTGTGGGCAAATCTTTCATCCAAGTGGTCCTGCACCACTTTTTCCGATATCAAGTCAGCCGGTGAATGAATGCACATGAAAGGCATACCCAGAAGCGCGGCTGCTGACGCTGAACGTTCGGAATTGCCTGTGTGCCACCTGTAGTGGGCTGAGGCTTTTCTTTTGTCCACGATTTTTTGCGCCCTATTATAGGGAACACCGCACTCAACCATCTTAGAAATATGATGATCGAGCACATCCACATAACGGGGTGAAGTGTTCCTGGGGTGGTGGCTTACCACGCAATCGTAGCCCAACTGCTTTGCCAAAAGCAGTTCTGGGGTATCCATGTCAATGCCAACGAGTATCTTCTTTATGTTTTCGCCGGGTACAAGAATTTCGGTATCAAACGGTTTTTCTTTAAGATTAGCCAGCTCAAGAGCTATATTCATAAGCTCGGTTGTATTCAAAGATTATCTCCCCCAAAAAAATTTATCGCAAGCCCGAAACGTCTATACGGTAGCCTTTGGGCGGCTCCACACCCAGAAGATTCCGCACGAAATAGTCCCACCTGCGCCGCACAACGTAAGGGTGTGTGCGGGCTGAACCGTGCACCCCATTGGGAAGAAGCAAGAAATCAAAATCGATGTTGGCCTCAATTAACTCATTGGCCAAGCGCAGAGAAGCGGCGGGCGATACATTTTCGTCCATCTCACCGTGCATTATAAGAAGCTTTCCCACAAGGTTTTTGGCTTGCACCCAATTGGATTGCTCGGCATAATGCGGGCCTAAATATCTTCCCATATACCTTTCAACCCAGCCCGCCTTGCCTATTCTGTGGTCATGGTTACCTGCCCATGCTACTCCAACCTTGTAAAAGTCCGGGTGGGCCAACAAGGCCCGGGCCGCGCCGTATCCGCCCGCTGAACCCCCGTATATACCCACTCTGTTTAAGTCCATGTACGGATAGCGATCCGCCAGTTGCCTGTAGGCGGTGATATGATCGGGAAAACCACCGTCACCCAAGTTCTTAAACGCGTAATCTTGAAATGGAAGCGACCGGTAAGCCATACCAAAGCCATCAACTGTCACCACGATGAAACCAAGTTCCGATGTGGCTTGATCTTGCCAAAACTCGTTGCTTCCATTATCGCCAAAAGCCTTGGGCGTCCTTATTCTTTGGGGCCCGGCATAATTACCTTCAATAACGGGGTACGATTTCTTGGGGTCGAAGCTTGATGGCCTGAAAATCACTCCGTAAATATCTGTTATGCCATCCCTTGCCTTGGCTTTAAACGGCTCAGGAAATATCCAACCCGTGGCCAGCAAAAGCTCGATGTCAGCTTCCTCCAAAACCAAGACCAAAGCTCCGTCTGTTTTACGCAGCACGGTTTTGGGCGCCAAATCGACCCTGGAGTATGTGTCCACGAAAAACTCTCCGCACGGAGAAATGTTCACGGCGTGTTCCGCGTCCTCCGGGGTAAGAAGCTTCATGTCGCTTCCGTCCAAATTTACGCTGTACAAATGCCTGTAATATGGGTCGCGGTCTTCTTCTTTGCCGCACGCCGTGAAATATACCACACGGTTTTTCTCGTCAACCCATTCAATATCCCTAACAACAAACGGCCCGGAAGTCACACGGTTTTTGAGCGCGCCGGTTTCGCCGTCGTACAAATACAAATGCATCCATCCGTCTCTTTGGGACATCCACAGAATCTCTTGGCCGTCGCCAAGAACCTTGACAGGAGATAAACTCTGGTTGTGGGGGGTATTTTCTTCAAATAGCACCTTTGTGCTTCCCGTTTTGGGATCCACTTCAAGTACCTGAAAAGACCTTCGTTCACGCATTGTCTTAATCCAGATGATTCTGGGGTCGTCGCCTTTTGTCCAGTACGTCCAGGTTCCAGGTGCTCCGTAATATAGGTGTTCTTGGGGCTCAATATCCAAAGAAATCTGCGCCCTGCTTGCCACATCGATTATTACCGGGTATGCCAGGGCACATTCATCATCACCCGGCCCCCCGTGAACATACGAATATAATTTCGGGCGTATGCTGCCGTCAAGAGGCACTGATTGCAGCAAGTGGTATTGCTTTGCTTTTTTCGCGTCTATTCTGTAAGTCAAAATTTGTTTGGAATCAGGCGACCACTTGATGGCGGGCCTTTGGAAATTCATAGCCATAGGGCCTTTCAAAAGACCTGCGGCTACTATAGGCGAACCAAAAGGTTCAGCGTAAAAGAAATCGGCGCTGCCGTCCGAAGTGAGCTGCACTTCTTTCCCGCAACCGGTCCTTACGAACAAGTTATGGCCTCTAACAAACGCCGTTTGAGTCTTATCCGGCGATGTGACTTCCCCGGGATTTTTCGGCGACAAAGGCGACAGCTTTGTGAGTTCATCGGTTGCCGTCCTGTAATTCCAGGTATACCCATCACAAGCAAACTCTAAAGATTCCCCATCTTGGGAAAACGAAGCTTTTTCAAAAGGCAATTGGTCGTGGGTGAAAGCCCTTCCTATGGCATGAGTGAGCGCCGCGGCCAAGGCTACATGGTCGAAGGCCGGGCTTTTAAGCCCAGCCTTCGAATTGACCAACACAAACTGCCTGCCATGACGCGTATCCACACTGTAAACTAAGTTTCCGCTCTGCCCTAACCATTGAGGGGCTATTCCCAAGCGAAAAGCGAGTTTCTTCACATTTCCCGGAAGAAGCCTTTCCGCCCTTGCATAATCTTCAAACGTAAGCGCCCTATCACACGAAGTCATACTGCTTTCCATCTGGTACAGCCTCCCCCTTAACTCTTAGTTAACCGGAATACCCAACTGATCGGTCATGGCTTTGTATTTTTCCATAAGGGTGAGAGTACAAGACCCCGGAACTGAAGTGCCTATTTCCTTGCGGTCGATTTCAGACACCGGCACGATTTCACCTACAGTTCCGCACATGAAAACTTCGTCGGCGTTGTAAAACTCAGACAACGAAATGTTCCTCTCGACCACCGGATATCCGCAGTCTCTCGCCAGCTTCATGATGATTCCTCGGGTGATACCCACGAGAATATAATCGGCGGTGGGTGTGTTAACCACTCCGTCTTTAACCATAAACAAAGTGGTACCGTTGGTTTCGGCCACAAACCCATTGGGGTCCAGCATTATGGCTTCATCGGCGCCTTGCCTGTTCGCCTCGATATTTGCGAGGATTTGCCCCAGCTGATTGCATGTGTGAACTTTGGGGTCCAGAAAATCGGGCCTTGTCCTTTTGAAAGTGGAAGTGACAAGCCGAACGCCTTTCTTGCTGAAAATCGGTTCTTTGTAATCCACGCAAATGACGATGGTGGGTACTTCAACTGAAAGCTTGGGGTTCATGCCCGTCACTATTTTGCGGCCTCGGGTAACTTGCAGACGCATGTGAAGATTAGTCTGCACTGAGTTTGCGCGGATAGTCTTTAAGACTATTTCCCTCATTTCGCAAGGAGTAATACCCATATCGATGTCTATAGCTTTTGCCGATTCGAACAGCCTTTTTATGTGTTCGTCGAGCATAAACACTCTGCCATCGTAGCAACGTATACCCTCATAGATGCCATCGCCGTGCTGAAAGCCACTGTCGTACAAAGAGACAGTCGCTTCTGATTTTGGAACAAGTTTTCCGTTAACGTAGCAGATTGTGTCGATATCCATCAATTGAACCTCCAGTTTCGATGCCGCACAAAGGACACCTTAAAGTGATTAAAAACGAGCCTACCCCCAAACTACAGCTTGCTCGGAAAAGCAGTCAAGTACAGTGCTTTTTCCTGCACATTGAGCTTTAGGAATTCCTCAAAATTCCCCAGGCTTATATGTTGGGCCGAGAACAAGTACTCGGTAAATGTCTTGAAATCAATATTATACATATCTTCCAAAGTCCTAAGGCGTCTGTAACCGTAATAGTAGCAAGTGAAATAGCCCGGCCTGGCTTCCTGTGCTTTTACCTGTCCTTGGGCAGCCCCTTTGTCAAAGTCAAGCTCCTGAACGTAAAGGTTAGCGCATTCTTCTGCGGGCTTGCCAAGATGATGCCGATATATATCGGCTTTGAGCCTGACAGCTGTCTGGTGCCTTCTATACGCAGCAAGCAAAGAACAAAAGGGGTCTTCCGGGAAGAATTCTTGCATCAGAAGCTCAGAACGGTGGGCTGTGCCCTCCAGTATGGGGACAAACTTGGCTCCTATTTTGATGGTTTCGGGAATTGGATCCAATGTATAACGAACCCATTGTACATGGTGGCCCGGGTAACATTCGTGAACCGCCAGCATCTTGAACCACACATCGTTTATCAGATAGTAATACCTGTCGTTACTGAACATTTCGCCTACAAGCGGTCTTCTCCTCGGGCAGCCCTGGCTGCAGCCGGACCAAGGATAAGTTCTCCATCTTACATGCTGTGGGGCCGGCACCACGTTGCACGACTCCTCGGGGATGTTGACATACCGCCTCGCCCCTTCTTGGGCCCTTGCCACATAGCTCCGCAGACGCCTGAACATCTCACCGGCGTCATCACAAGGCCCGGCAAACTCTTTTATTGCAGCCAAGACCTCAGAAGGTGTTCGGGGAGTTTTTCTCCCCGCCAGATTCAGTTTCCCGGCGGCTTCGATCATTTCCGCCCGAGTTTTTTGGACTTCGGTGTCGTACCAAGAAAGCATGTCGTTCAAACTCACGCCAAGCTCCCTATCTAATATCTCGGCGTAACGGGGCCCAAGAGAGCCGGGGGCGGCAGGCGTTGAGTCAACCGCGGTCCCGTATTGCCCATTCTGAAGCCCCGCCGCTATCTGTTTAGCCCAAGAAGCTGCCTTTGCCCCGGTTTCTTCGATAACATGCCGTAGATGGAAACAGGCCGTATCAGAAAGACCGGGGTATTGCCTTTCAACTTGAGCGCCATGCACGGGAGAAACTTTCGCCAAAAGCTCCAGCGCGTCCCGAAGCTTACGTACTTCCGCCGGCTTAAGGCCCGGCAGTAACTTTTCTATGCCTGACCACTGTTCATCAACTTTGCCAAGCCGAGCTTCCAAAACCTCGTAGCGCTCTTCCGAACTGCGAGAGTCTTTTCTGCCCATAAAATCCATGAAGCCTGATATGGAACCCACCAAACCCGCAGGAGATTCGAATATGCCAAGAAGCGCAGATTTACGGGCGTGCAGGAAGTCGGAAAAATGTGTTTTCAAAATGGAAAACACGGGGTTAGGCGAAGGCAGTGTCTCGGCCTCCTCTATAAGCCGACCCAAATGGGCCATTTGTTCCGCCTTGACGCTTTCATCGGGCACAAACAGGGTTTTCTCATACTCTCTTGCCAGACGAAGCCTGTCCTGAGAACCCGCCGCCTTGGCATCGAATGATCTGTAAATCTCGATTAGATCCGCATATTGGTTACGAATTGTCATATCAAAAGCCTCCTAAAATCCCATACCATGCCCTTGTGGCAGTGTGAACCGAGCTTTACATACCTATGTGAAGCCAGTCGCTTACCAAGAACTGCATTCTGTCAAGAAGCACGGACATTCTTGTCATGATGGTGTTTGCAAAACCGGCGCCAAAAGCCACAAGCATGATGGCTTTACCCACTTGGCTTATGCCTTTGTAAGCGCGGTTTGAACCCATCCCGACAAAGAAGAAGTACACCAGTACAGAAACTACAGTGCCGGCGAAAATGACGTTGTTAACAGAATTGAGTTTCAAAAACGATGCCGTGATTTGGTTCAACATAAGCCCGGGCTGCCTTGCCAGTGTATAGGCTGCTCCGACACCCAACATAAAAGCCATAGGAATACGTGCCAAATAGCCTAAACGCGGGAAAAACCGCGCGTAAGTCAAGAGCCCCAAAAGCAGCGGAAGGATCAATATGAACTTTCCGTCCCGGGCGATATCCTGAGAAACAGTCGGCTTGAGATAGTTACTGTAAGTGGTGACAATACCGTTGGCCGCTGTTACCGCCACCAATAGGTGTTCTGCAAAGTGGAAAAGTATGCTGTCTTTGAACACCAAGCTTAGAACGCTAATGGTGAATAATGCACCGGCCCATATTTCGATAAGTTCGAGGTTCATTAGCGGCCGCCTCCTTTTGCCTGGCTTTTCTGGTTCTTTCGGTTGAAAATGTCGCCGAGGTTACCGAGGATTATTAGAACGATGATGAACAAGTGCGCCATAGACTGGGCATCCATTCCCGCAAGGGCCATGCCGGGAGACTGCAGAAGCATCTCGTATTCGGCGCCGCCCCTGGAACCTGCCAAAAGCCCCAAATATGTGCCGCTGGTGTAATAGCTCAACTGCTGAGTGGCGCCTGTGGAACCTATCCCCGCAAGCATTTTCATGTTTTCGGGCAAGGTAATCATCTTTGCGTACTTGTCGGGACCCGGAACGACGTTTGAAATAGACACCAATACATCAGCTTTTACGATGGAATCGAACCCATCCATAATGGGGTACTCGTCCAAAGAGTTGCCGAAGATATCGCTGTAGGCGACGGCTCCCGGAAAATCGTTGACCATTCTCTGAAGGTTTACTTCTGTGCTTGGTTTGAACCCCAAGTTGATCCAGTCAACGCCGTATACCTTGTCCATGCTCTCGGCAACGGGTTCGATCATGGTTTGTGTTAACGCCGCACCTTCTGCCAAACCGCTCCACGCGATAACCCTTACGCCTTTTGCGAATGCGTGTTTCACAAAAGCTATGGCTTGGGGCGCGCCTTCAGCCTTGGCTTCCGGACGGAAATCGATGCCTAATATAGCTATGTCTCCCGCTGACATAGCTTCCACAGCGTCATAGAAATCGCGGGTCTCTTTACCGATGTTGCCTATTGGTATACCCAAGGGACGAACAAGCGGTATAGTGATTAGAACAATGAGGATTGCGTATAAATATCTGCGGTCTATTGCAGCCAATTTATCTAGAAAACTCAACACTCATACCCCCCTATTCGCCAATCCCAAGATATGGACGGTCGAGGCCCAGAATTATCCTGGATGCTGTTATAAGCGCACCCGCGTAAACTCCAAATTCAATCGCCCTCATGCTGGCGGCGTTTGGAACCGACAGAATCCAAGAACTTATTTTTCCGACACCCGGGAAAATCATCTCTCCAACCGGGGCCCTGCCTAACATCACGATCAACCCTGATACCAAAAGAATGGCGGCGTCTCTGGACCTCACCCTAAAAGCGCGGTAAGAAGCTGAAGTCACGTAAAACGCCAAGATCGCCATAAGGCTTGAGGCCAAGGGAACTTGTATGGCGGAAAACAGACGGCTGTAGGCTTTCCCCATGGGGCCTGTTATTACGCCCAGTATTGTCATGCCATACATTACAACAAGCAGCATTATGGACAAATACCAAGTAGAGGTCTTTCGTTGGATCCTTTTAAAGTGAACAGCAGTTAAGTTGACCAAACCGACGCAGCACATTGTGGCGCTTATCAACACTTCCCAGTTGTCGACGCCTTTTGTAAACTCCGGCCACAAACCGAAGAACATGGTTCCAATCACTGCAGCTGCCAATGCCGCGGTAATAACGGCAGGTAAGACTCGTTTCAAGGTAAACCCCCCTATTTGCTAAGAAGCGATTTAAGCCAGTCAGCCGACCCCAAAGTAACGCTAAGGGTACCTACGACAATAAGTGCGGTAATGAAGTACTTTATATAGTCCTCAATAAGAATTGTGCCGACCCTTGCGGGCTCCTTAGTAAGATAAGCTGCCGCGGCGTACATCTCTTCACCGATAAGACAGTAGTCACAGGCGGCCACAAGTAAAGGTACTGAGGTCATGGTGGCGGTTCCGGCTACTTGTATGGCGCCGGCACTGCTGGCGGCCTCTGCAAACAGAATGGATTGAAAGGCGAAGTCTCCTATCATGACAACGGTAGCCGGTTGTTCTCTGAACATAGCGCCAACGATTGCGATAGCGCTTCCGTGGTGATGGTCGGAATACCATTGCACATCATCAGGCCGATACTTTTCCAAATGCCCTTCGACCAGATACGACTCTTTTACGACCCCCTGAACCATGGGGTAAGCGATAGCATGCTGGACGGGTACAATAAGCCGTGTATCATATCTTGCGGTCATTTTAGCGGTTTCAGCCAAGATGGCCATACTTGCCAGCATTTGTACCGCTCCCGGACCGCCGGCTCCCGGTAGGTAAAACACCGGACGGCTCATCTCGGTGGCACGGCCTATGCCTTCCTCGATAGCTTCAAGACCGGCAAGTTTTCTGATTTCCGGCAGCGGTTTGCCGGTTTTGGTGTATTGAATGACGAAAAAGACACCCAATAGGACCCCGGCTGCAATTATGAGATCTGTTATCATGCCTTCGACAACCACACAATTACCCCCTATGTTTGATATTTTTATGCCGAATAAAAGGTAATTCTCGCATTAATATATACTCATTCTCCTTTCAGCCGCCTTGATTCCAGGCGGTAAAGTTCGACTTAATTCAGCGTTGTTCAACAACGTGCGACGGATTTCCTTCATCAAATTACTGATATTACTAGTGATAGACTCACAAAGTTGAATAATAAAACGAGGTTTTGGTATGGGTTATGCAGGCCTCTGATGACTTCGAGGCCAAGGTAAGTATGAAGTGGCGGGGAACCAAACCTGAAGGATTGCGGCTGCAGCCGCCCTATTTGCAGTTTTGACGTTCGTAGTTTCTCAAAAACGCACCCGTTGCGCCTGCCATCCCGAGCTTCTTGTAGAATCCCACAAGATCTTCGTCGCACAACAAGTCAACCATATACAGGTGGCTCAATGTCTTAATCATCCGAGATACGAGCCCCTTCCCAATACCCAACCCTTGATACCGGGGCAAAACCTCAAGGAGCGGAATATAGGCGCACATGATGCCGTCAGATATGGCGGTGATGAATCCCACGACCTTGTCGTTCTTCTTATCCACAGCTATCCAAACGCAATAGCTGCTCAGAAGTATATTCATATGTGCCTTTTTGGATGGTGGGTTCGGCCAGCCCACAAAAAAACCGTCCAACATATCTTCGGTCAATCCGTCAATCTGTTGCGTGTATTCTATCAACGCCTTACCTCCAACTGGTTACTGTAGTCCTTTTCCGCCATTTTCACCTTACCTACTACTTCTAGTGGCTATCCAGATTCTATCTTGTTTGCTATGGTCCTTGTAAAGGAGGCTTGATACGATGAGCAAAA
>CAZXSP010000048.1:0-9520 GCA_964643285.1 uncultured Eubacteriales bacterium
CCAGCTCGTCGCCCTCAGTTCTTGGGTAATTGAACTCAGGTTCTTTCGTGTCCACGATAATGTATTGGTTTGTGAGTTCGCCGAAATAAATCTCGGGACGCTGAAGCAAAATGTCCGTGTTGGTTTTGGGAGGCACGTCAGAAAAGTAAAAAGCAGGTTGCCCCGCCCCTGTGATTTCTGATACGGGGCTCATGACTAAGCCATAACCGTGCGTGTACTTCAAGTGCAGGTTTATCCAGGTACGAGCCTCGGGCGGGAGCGAATCTATATTCAATTCTCTGGGAGACAGCATGACTTGCCTGTATTCTCCGTTAATTGTATACCGATCTACGTCTACGTCATTGAATTGGTAATACATGCGGATTTCCTGAACTTGTGTGTATGTATCTTTAAGAACCCTGTAATCCCAAAGCCTAAAGTTGCGGATGGTTTCTAAATCGTCTTTCACATCCGCCAAAGTAAGGTCTTGAGTATCCATGAACGGCTTGGCCGTAATGGTATCCAAATTAAACGCGGAACGGGTGAATTTTATGTTGTGTTCAATGAACGGCAACTCGTAGGCAAGTTCGTTGGGCGACACGGTGAATTGCTGCATAAACGCCGGGTATCCGTACCCCACCAAGAGTGACAGAACTGCCAACCCTACGACTGAGTACCCAACCCACCGGAAATTCCTTGCCACGAGTCCGAAAATAGATACCAAGGCGCCTGCCAGGGCAACATACATTAGCAACCTTAAAGCAGGTACCTGCGCGTGCATGTCAGTGTAAGAGGCGCCGAAAGCAACGCCTCTTGGGGAATACATGAGATCCCAGACGCTGATTTGATACCCCCAAGCTTTCTGTGCGAAAAGAAGCGCTGCCAAGATAGACAAATGGGATCTCGCCCGTTTGTCCACCATTATTCGTCTTGGCGCAAACCGTATGTCTCCGAACAAAAAATATGCTATACCTGATACCACCAAAGCCGAGACCAGAGCGACCCAAAGGTGTTCTTGTATTAACCGGATAAAAGGCAGGCTGAAAATGTAGAAGCCTACATCTTTAGAGAAAAACGGGTCGGAAATTCCAAAAGGCGTCTTGTTCAAAAAAGCCAGCACAACATGCCATTGACTGTATGCTGCCAAACCGCCCAAAAGGCCCACTATTACCGACACCAGAACAACGTAACGCCCAAGTCTTTTAGGTAGCGATATAGGAATGGGCATGACCAAACCGCCCACAACGTTAAGCTGGGCTCGCCGCCACAGCACGGCCTTGAGGTTTACAAATGTGATGGCGAAAAACAACACACCACCGACTAAACCAATGAAAATCTTGGAGCTCAGGACTTTTGTGAAAACAGAAAGATAGCCAACTTCTTTAAACCACAAAAAGTCCGTGTAAAAAGTGGCAAGACCGGTGCTTATCAAAGCCAAGAAAACGGCAAGCCCGATAAAAGTCCACAACCATCGTCGTCGCACCTGAAAAACCTCCGTTTCCCGCAGAACCCGCCAATTCGAAAGAGCGTGAAAAGGCGTTGTGTATATCTTTTTACATTTGTGACTGGAACCATTATGTCATTGTTCCTAATTTGACCAGTTATCCGTGACTGTATCCCCGATTATTCAACTGAGTGCGCCTCAGGCCTCAGAATCATACGGACTCATTTCATCAGATTCAGAATCTTCGGACCAAGGCGCTCCACCACGTTTTGGCAAGCTAACATAGTATCGTTTAAGTCCTCTTCATTATCGGCAACCGCCCGGTACCAGATAATCTCTTTGGTCACAGTGAAAAGGCCGGGACCTTGGTGGTGCTCATTTCGGTCTTCCAAATAGCTTTGAACCTTGAGGGGTAAGCCGCGTTCACGAGATAGCCTCACCACGGGTATTTCTAGGGCATAATTCTCCGGGCGGCGGTATATATGTATTTCGCACCTCCCGAGAATCACTTTTTCGTAAGGCTCTTTCATTATATCTCACCCCGTGGCGCTCACACCTTCGGCGCATAAGCGGTATACTTATACCTGCAAATAAAGGAGGGTCAAATTGGACGGCATCACTGTTTACTGTATACGGAAAGAATTGTCCAAATACCTTCCTCTCAAGGTGCAAAAGGTGTACCAGCCGAAATCTTACGAAATTGTACTTTCCGTGTGGAAGCCGCAATTTCGTGCCAAAATACTGTTATCTGTAGCTCCGCAAAACCCATTTTTCGGTCTGACATCAGAGTCCCTCAATAACCCTAAATCCCCTTCCGGGTTCTGTCTGGGTTTAAGAAAACGGTTGGAAGGCGGCACGTTGACTGAATTAGACCAAGAGAGCGCAGACAGGGTAGTTTATCTTATTTTCTCGGGCCGAAACGATTTCGGCGACACAGTATCTTACAAGTTGGTGCTGGATATGGCCGGAATGGGCGGCAATATAGGCCTTTACAATTCCGGTAGCCTTGTGGCGGCCGCGCTTCCCCCGGAAGGTCAAAGGTTTCGCCTCGGGGTGGATTACTCACCGCCAAAAACAGATAAAATCGATATCCTCCAAGATTCCATCCCCAAAGATTTCGGGGATAGTCTTTTGCGTAGGCTGTGTCAGGGCACAGAGTCGTCTCTCAGAAGTCTAACTTCCGCTGTTCAAGGTGTAGGGGTTGAGCTTGCCAGAGCCATCATCACATCGATTCCCTTAAGCCCGCAGTCCGTATTCTCCGAAGATGGCGCCATGAGAGTAACGGAGAGTCTTCTAAAGATGAGAAATACCGTCCTGACTGAAAGGTTCAGTCCTTGCTTGTACAAGACGGAGCGTGGGGGCATAACAGCCCACTGTCTACCCCTTATTCATCTCGAGCCGGCGCAAGAGTACGGTACAGTGCTGGAAACCATGGAGGCTTATAGAAACCTTTATTTGGAGAAACGGCGAACACAGGCTGCGTACACCCGAGGCAGGCAATTGTACGAAAAGGCCCTAAAAAAGGTTAGGACAAAAATAGCGGCTGTGTCACAAGATCTAATGGAGGCCCACAAGGCTGACCAATACAGGCTTTGGGCCGAACTTATAGATGCCACAGGCCAAAAGATTTCTTCGGGAATGAAGGAAATGTGGGTTTTGGACTACTACAAAGACCCCCCAGTTAAAGTTAGCGTGCCGTTGGATTCCCGTTATTCTTCCGGGGACAACGCCAGAAGGTATTATGCCAAATACAGAAAAATGACCAAGGCGGCCAAATTGCTGAGAAAATCGCTTTTGGAGCTTGAACAGGATATGGAAAGGCTTCAACGGGCAGGCCGATGCTTTGCCGATAAGACGGGTGATTCCGAGAAGGCAGATTTCGACAGCTTGGAACGAGCTTTACCTTCCTTGGAAAAAGCCGTGGCAAGGGTTGGAATAAAGACACGATCTGATAGGAAGAAATCTGTTTCCAAAGACGGCTCGGCGCATTCTTCGGAACGAGGTCAGCCCGTTTCTACGCCTCCGGGATTAAGACTTTTGGAGGGCCCATCGGGATCGAAAATTTATGTTGGAACAACGGCCCGGGCCAATGATTACATTGTGACCCAGGTTAAACGGCAAGGCGATTTTTGGTTTCATGCTAAGGCTGTGAAGGGAGCCCATGTCTTGGTCAGGCCCAAAACCCCGGGAGAGCTCCCCCACGAAGATTTGATGGCGGCGGCAAAGATAGCCGCGGCTCAATCTCAAGCCAATCTTTCAGGCAAAGTAAAGGTAGATTGGGTTTCCTCCTCGCGGGTAAAAAAACCTCGCGGAGGCGCCCCGGGCTTTGTAACCTACACCGGCCAAAAGTCCATAATGGTAGACTTTCACCAAGCCGCTCCTACAAGCGACGAAAGGTCTTGAATCTTGTGGGATTTGGCGTATTCCAAAAGCCCATTGTTTATAGTTCGCGGCAGGTCGGGATAAACCAGTAATGATGCTCCTATTGCCACTGCGTTAGCCCCAGCCATAATAAATTCCAAGGCATCTTCCCAGGAGGCAATCCCCCCCATACCGATGATCGGGACATTCACAGCCTGCGATACTTGGTACACGCACCGAAGCGCCACCGGTTTTATGGCCGGGCCCGATAATCCCCCAATGACATTGCCCAATACAGGCCTTCCGGTTTGAATGTCTATTGCCATGCCCAACAATGTGTTAATCAAGGAAATGGCATCGGCTCCCCCCTCAACGGCGGCTCTGGCCACACTCACAATATCTTGGGCGTTTGGGGTAAGTTTCGCTATTAGGGGTCCTTTGTAGGTTTTTCTGACAGCTCTTACAGCTCTGTAGCATGACCTGGGGTCCATACCAAAAGCCATTCCGCCTGCTTTCACGTTGGGACACGATACGTTGACTTCCAGGGCGTCCACACCGGGCGATTGGTTAAAAATCGCCCCAAGTTGCCCGAACTCATCGTAGGTATCACCCGAGATATTCACGATGATGGGCACGCCAAACCGGCGTAACCAGGGTATTTTTTCTTCCGCTGCCACCTTTGCGCCGGGGTTTTCCAAACCGATGGAATTCAGCATCCCGGCAGGGGTTTCTGTTACCCTTGGCGGCATGTTGCCGGCTTTGGGATGAAGTGTTGTCCCTTTGACGCACACCGCCCCGAACTGTGAAATATCGCCGACTTTCACATACTCTTCGCCGTAGCCGAACACCCCCGAAGCGGCGATTATGGGGTTTTTTAGATCGATGCCGCAAAGGTTTACGCTAAGCGTCACTTCGGACTTCTCCTTCCAAAAACACGTCTTGGGCTTTGAACACAGGGCCGTCGGTACACACATGGAGGTAGCGTTCTTCTTCACCGCTTAACCTGACGGCGCAGCCCTTGCAAAGGCCAATTCCGCACGCCATCCTAGCTTCCAGAGACACACACAGTTCCAGCGAAGTTCCTATTAGGTTCTTTAAGGCGGAAAGCATAGGAAGGGGACCACACGCCATCATTTGATGGCGTGGGTCAAAATCTTCAACATACGATTCCAGCTGCTGTGTCACATAACCTGCGGCGCCTTGGCTTCCGTCTTCGGTGGCAACACAAACCTCGCATCCAATCTCTTTGAACCGGTCCTGTTTCATGAGCTCATTTTGGCAGCGTGCCCCGTAAAAAAGCCGCACTTCGCAGTTTTTTTGCCGGGCGGCATAAGCCAAAGGAAACATCGGAGCAAGGCCCGAGCCGCCTGCCACAAGCCATAGACGGGGGCTTTCGGGAACAAAACCATTACCAAGGGGCCCGAGAACCGATAAAGTATCCCCCGGCTCTATGGAGGTCATGGCTTTCGTGCCCCGCCCTACCACTCTCCAAGTAATTTCAAGCAAGCCTTCTTCAGGGTATATGCCGGACAGGCTAAACGGACGCCTCAAAAACGGGTCTTCGAAAGTGCCCAGTTTGATGTTTATGAACTGCATGGGTTTAGCGGTTTTCGCAACTTCGGGGCAGTTCAAGACGATTCTATAATACCCGTCACTTCCCAACCGGGATGATACCACCTTAGATTTTACGTCTATAACTGACGGGGCGGTCATGACGAAAGGCCCCTGTTTTTCATTACTACGGCTCCGCCGACTATAGTCGCCCAGGGCGCGCCTGTCAGGCGCCAACCTTGGATGGGGGTGTTCTTGCCTTTCGAGACAAATTGCCGGGTATCCACAGAGTATTCGTAACCGGGGTCGATCACTGTGATGTCGGCCGGCGCTCCCACGGAAAGGCTCCCGCCTGTGACTTTCAGAATTTTGGCGGGATTAAGGCTCATAACCTCGGCCATTTTCAACCAGGAAATGTGCCCCGGCGCCACGAGTCTGTCTGTTACCAGGCTCACGGCGGTTTCAAGCCCGCTAATACCCGGAGCCGCGTAATCCCATTCCACCAGCTTGTCATCTTGGTGGTGGGGGGCGTGATCGGTAGCTATAGCGTCTATGGTGCCGTCTTGTAAGCCAAGCCAAAGGGCCTCTGTGTCTTCATGCGACCTGAGAGGCGGGTTGACTTTGGTATTTGTGTCGTATTGGGATTCCAAAACCATGTCGTCTGTAAAAAACAGATGATGGGGTGTCACATCGCAAGTCACGGGAATGCCTTTTTCCTTGGCCGCCCGAATGAGGTCAACAGACCCTTTGGTGGAAATGTGAGTTAGATGGAGTTTGCCGCCGGTTAGGTGGGCCACGCTAATGTCCCTTTGGACACACACTTCTTCAGCTTCACCGGGTATGCCGCGAAACCCCGCCAAAATAGAATTGTACCCCCTGTTCATTTGGCCGCCTTCTGACAGACTTTTTTCTTCGGGGTGGTCCATTAAAGGGGCTCCAAAGGGCTTCAGGTATTCCAAAGCACACCTTAGAACCTCGGGGGTGGAAACGGGATCGCCGTCGTCAGAAAAAGCGACGGCACCCTGGGCGCACATTTCCCCTATTTCGGCCAATTCTTGCCCCTTTCTGCCTTTTGTAACGGCTCCTATCGGGTATACCCTGACGAGACCCGCTTCTTGGGCCCTTTTTACGACCCGTGCAACCACAGTATCGTCATCCATGGCAGGCTCGGTGTTGGGCATGCAGGCAACGGCAGTGAAGCCGCCCATTGCGGCGGCCCTTGTTCCCGAAGCAATATCTTCTTTGTATTCGAAACCGGGTTCTCGTAAGTGAACGTGCATATCGATAAACCCGGGCATCACTACCATTCCTGATACGTCAAGAGTTTCTATACCGTCTTCTGATTCCAATGAGGGAGAAATCTCGGCGATCTTCCCATCCAAGACAAGCAAATCAGCGATTAGCTCTTTACGCGACACCGGGTCAACTATTTTTCCGCCCTTTAATAAAACGTTGTTACCCATTATTCTCTGCCCCCCAAAACCAGGTAAAGGATGGCCATTCTCACGGCGACACCGCTTGTGACTTGGTCGAGAATTATCGATTTTGTGGAATCGGCCACATCGGTGCTTATTTCAACGCCTCTGTTCATGGGGCCGGGGTGCATCACAAGGGCGTCGTCTTTGGCAAGTTCCAATCTTCTTCTATCCAAACCGAAAAACTCGTGGTATTCCCTTTTCGAGGGAAAGAGTGTTTTTGCTTGTCTTTCAAGCTGCAAACGCAGCACATACACTACGTCGGCATCTTTTATGGCGTCTTCTACCTTGTTGAACACTTTCACGCCAAGGTTTTCAAGCCCGGGAGGAAGTAACGTCATTGGCGCCGCGACGCTCACTTGCGCGCCCATTTTGGTGAGGCCGAAAATATTTGAACGGGCGACTCTTGAGTGAAGCACATCACCTAGAATTGCCACCTTAAGCCCGCGTATCCTCGACTTGTACTCTAAAATCGTGAATATATCCAAAAGCCCTTGCGTCGGATGCTCGTGCAGGCCGTCACCCGCGTTTACTACAGGTATATCCAGGGTTTTGGCCAAAAAGTGGCAGGCGCCGGAGACCTCATGTCTCATGACCACCAAGTCAGTACCCATTACTTCCAGGTTGCGGGCAGTATCGTATAGTGTTTCGCCTTTTTGTACTGATGAGCCCAGACGCTGAATTGAAAATGTGTCGGCAGACATATATTTGGCCGCAAGCTCAAAAGATGCCCTTGTACGTGTTGATGCCTCGTAGAATAACGTGCAGACGACTTTGCCCCTGAGCGTGGGCACTTTCTTTATAGGGCGGGAAAGAATTTCTTTTAATGATCTTGCGGTGGAAAGAATCAACTCCATGTCTTCTTGTTCCATTTCTCGTAACGATAAAACGTCTTTTCCTCTAAAGCTCAAATTCTACCCCCCAATCTTAAGGCTGAAAATCGTAAAAACCTATCTGCCTTTACGTTCCTCGGAGATTATCACTTGATCGACTCCGTCTGTTTCCTCGAGCTTTACTTGAACATCTTCTTTTTTGGATGTTGGGACGTTCTTGCCAACGTAATCGGCCCTGATGGGCAATTCGCGGTGTCCCCTATCCACAATAACGGCTGCCTGTATGCTTTCGGGCCGCCCAAGGTCGATTAAGGCGTCCAATGCCGCCCTTATCGTGCGCCCGGTATAAAGCACATCGTCGACCAGAATTATTATTTTGCCTCTAATGTCTTGCGGTACATGTGTTCTTCCCACTCTGGGCTGTTCAAATCGAAGTGTCAGGTCATCCCTGTACAGGGTTATATCCAATTCGCCTACAACGACGTCTACCTTTTCTATTTCAGACAAAATGGCCGCAAGTCTTTCGGCCAAAGGGACACCGCGCTTTTGGATGCCCACCAGAATTACATCATCCAAACCTTTGTTGCGTTCAACAATTTCGTGGGCGATGCGGACAAGAGCTCTTCTCATTTGTTCCTTGTCCATAATTTCGGCTTTTTCCATCATCGACATTTTCAGTGCCTCCCGTCTAACATATTTGGGCACAAAAAAACCCCGCCACAAGTGTGCGGAGCTTTAGGATTCATATACAGTCATTTTTATCACAGCCTCCTTTTCGCCTCTCTGGACGAGTTAAAGGATAGGCAACGAGAACCTGTCCAAAGGACATGATAAATCTACCGAATACACAAAGTCAAGAAAAAATGAGCCGGCCCGGATATCGACTTCTTCGAGTAAGTCGTAGTAAAATGTCGGAAACTATAAAAGGCCATGATGAGGACGAGTAAGGGGCATTTTGGTCAAAGAGAGCCTGCGGATGGTGGGAACCAGGTACCGGGTATGCCCCCCAAGATCACCTTTGAGCCGGCGCCTGAAATAGCAGTAGGGTTGCACGCTTTGCCGGCGTTAAACGGCACTAAAGTGAGCCGCTTTTTATGAAAGCAGGGCTAAGCTGGGTGGTACCGCGAGAAATCGTCCCGTTTGCGGGCGATTTTTGTTTTTAGGACAAGATTGGAGGAATGTGTCATGGGTGTTTTTCGGGAAATCGACCCCAAATCCCCGGTCAACGAGCGCGAGGAGAAGATTCTCGGTTTCTGGAAAGAAAATGACATTGCCAACAAAAGTGTAACGATTCGCGAAGGCAATCCAAGATTCATTTTTTACGAAGGGCCTCCCACAGCCAACGGTCTTCCGGGTATCCATCATGTGCTTGCCCGTACAATAAAGGACATCGCATGCAGGTACAAGACAATGCAAGGGTACCAGGTTAGCCGTAAGGCGGGCTGGGATACCCATGGGCTTCCGGTAGAAATCGAGGTTGAAAAGCGGTTAGGGTTGTCGTCGAAAAAAGATATTGAGGATTACGGGATCGAGGAATTTAACCAAAAGTGTAGGGATTCCGTATTCTCCTACGAAAAGGAATGGCGCCGTCTGACCGAACGCATCGGGTATTGGATCGATATGGATAACCCGTATGTGACTTTGGACAATGACTATATCGAAACTGTCTGGTGGATTCTGAAACAGTATTTTGATTCGGGGCTTATATACGAAGGGCACAAAATTCTGCCGTACTGTCCCAGATGCGGCACCCCTTTGGCCTCCCACGAGGTGGCTTTGGGCTACAAGGATGAAACCATCGATTCCATTTACGTAAAAATGAAGGTAAAAGGTAAGCACAACGAATACCTTTTGGTTTGGACCACCACGCCTTGGAC
>CAZXSP010000049.1:0-9375 GCA_964643285.1 uncultured Eubacteriales bacterium
TGGAAAGGTGATTATGAAATGGTAGAGGAGGAGCCATGGGCAGAAGCGGCGGTTCAGGCGGAAGAAGCAGCGGAGGTTCTTTTGGAGGCAGCCGCAGAAGCGGCGGGCGAAGCGGCGGTTCTTTTGGGGGAGGAAGAAGCGGCGGGCGAAGCGGCGGCTCTCCTGCCGGGCGTTCAAGTCCGGGAAAAGCCCCGAGTTCGGGCGGGGGATTTTTTGGGGGCACCCCAAGGAGGCCCGGGCCAACAGGCGGCTTAGGCGGGTGGTTTCTGCCAAGAAGGCCCCCGGTAGTCGTGGTGCCAACTCCTGTTCCGGCAAAACCCCGGAATACGGGCGGCCAGTCGGGTGGGGGCGGTGCTTCTCAAAAGAACAGCGACAAACGCGTTGGCTGCGCCACTGTCATTATCGTTTTGGCGGCGTTGGTTATTTTGTTCGCTTTGGCTAATGCTTTTCTGGGAAAAGGTTCGGATAGGGGCGTGGGGGCAGGAGTCACCAGGTCCACCATACGGCGAGAGGCCCTGCCAAAAGGTTCCGTCAACGAAACTTCTTACTATACTGATACCTTGGGTTGGATTGGGAATGAAACTCAGCTTCTCGGCGGGCTCAGATATTTCTACCAAAAAACAGGGGTACAGCCGCACCTGTTTATCACGGATAATGTAAACGGGTCCCGAAGTCCGTCTGTGGGTATGCTGGACAAATTTGCCAACGATTTGTACGATGAGTTGTTTACCGACGAAGCCCATCTGTTGTTGGTGTTTTTCGAGAATGAATCGGGATATATGGACAGGTATGTTTGCGGTACACAGGCTAAGACAGTTGTGGATACAGAAGCGGCTGATATTTTGTTGGACTATCTCGACCGTTACTACTATGAACAGGGGCTGACAGACGAGCAGTATTTCAGCAAAGCTTTTGAGGACGCGGCGGACAGGATCATGACCGTCACCCGTTCGCCATGGATTCCCGTGATTATCACTATACTGGTTGTTATGGCGGCGTACTTATGGTTTTTGTGGTGGAAGCAAGCCAAGGAGCAAAAACTGAAGCAGGCAAAAGAGACCGAGCGAATCCTTAAAACCCCTTTGGAACGTTTTGGTGACACCGAAGCTCACGAGCTTTTGAAAAAATACGACGATGTTCCGGCTGACAAAACACCGGGCCCGGATGATAAGCCCGGCGGTCAATAAAAAAGTACACTAGGAGGAAAGAAGATGGGCATTCTAGACAGGTTCAGCGACATTATCAAGTCAAACGTCAACGCGCTTTTAGACAAGCTTGAGGATCCTTCCAAAATGATCGACCAATACCTTATCCAGATGTCAAACGATCTGGCAGAGGTAAAACGCAGTACTGCGGGGGTAATGGCTGAAGAAACCCGTACTAAACGCTTGGTGGACGCTAACCAAAGCGAAGTGGCCAAGTATGAAACCTTCGCCAAAAAGGCGCTTGAGGCGGGAAACGACGACGACGCCCGTGTTTTCATAGCCAAAAAGCAGGAGCTTGAAAACGTTGGGGCGGGCCTTATGACTGCGTATGCCGCGGCTCACGAAAACGCTGTAAAGATGCGGCAGATGCACGATAAGCTTGTCACGGATATCGAGGCCCTAAAAGCCCGCAGGGAAATGATAAAGGCCAAAGTAGCTGTGGCCAAAACGCAAAAAACCATCAATGATATAGGCGCCGCCACCGCAAAAGCCCAAGGCACCATGGGCGCCTTCACGCGAATGGAAGAAAAGGCTACCAGAATGTTGGATCAAGCCAACGCTGTGGCGGAGCTAAACGCACCGCCCGTAGACCCGGCCAAGGCTTTGGAAGAGAAGTATTCGGGCAAAGATTCGGCTTCTGTGGACGATGAATTGAGCCGCTTGAAACAAGAGATGGGGCTGCAAGAGAAAAAGCCGGAGTAATTCTTAAACACAGATTCCCCTCTGATGGCCGCAAGAACAGGGGGGAATCTGTCATTTTTGCGATTGAAGTTCCTTCAAAGCTCTAGACACTGTATGATGAGATCTACAACATGACCGGGGGGCTTTTTGTGAACAGTCGCAAACAGGTGTTGCAGTTCTATGCTGTGAGTGTCTTGGTTCATATGGCAGCCAATTTCGCTCACCCTGTTACACCAACTTTGATAAAAAATCGAGGTTTCGGAGATTACATTTTTGGCGTCGCTTTGGCGTCTATGATGGTCGCCAATTTTCTTTTGTCCCCCTTTTGGGGAAAGATGATTACCATCATCTCAAGCAGAAAGGCCTTGCTGATTTGTTGTATCGGTTATGCCATTGGGCAGGGTTTGTTCGGTCTGGCATACACCGAGGCTACTGTCGTTGTGGCAAGAGTGTTTGCGGGCGCTTTCACTTCCGGCCTTTTCATCGCTTGTCTTACTTATGTGGTGAACACTGCCCCCAGAGACCTTCAGGCGGGTTATTTGACCGCATCCGCCACGATACAGCTGGTGGCCGCCAGCTTCGGTTTTTTCATCGGCGGAATGCTCGGTGAACTCCACGAAAACATCGCCATTGGCGCGCAAGTGGCCACTTTGGTGGCGTGCGGAGTTTTGTTTTATATGGTGTGTCAAGACGATATAGCGCCGGGCGCTGAAAATGAGAAACCGAGACTTTCTTTTAAAGAAGTGAATCCCCTGGCTGCTTTTATTGAGGCCAGACACATAATGACCCCTTTATATGTGACAATATTCGCTGTAAGCGCCGCGGCATCTTTGGGCAGCACGGTTTTCGACCAGAGTTTCAACTACTATATGAAAGCCCAACTTGGCTTTTCTTCAGGTTACAATGGCGTCATTAAAGCGGTGACGGGGTTAGTGGCTTTAGTGGTTAACGGAACCATAGGGATACGAATCGTAAACAGCCCGGCCGCCAGAAAATCCTCAATTTGGATTTACCTTCTGTGCAGCTTTGCTATGTTGGGCATAAGCGTCGCCCAATCTGTTGTGGCACTTGGTCTTGTCATTCTGGTATATGCCGCAGTTCTTGCTGTTGCGGTTCCGCTTACGCAAAGCTTGGTCGCCAGCGGAGCCCACGGGAAGGACAGTAATCTGATTATGGGCTGCTACAACGGCTTGAAATCTCTTGGCGGCATTTTCGGCGCCTTGGCTTCGGGTTTTCTGTACACCATAAACCCCAAGTCGCCCTTTATCCTCGGGCTTTTAGCCTTTTCCTTGGCCACGGCGTTTTCAATAAGCCATTATCGCGTAAGCCAAAAAGCAAAAGGGTTATCTCCAGAAGGCAGGAGCGAGAGTTACTAAAACAGTAAAAACTTCGAGCCTTCCCAGTAACATAAGAAATGTGAGAAGAAGTTTCCCGGAACTGGGTACTAAAGCGAAGCTAAGGGTGGGTCCTACAGTTCCTAAGCCCGGGCCGATATTGCCCAGAGTTGCCGCCACTCCGGACACCGCCGACACCATATCCATACCGATGCCCAATAAATAAAGGGTGCCGATTAATGCACAACCCAAATACGCCAGCATGAATACTAGGATGGCCCGTACTGTGCTTTCAGGGACAACGTGTTCGCCTACGCGTAAAGGCAGCACGGCTTTGGCGTGAATCATTTTGCGAATTTCCCTGAAAATGCTTTTGAACAACACAAGATATCTGACAACCTTGACCGAGCCTCCCGTCGAGCCCGAACAGGGCCCTACGAACATGAGAAGCAGAAGAACGGCCCGAGAGAGTTCGGGCCACCTATCGAAATCAGCCGTTACATATCCGGTGGTTGTTATGACCGAAACTACTTGGAAAGATCCCTGGTGCAAAGCCTGACCCACACCCAGCTGTTTGTAGACATTGGCAGCGATGGTGATAGTGGCAATCAGAATAATGGCGAGATACAGCTGGACTTCCTTGTCCCAAAATATGCATTTTATCTTTCTCGTGGTCAGGGCTCTGTAGAATAGGCCGAAGTTCATCCCCGCAAAAAGCATGAACGCAAGAATGATGTAATCGATCCAAGGGTTTTGGTACGCCCCTACACTGAGGTTACGGTTTGAAAACCCGCCGGTTGCCACTGTGCCGAAAGTGTGAATTAATGCGTCATAAAGACTCATACCCGCAAACAGAAGTAAAACCGTTTGAAGGATTGTCATACCGCCGTATATTCTCAAAAGCCAGGAGGCTGTCTGTCTCAGTCTTGGAGTAAGGCGTTCCACCTCGGGTCCCGGCACCTCGGCGCGGAACAAAGATGAAGCGCCTATGCCTGCTTTGGGCGCCAAAGCAAGGAAGATAAGTATGATTCCCATTCCGCCAAGCCAGTGAAGATAGCTTCGCCAAAACAGAATTCCAGCCGCGGCTACTTCCACTACAGGCATTACAGTTGCGCCGGTAGTTGTGAAACCGGACATGCTTTCGAATAACGCATCCGCGGGATTGGGCAAAACTTTTGCGAGCATAAAAGGTATTGCACCGGCAATAGAGCAGATTATCCACGAGCCGGAAACTATAAGATAGGAATCTCTGGCGCCAAAAGCAAAATTGCTGCCCAGCTTGTATAAGATTAGTCCGGGAATACCGATCAATGGGATGGAGACCAAAAAAGCAAGCCAGTCTGCCGTGCCGTAATGAACGGCCCAAAAAACAGGAAGCACCATACTTACTGACAGTAATAGCAGAAGAAATCCGAAAACCTTTAGCATGCTCTTCCAGTTCATGGGCGGCTCCTCACAATCCCAAAATCGTTTTGAGCTTTGGGGCAGCCTCTGCGCTGCTGAAAGTTATCAGTCTGTCCCCGGAAAAAATCACTGTGTCACCATGGGGAATTATGACCTTGGGGCCGCGGATAACGGTGCCCACAAGCGCTCCCTTAGGGAGGGACGCATCTTTAAGCGCCTTTCCCACGATAGGCGCTTTTTCCGACACGTACACTTCCATGGCCTCGGCTTGCCCTTGTTGTAGGATAGCCAAATCTACGAGCTTTTCCGTCTGAATGAGCCTCAGGATGGTGCCGGCTGTCAAAAGGCGGGGGATTATCGTGGCGTGCGCCCCTATGGTGTCGGCCAAAGGCACAAAGTCTTCTCGCCCCAACAAGACGATTATTTCCTTAACGCCCAGCTTTTTTGCCACCATACAAATCAAAAGGTTTGTTTCTTCCTGGCCGGTGGCGGCTATCAGCACATCGCAATCGCCCGTTTGTTCCGAGCGCAAAAAATCAATGTTAGTGCCATTCCCGTTTACCACCAACACTCCGGGTAACTGTTCGGCCAAAAATTGGGCCCTTTTTGGGTCGTTTTCTATAAGCTTTACCGAAAGGCCTTCGCGGCGGTAGTTCTGTAACATCTCGCAAGTACGAAGTCCTGTTTCTCCGCCGCCCACTACGGTGACAGACCGTACTTGGTTGGGAATTCTTCCCGCCAAGACCGCGGAACGTTCCAAGGAACCGCTTTTTCCCACAATATAAAAATAGTCGCCTTGTTGAAGCACTGTGTTGCCACTGGGAATCAGCAGGTTGTCGTCCCTTACCAGGGCTACTACCAGCGAATTTGTAAACCCCAGTTGGTACAAAGGTTTGCCGAGAATCTGAGCATCGGGTGTGTCGCAACGTATACCCAACATCTCAACTTTGCCGTCTGCGTAAAACCCAACTTCGCTGGCCGTAGGTGTCTTTAGAAGTTTCACCACTTCCTGCGCGGCCAATCTTTCAGGGTGAATTATGTGGTCGATTCCAAGCCTGCCGTGGACAAGGGCTTTCGCGGAAACGGTATAATCGGGGTTTCGCACCCTGGCTATGGTGGTGGATACGCCATAATGCTTGGCCATCAGACAGGCGATGATATTGGCTTCGTCTCTGGTTGTAACGGCTATAACCATATCTGTGCCAACGATTCCGGCGTCCTCCAAAGTCTTGGGAGAAGCGCCATTTCCCGATATTGTCATCACATCTAACGACTCTCTTGCGGGAATAAGAGCGTCTTCATTGACATCGATTAAGACCACATCGTGGGATTCTTCAGCCAGTTTCTTTGATATATGGAAACCGACTTTTCCTGCCCCTATGACGATAGCTTTCATTAGTCTCACGCTTGCCTTTCGAAAACCATGATAAATAACATTGTCGACCCGGTTGAGCATTTGTGCAAGGGGTGCAGATCAAGGTATGGGGTGATTGGGCAAGTTTAGATGCCCAAAATCCATTTTGCTACCGAAAAATATACAAGCACACCCATGATGTCCGCTACGGATGTTACCAAAGGGGAGCTGGCCGCGGCGGGGTCCAATCCAAGTTTACTGAAGGCGAAAGGTATAGTAATTCCCACTATGCTTGCGAAAAGCACGACTATGATCATGGTTATGGCCACAACAGCGCCTATTGCGGAGCCGATGCCGGTTATGGTTACAGCGGCCCACACCACTCCTCCCATGGTGACCCCCAAAGCCAAAGCCAAGCCGATTTCTCTGCCCAGAATGCGGGGCCAATCGTGAGAACCAATGTCGCCCATGGCAAGAGCACGAATGGCCAAGGTTGCTGACTGAGTGCCTGTGTTTCCGGCACAGTCGATAAGCAGGGGTAAGAAACTTACCAAGATGACCACTTTGGCTATGGTGTCCGAGAAACCGGCGATAAAACTGCCTGCCACAAGATCCAAAAGCGCTAACACGATTAACCATACCACTCTGTTTTTGTAAAGAAGAATGGGTTTCGCCTCTTTAATGGATACTCTGAGCGGCGCGACGGCAGCGCTTTTCTGGAAGTCTTCTGTGGTTTCTTCTTGCGCGACCTCAAACACGTCATCACCGGTTACAATGCCAACCATAGCGCCTTCCGAGTCTACAACAGGAATTACCGACAAGTCGTAACGTTCCATCAGTTTGGCGGCCTTTTCTCGGTCTTCAAAAGCGCTTATGTTTAGGGCGGGCGCCCGCATAACGCCGCGAATCGTGTTGTTAGGTTTTCCAAGCACGATTTGTTGCAGGGCTACTGAACCCACTAGCCGAGAAGCAGAATCGGTTACATATATGGCGTTTATAGTCTCACTGTCCCGTCCTTTATGGCGGATTTCTTCCATGGTTCGTTCTATTGTCCAGTTGGGATGGGCTGAGACGTAATCGGGCGTCATAAGGCGCCCCACGCTCTCCTCGGGATACCCCAAAAGCTGTCTGGCTTCTTTTAGATCTTGCGGGTCCAAAAAACTTAAGAGTCTTTGCGTTACTTCGGCGGGGAGCTCCTCCAAAAGGGCTGTGCGGTCGTCGGGCGCCAAGTTTTCCATAAGGCTTCTTGTTTCTTCATCAGTCAAATCGTGCAAAAACGCGTCTTGCTGGTGGCTTTCCAGGTAAGCAAATACCTCGGCCGCAAGAAGTCTGGGAAGCGCCCTGTACATTACCACTCTGTCGGCTTTGTCCAACGCACCTAAAACGCCAGCTATGTCGGCGATGGGCCATTTGGTGGCAAATTGTCTGATCTTGGTCCAGTCCCTTTTTTCAATAAGGCTTTTGATTTCGGGTTTTTCTATATACATTGGGCACACCTCCAAACCAAACGTCACCGCAGCGGTGTTTTCCTATAACCGCAAGTACCAGGTAGCAATGTTAAAGTAAATCATGACGCCCAAAATGTCTGCCACTGATGTGATAAGCGGCGCGCTGGATGAAGCCGGGTCAAGGCCGAGCCTGCTCATGAGGATCGGAATTGTAATCCCCACGACGCTGCTGATTGTGACTATGACCGTGGCACTTAAAGCGACCACAAAACCAACGGGAGCGCCGCCTTTGAGAAAACTTGGCCCCCAAACGATCAAGCTTATGGTAAGCCCCAAAGCTATGGAAATGCCCAATTCTTTCAAAAGTAAGGCAACATAGTCTTTATGGTTGGCGTCACCCGTGGCAAGGTCTCTGATAACCAAAGTGGACGATTGCGCGCCTGCGTTACCCCCGCTGTCAATTAACATCGGCAAAAAGAATACCAAGGCGAGTACCTGGGAAATAGTGTGTTCAAAACGAGATACAAGACTGGCGGACACCAAGTCGACAAAAATAAGGATCAAAAGCCATCCAATACGGTTTTTGTAAAGGAGACCAATGCTTGCGTCGCCAAAGTCAACTCCAAGGGGGTTTACGGCCACACCTTTGTGAAAGTCTTCTGTTGCTTCTTCAGTAACCAACTCGAGTACGTCGTCTCCCGTTACAATGCCCACCAAGATCCCGTCTGAATCCACCACAGGTAAAATGAAAAGGCTATATTTCTCAAAAGTTCTGGCCGCTTCTTCACCATCGGTAAAGGCAGAAAGATTTACTGCAGGCGAGGTCATTATGCCTGCCACTTTGTCTGAAGGCTGCGACAAAACCAGTTGCCGCAAAGAAATGGCGCCTACCAAGTGCCATGTGCTGTCAGTCACATACGCGACGTTAATTGTCTCAGTTTCGCGGCCTTTTTTGCGAATATGATCCATTGCTTCTGAAACCGTCCATTCGGGGCGCACGGCCACGTAATCCGGCGTCATGAGCCGGCCCACACTATCCTCGGGGTACCCCAAAAGCTGGCACGCTTCTCTGACGTCTTCCGGACTCAAAAGATTCAGCAGTTTCTGAGTCACTTGGCCGGGCAGTTCCTCCAAAAGCGCGGTCCTGTCGTCCGGTTTCAGGGTTTGTATGATGTGGCGGGTTTCTTCATCGGTAAGGTCTTTTAACAGGGCTTCTTGATCGGGGGATTCAAACTCGGAGAAAACGCTTGCGGCGATATTCCTTTGTAGTGAACGAAACAAAAGAACACGGTATTTTTTGTCCATGCCCGAAATGAGGTCCGCAATGTCGGGAACTCTCCAGTGTGACATAGCATTACGCAAAGCTGCCCAGTCACTGGCCTCAATCAGTTTGCGAATTTCCGGCTTATCGAGCATCGCTGTCACCGCCCCCCTTTAAAGTCGCCCAATTGCGCAAGGCATATTTTAGGCAGGCAAAGGCGTCTGCGATGACTTTTGGGCGCATCCAAAGGATCCGTACAACCCCACAGACTTAGCCTTTCCCGCTTTTGGGTTGTTTCTCCGGGTACCAACTGCGTTAAAGTTACGCGGTAAGCCCCTCGGCCCTTCATAAGTGCCAGCTTGCCGCTCTCACCAAGGAAAGTGGATCTTGGGAGCCAGCGTTGAAGAACATCAATAGAATAGCAGATATATGGCAGAAGGAGAAGTCACATACTGGGATTGTGTGTTTTGGATCTACTTGAGAGGTTAGCCAAGCTGAGGATTTTTTGGGCGTTTTCTCGGGCTGCTTCTTCTCCCGCTTTTATAAGAGGCTGCGCTTTGTAAAACTGATGGCTTTTGAATTTGCCTACCTGCGGGCTTATCACCATGTCGGCGGTCATCTCTATATCCCGAAGCTGTTCTTTTTCTTTAAGGGCTAACGAGGCGTTCATGACTTCCATGGCCTGTAA
>CAZXSP010000050.1:0-9276 GCA_964643285.1 uncultured Eubacteriales bacterium
GCGCCGTTATGGTAGCATATGGTCGAAGGTGGTAGAGTTCATGGCCGATCAAAAACCGTTGGTAGCTTCCGCGGCACCGCCGTATCCCTATATTGGGGTGGACGAATCAGGCAAAGGCGACTATTTTGGTCCTTTGGTGATAGCCGCAGTTTGCCTCGATGAAGCTAACGAGAAACAAATGACACAAATTGGAGTCCGGGATTCCAAACTGGTAACCGACGGGAAATGCCGGACGCTCGCCCAGGCCATAAGGGCTAAACTACCCGGATTGTACAAAATAGTGGAGATTTCACCTGCTCGTTATAACACTCTGTACGCGCAGTTTAAAAGGGAAAAGCAAAACCTAAACAACCTTTTGGCGTGGGGGCATTCCCGGGCAATAGAAAGCCTTTTGGAACACGTCCAATGTGAACACGCCATTTCGGATAAATTCGGAGACGAACGATATATCAAATCCAAACTTATGGCAAAAGGTAAAGGCATTCAACTGATTCAGAAACCAAAAGCCGAACAACACATGGCAGTGGCCGCGGCGTCAATCCTGGCGCGTGACCGTTTCTTGGCCAAGCTTGAGGTCATCGGAGAAGAATTTGACGTGATATTACCCAAAGGCGCCTCGGCGGCTGTTATCCAGGCAGCCCGCCTCTTAGTAAAAGACAAGGGGCCCGAAGTGCTGGAAAAAACGGCTAAAATGCACTTCAAGACCACCTTGTCGGTACTGTCGCCTCAATAAATTACGAGAACATGACGCCGGCTTACTCCTTATTCAAAACTGCTGGACCCTAGGTACAATGTGTTGAATATAACTTTGTAAGTACCCCTTGCTTGCGCCCTGAAATGTGGGTGGAAGCCCGCCAGCACTACCCTGCCTTGCCCAACGCGCAGCTCCACAAGCGCCGCTTTATCTTGCAGGTACCGTCCGCCCAGAAGCCAGCCGGACATAAGTGGATCTACCGATGGATATTTGGCCACGGTTGAGCCGGCAATTACATCCCAAG
This sequence comes from uncultured Eubacteriales bacterium, assembly GCA_964643285.1. GTDB lineage: Bacteria > Bacillota > Sulfobacillia > Fermentithermobacillales > Fermentithermobacillaceae > JAXGZG01. Next base: position 999 of record CAZXSP010000050.1, read on the forward strand.
CAGGGCTTCGGCTGAACATTACCGGAGTCTCCCTTGAAAGCCCGTACCCCACCGGGTGCCCCGTGTCCACTACCGTTTTCAAAATGCAGCCCGGAGCGAAGAAATCTTGCGGCTTTCTGTCCGCCACAACGTTCACGCAAGGCAGACCCAACTGGGAAATAGCCCACTCACACGCGGCATCAAGGAACAGGCATGTGCCGCCGTTTTCAATAAACCCAGCCACTGCGTCTCTCCCCACATCGCCTAACCCTCCGCAGAATTCCGGCGGATACGACCCTGCGCGATTTCCGGTTCGGATAAAATCGGCGCCCTGGGAAGTGAACACAAGGGTGTCAAAATTGTGGTTTAGCTCGCCGTTTCGTACCCTACCATCCTCAATCGAATGGTATTCAAACCCATATTCCTCCAAAACGTAACGTAACCAACCCTCGTCCGCGTTGGAACGATACGATTTGTAAAGGCCTACTCTAGGCGCCTTTAGCCGCAGTGTGGGGCTTTTCACGACCGAGCCGGAGGGCAAAGCACAAGCAGTAACGCCATGTTTCTTGCACAAGGCGTCCAGATCGTGGGTTTGACCTAAAGAACCCGGAATCAAGAAAGTGCCCGCCTCCACCGTTTTCTGGCCGTCTTTGTACGCCACTGTGGTTCGGAACACCTCTTGCGACTGTAGCAGCAGCTCATTTACTACTTTAGCAGATGATGTCACTGACGGCTCCAAAGCGTACCAAGCAGGAGGCTCAGAACCAACCGATGCCCCGCCGTAAGGAGGTGTGGGTTCATCAATTTTCGACAATTTGCATTCAAAAGGTTGATTGACCAGATAAACTTTTACGCCCATGAGAAGCGGTAAAGTGTGGCCGGTGACGTCATACGGCAGCTTTGGAGGCCCTCCCGGATATTGTCGTAAATCGGGATACTGCTGCACTTCCAGTAGGGTTTTGGCGTATGCGCCGTAAGGCTGAGCCAACTTAATCACTTTTGAACCCTTGGGATAATTCACTCCCTGGACGCGGAAATCTTCCAACGCTTCGTGGATTTCAACTTGCCCCAGATGCATTACTTTCAGAAGCTCGTAAAGCATGTTGGGGTCTTTTTGATCCGGCGGAAACACAAACGCGTAGGGCGCGTCCCGCTCGCAGGCCCTTTGCGACAGCTTAAGGAAATTTGAAACCCACATATCCCGAAAACTTGCGGCATGGTTAAGGCAGCCGAAAGCTGCCACTTTTTCGTAGTCCACGATGTCCCGCAAATGCCACTCGCCGCCCGGCCACGGAATAGGATGATTCCATGTAGCCTCTTTGGGGTCGGCGCCATCCCGGCCAACCTGGAGCTCGTGCCACTTCTTTGTTATGGGCGATGCAAGCTTGGCGCTGGCGGTCTCTGACAGAATCCGCACTCCGCCGTGATAGTGTTGATACGCTCGGGCAGGAGCATAAGCGTCAAAACCGCTGTAGCAGCTTACCCCCGTTTTGCCAGAGGAAATTACCGCGCTCATCATATGAGTCCCAAGATCGGCTATTTGCTGGCGCAAAATATAGTCAACGTTGGGGTCGTATGGGTCAACATAAGGCGGTACAAAGAATCTGTAGCCGGAATCCCCAAACTGGTGCATGTCAAACACGATATGGGGATGCCAGACGTGATGCACGTTTTCCACCGTAAGCCTGTTTTCAACCAGGTTTAGCATATACCAGTCTCTATTGTTGTCGTGGCCCGCGTATTTCTGATAGAGATAAGGCGGATTTACGCCTTCCCACTGAGTGCCAAGGTATTTTTTATACCAATCCGCAACCATATCCAATCCGTCGGGGTTCAAAGATGGAACCAGCAAAAGGATTACGTTGTCCAGTATATGTTTTGTCTTGGGATCGTTTTGAGTTTCCAGGTCGTAGGCAAGCTCCATGGACATTTGGGCCGCCCCAACCTCTGTGGCGTGTATTGAACAGGAAATGAGCACAACGGTTTTGCCTAAAGCCACCAGTTGCTCGGCTTCTTCCGATGATAACCCCCGGGGGTCGGCCAACCTGCTTTGGATACTTTTTAACTCGTCCAGTTTTGACAGGTTTTCTTCTGATGAAATACACAAATAGAAAAAAGGCCTGCCTTCTGTGGACTCTCCCATGTCGAACCAACGAATACGTTTGGCCTCGTGGGTCAGTTGCCGCATATAGCCGGTGATTTGGGACCAATCGGCAAGCTTTCTATCGTCTCCGGGCGTAAACCCCAGATAGGTAGTGGGCGAAACTGCCATCTGTTTCGCGCCGCAAACGCGGCGCTTTCCCCCTTTCGATTGTTAGTCTTCACAAGCTAAGTTTTCAATTAGGGGGCCAGACTTTCCTTCCGCTTTACCTTCTTCATTTGCCTCCTTTTACCATGGAAGCGGCAAAGCTGAAAAAGCTGCGATTCTCTTGGAAGGCGTCCTCCATGGCGTTTAGCACATAATTGATCTGTTCTTTAGTGACCGTGAGGGGCGGTTCAAGCCGCATAACGTTGGGATTATTAAGCGTATATGCTGTGATGATGTGATGTTTCTTGAATAAAGTTGACGCAACCATGGACGCGAAATACTCCTGAGATACCTTGTTCAATGAACCCGCGGTTATGGCGTCAAAGAAACCGCTCACAGGTTTTTTGAACTCCACACCTATCAAAAGGCCCATACCTCTTACATCGTGTATAAGCTTGTACCTATCCTTCAAAGAGCCCAGGCCCTTCAAGAAATAGGCGCCAAGTTCATCGGCTCGTTGCGCCAATCCATCATGGACTACCTTTTCTATAGTAGCTAAAGCGGCCGCACAGGCCCTTGCGCCCCCTCCGAAAGTGGAGGTGTGCAAAACTGCTTTGTTCAACCCTCCGTAAGCCTTTTCCCACACTCGTCTGGTAGCCACAGTAGCGCCAATAGGCACTACGCCTCCGCCAAGGGCTTTAGCCAAACACAAAATGTCGGGGGCTATTTGTTCATGGTCACAAGCAAACATAGTGCCTGTGCGCCCAAACCCCGTCTGAACCTCGTCGGCTATCAGAAGCGCCCCGTACCTTGAAGTGAGATCCCGCACCTTCCGCAAATACCCCTCCGGGTATACAATAACCCCGCCTTCCCCCTGGATGGGCTCGAATATAAAAGCGGCCACTTTTTGAGATTTGAGTACCTTTTCCAGCGCTTCTGCGTCTCCAAAAGGAATCTCCACAGTCCCCGAAAGTAAAGGCGCAAAAGGCGTCTTATACTTTTCTCGCCCGCCAACCGACAATGCACCTAAAGTTTTTCCGTGAAATGCCCCGCTACAATGCACAAAAACGCCATTTCCGGCCGCACCCCTGGCAAGTTTCAGCGCAGATTCCACCGCCTCGGTACCGCTGTTGCAGAAAAACGAGACTTCCAAGTCACCGGGGGCAACTTCAGCCAGATCATGGGCCAAAGCGGCTTGCAGCGGGCTTACCTGGGTTTGAAGAAAAATGGGTCTATCGGACACTTTCTCGATTGAATCCAAGATATGTTTGGGGTTATGACCGAAAATGAGGCTTCCGTAACCCCCTAGGAAGTCCAAATACATTTGGCCATCTTGGTCGTAAACTTCCACTCCGTCACCTTTTACAAATCCTCTATCGAAGCCTATTACTGAAAGCAGGGTTTTTAAACCGGAGTTTACATACTTGGAAAAAAGGGTGCCGTTTTCGGCCTTTGTAAGGTTCAAAGCGCCATCTACGCCAAGAAGGTTAGGTTCTTTCACGCTCATGGTATGACTTCCTCCCGCCGGTGTATTGTTCAGTTTTGGCATTTTCGTGGTGTGCACGGTTTCGTGCACACCCAATATATATCTTTCCTTATGATTTGCCAACACAAACAGGTCAGGACAAGTCACCGACTTAATTATGTCAACATATTTTGTTATACGCGAAGCTGGAAACCGCCTACGCCCGAGGAACATGGAATTCAGTTCGCACGTGGCGCAGTCCCCCTCCTCCCCCGGGGGCTGCGCCGCCCGTTTGCAGCGCCACTTTTGAGCCCTATAATATAGAATGAACAGTCCATGCATTGAAATTTTCGAGGAGAGATCGTATTGGGGATTGCCGGGTTACTTGTCACAGCTTTTGTCATTGGCCTTTCGGGAGCCATGGGACCTGGCAGCCTGCTGGTTGCCGTAATAACCGAGACTATGCGGCACGGGTTTTGGGCGGGACCCGTGGCTATTGCAGGCCATGCCGCGGTCGAGATAATAGTAGTGGCTCTTTTGTCTTTGGGCTTCGGCACATTTTTGGCCTACGACACAGTGCTGGGCGCCGTGGGGCTTCTGGGCGGATTAACCCTGCTTTACTTCGGTTACGGAACATGGCGTTCGGCCGGTACAGCCACTTTGGATTTTGATTTGCAAAATCTAAACGTTTCGAACATCACCAAAGCAAACGTCCACAGCACCCGCGACAACAAACGCGGCTCACCCGGGTTCGGCGGCGGCATGCACACCGCTGCCTTGGGCATTGCCGCAAGTGTATCAAACCCCTATTGGATTATCTGGTGGGCGACAGTGGGTGCCACTTATGTGGCGGCAGGAACCAAGCATGGCATTTTGGGGCCAATCACTTTTTATGTCGGTCATATTGCCGCAGATTTCGCTTGGTACACCTTAGTATCTTGGGCATGTGCCACGGGAAAGAAGTTTATAAATGACAAGGTATACCAAGCCATACTGTACACTTGCTCAGCATTCGTTTTTCTTTTTGGCGCCTATTTCCTCCAACTAGGCGTTCGGTTGGTGTTTAAGCTGTAACGTCTTCCTGGGAATCCTGGCTTTCGTCTGGGCCTCGGTCGCCTTTGGGCCTGCCTTTCCCCAGTTTTATCTTTGATAGGCATTGAGGAATCAGCTTGGCGATTTGGTCCATCATATCTTTTTTGCCAAAAGTGAACATTCTGACGTCATCGCCTATAACCGCCACGATGGCAATAGGTTTCAGAGTTGCGCCACCGCCTGCTCCCCCGGCGGTGCCGGTTTCTTTTTCGCCCTTACCCTCTCCGCCGCCGGCCCCGAAGCCGAAAGTCGCCATCTGGATTGGCACCAAAGTCACTTCGCCCACTACTATAGGCTCGCCCACCACTGTCTTTGTGGACAAAAACCTTTCCAATTTACTGGCCATTGCATCCAACATTGTTTCACGATCCATTTAATTTTCCCCTCCCTAGAAAGTCTACGATGAAACCTTTCTCAGGTTTACTGATTTTCCCCACCAAAGGGGCCTTATTTTGGATGACATCGCAAAAACGACGGAGTGCCAGAAAAACACGGCGGGAATCGCCCGCAACTCAAGAAAACCTTCAAAATCCAAAATCTCTTCGGTGAAGACCGGCGTGAGCCTCAAAAAAGACACACCGGCGCACCCCGAGACCGCCTCGTAAGCACCGTAAATGAGTCCGGTGGCCGCGGGGTCTTCTAATCCATAGGTGATGTGCAGATCGGCTTTGACGCGAGTGGCGCCCAAAACGCGCTTACCAAACTCAAAGAAAGCCCGCCTTACATCGCGGGTAAGATAAGGCTGAATACTGCCTACAAAACCCTTAGAGCCCTTAGAGCCCTTAGCTTTCGCCAAAGGTTGATCGGAACTTTGTACGGGTTCAGGCTTCCTCTTTCCAGGCGAAAACTTGAAAATGCCCCCTAGAATTGCTAATTCAAATCTGCCCTGAACCTCAACTTGGGACATATCGTCCAAGGCCTCTTCCAAAGCCCCAAGGAGCCCGGCTTTTCCCCAGACACTGATTCTCACAGGGAGGGCAACCAAAAGGGCAAATGACGCCACAACCAGACCAACGGCACAACCCACTACTTTCAAAAAAACCATTGCCCAAGCCATGGCGTCAGAAACCTCCGTTTACGAAGAGACGTCCCTACCTATTTTCTCAAAACAGGGCCCAGCTCCTGCAAAAGTACAGGTAAACCCTTTCGAAGCCTTTCAAACTCCTGTATGCGATATGACTCGTTGGGACCGTGAGCGCCCGAATCGGGACTTGAGGTTGCAAAAAACACCAAATACACGCCCAAAGTGTCCAAAAACGCCCTAGCAATGGGCAAGGTGCCGCCTAGACGAACGGTGACGGGTTTGTGATCATACAACTGCTCCATCACTTTGCCCATGACCGGCAAAACAGGGTTGTCGGACGGCACAACATAAGGCTTGGAATTCCCGGGAAATACCGTCACATCTACAGTGACACCTTTGGGTATGTGCCGCTTTACATGCTGTTCCAACAAAGCGCAAATGGTATCGGGGTCCTGGTCAGGAACCAGCCTGCAAGTGATTTTGCACGAAGCCTTGGCGGGGATGATAGTCTTAATTCCATCCCCTTGAAATCCTCCCCAAATCCCGTTGACATCCAAGGTCGGGCGGACCCATGCCCTTTCTATTGGGGTGTAGCCTTCTTCTCCGAAAAGCTCCGGTACTCCATGGTCTTTTGCGTGCGCTTTTTCGTCAAACTGTACTTCGCCCATGGCTTGCTTTTCCTCCGGCGAAGAAATCACCACATCATCATAAAACCCATCAACCGTAATTTTGCCGTTAGGCGCCTTCATACCGGCGACGATTTCAACCAAGGCGTGGACGGGGTTTTGCAGCAAACCGCCTTGTCCGCCCGAGTGCACATCCGACTTGGGACCTTGCACATCGATTTGTATGGCAGAAAGCCCTTTGCATCCCACAGTGAGAGACGGGATGTCTTTTGAAAACATTCCACCGTCCACCGAAACAACGAGGTCACACCCTAAAGAATCCCGTCTTTCTTTTAATACTTCCTTAAGGTTAGGGCTGCCTATTTCCTCTTCGCCTTCAAACAGGAATTTGAGGTTAACCGGAAGGCCCTGACCCTTAATCATGTCCTCGGCCGCCAGGATAGCGGGAAAGATGCCGCCCTTGTCATCAGCAGCGCCCCGTGCGTAAATCTTGCCGTCACGAATTTCCGGTTCAAAAGGCGGTGAAACCCATTCATCCAGCGGATCTGCCGGTTGAGTATCGTAATGGCCGTACAAAAGCACTGTTGGAGCTGTTGCATCCTTGGCCTTGGCCAAACCGTATACCACGGGATGACCCGGTGTGGATATGATCTCAACGTGGTCTACGCCTGCTTTCAGCAAACGGTCTTTAACCCAATAGGCAGCTTTCTCTATATCGCCCTTATGCTGCGGCAGTGCGCTGATGCTGGGAATCGACAAGAACTCAAAAAATTCCTTTATGTAATCCTCTTGACGCATATCGTGTCTCCTTTTTCTGAGAATTTGTTATTCATACTATAACACCGCCAACGCCGCAACATAAAAGCCTCGGGACGCGGTATGGGCAAAACGCGGCGAAACTACCATAATGGGAGGAGGATTAGTCCCACCTGACTTCACGTAGGAAAGGCGGATGTTATTTGGGTAAAAATGTGGACGCCGTGTTGTTCGACCTCGACGGTACTTTACTGGACACGACACAAGCCATTTTTTCATCTTTAAGACACACTTTGAAGCATTTTACGGGAACAATCCCCCCTGACAACGTACTCCAAGACACAATGGGTGTCCCTTTGATAGAAGTGTTGGAATCGCTCATACCGGGGAGAGCCCAAGAGGCAGCTCAGGTTTATGTAGAACACAATCTAAACATGCACAAAAACCTTGTGCAACCGTATCCCGGTGTTCACCGAACTTTGGAAGTGCTCAAAAAGACCGGATTGAAGCTTGGCGTTGTTACCTCCAAAAGGCGGCATTCGGCGCAAATAGGTATGAGATCAGCAAAGATAGATTCCTTTTTTGAAGTTTTTGTGTGCCATGATGACACTCCAAAGCACAAACCCGACCCAACGCCAATTCTCATAGCGCTTGAGTCCTTGAAAGTGACTTCTGGCTGCGTGCTAATGGTGGGCGATACCATTTTCGACGTGCGAGCGGCCAAAAATGCCAACAACGTTCTGCCGGGCTTAACAGTTAGATCAGCGGCTGTCACTTACGGCGCGGGTTTAGAACAGTCGCTTGTAGCGGAAAACCCTGATTTTTTGCTGAAAAGTATAGAACAGGTACTCGACATATGCCATCTTTAGTCCGGGTTCCGCTTCACATCTGAAAGGTTTCACGGCAAAAAACAAAGAAACCTTCTGTGAAAGGAGAGTGTGCGAGTTTTATGGCAAACGAAAAGCGCATGATCGATATACCCCAAGCGCCTCATAGTCCGGTTCGCACCGTGACAGACGTAGTGCACGGGGTCGTTATCGAAGACCCCTACAGGTGGCTGGAGGATGGAACCAGCAAAGATACCGTGG
>CAZXSP010000051.1:0-9193 GCA_964643285.1 uncultured Eubacteriales bacterium
ACAAAGACATAGGGAATATCATGGTGCGCACGGGACCTTTGAAACCCGGATTGGGGGTTCAAAAAAAACTACAGCCTTTAGGCGATCTTCACATTGCCGGGGTTGTCAACATCGGCGGGTTCATGGAGTACATGGTGCTCCAGAACACTCGCCTCAGCCTTGTTGTGAAAATGGCACAGATAATAGCCGCGGGCTTACTCCAAGCCGATATGCTACTTCGGAGGGTAGAAGCAGGGGGCGTCAATTTGCCGTCCGTGAAATCCACCACTGTTGACCCAAAAGCGTCTCCACTTGTGTCGTTGCTTCCGCCGAAAATGGTTTCATGGCACACCACAGAAGCGGATGACGCCTCAATCAAGATACGGCCGTAAGCCGGTGCTCCGGGGAAGGATAAAAGCTGCACATGCTAGAAATATCCAATTAGTGAAACCAAGGAGCCACAGGCATGTGCACATTGACGGCGAAACTAAGAACTTTTATCAAAAAAGGAGAGGTCTCCAAAGCCTTTGAGCTTATGCTTGCCGCAACTGCAGAAAAGCATAAGATCAGCGCACACAATTGGAACCTTTTGGGCTCTTGCCTTGCAAAAGCCGGCCAGATGCACAAGGCGCAGCAAGCATTCGATTGGGCGTTATCTTTGAAACCCTACGACCCTACAGTTCTGAACAACATCGGAAACATGATGCTCATAGCTTCGCGTCCGTTTGAGGCCAAAGATTACTATCTTAAAGCAATAGCCAACAACGCGTTTGCGGGACAACCGCGATTTAATTTAACCTTGGCATACATGGAAATGGGCCATTTCGAAAAAGCGTTGGAGGCCTACCAGGAATATGTGCTGGTAAACCGTATGGGCCAGTCCATAAAGCTGGCAGTTTTATGTGCCTGTGCCTTAGGAGCGTTTTGGTTGTTTCGCTTGTAACCTTTGCAAACGGGGCGAATACATGAGCGTTATAGTGCCGTGGCGGAAGAAGGATTCCTCTCCTAATGTGCCATCTAGCTCGGCATCTTCGAATTTAAAACATCGTAAGACACGGTGGTTTTGGGTTGTTCTGATTCCGCTGTTCACAGTTTGCCTTTACCTGTGCAGCAAGTTTGTAACGGCATATGTCCTGCAAAAAGCAGTGGTGTGCAGTTGGGAGAACGCGGCCCTTGTATCGTATATGGGTGACAAATACGTTGTGGAAACGCCGTTCGGTTTTGAGGTTTGTTCTGGCAAGGGCGTTCTGTACGGGGTTCAAAAGGGCGCCGGTGAAAAGGCAATGCTTACAACCCACGGACTGGTGATTTCTGATTCATCTTACTTGTGGCTGACCCAAGGCGATTCCAGGGCTGAACTGGCGGCTTTGCAGCCGGGCACAAGGTTATTACGCTCGCACAAGCCCGACGAAGTCGTAATGGCGACTCCATCAGAAGAAGGCAGCTTCGGTGAAGTTTGGATAGTAAGTACAGCCGGGTTAGAAGGATACCAATCTCAGTGGGCCGTACCGTCGGCGCCGATTATGGCATACCATGAGGGGAGACAAATGTTCGTTGCGACCGTAGACATCGAAACCGGAGGCGAGGTCGCTTTATATTGTTACGTGCGGGGTGACGCTTCAGAAAAATGGTCACGCCGTTTAGGTTCGGGTATGTGGCGAAATCTTCTGGTGAACAAAAACTCCATTGCGGCAGTTTTGGATACTGGTGTAAAATCGTACTCTTTCAGCGGTGATGTTCTTTGGAGCCTTGATGTGCCCGGGAAAGTGATGTCCGCCGATCTTTTGGGTGACACTGTGGTTTTGTCCTGGGCAGCTTTCGGCGAAGACCTGCAAGATTTATCGTCCTATTCGGGGATACTGGCGGTATCCCAAAATGGTGATGTCTTGTGGCGTCGTTACATTCAGGGCAACTCACTGAAAGTAATAGCCCATGAAAACAGTTTTTCCGGTGCTGAAAGCGATCAGATCATAAGCGTGCTGTCAGAAACAAGTGTAACATGGATGTGGGCTCGGGACGGGCGGGATATTTCAGTTCTAAAAACATCGGGAATGCCTGTTCACGCCGGGAAAGACTTCGTACTTGTAAAGAAAGGCTCCAAAGTGCAACTGATCGCAAGAAACCCATTTGGTGAGTGAAATATATGTGGGCAGAGAAAGGTATCGGAAGGTTAATAAAGCTTGTGGCTTTATCGCTAGGCTGCCAGTACGTTTTTAGAAACTCCACCAGGCAGGTTCTGTTCACCACGGTTTTTGTGGTAGTGTACTTAGCAGACAATCTTCACCGGTTTTTGCCCTCGGGGAAAAAACAACCGATGTTCTTGGAAGAAGTATTGGCCGGTGTGGCGTTATACGGCGGGCTTGGACTGGCGGCCTATTGGCTTGAAGCCCAAATCACGGTCTACACCCAAGGGCAGGTTGGCCCTGTTGTACCGGCGATACTGGTGGCGCTAATGGACAGGTGTTGGAAGCCACCGCGGAGGAGGCGTAGATGGTGAATTACGTTGATATTACCATAGGGGTCATCCTCGGTTTGGCTTTTTTGCGCGGTTTCGCCGCAGGGGTATGGAAATCCGTAGCTAATTTGGTAGCGGTCTTTTTAGGGGCAGTCTTGGCATTCTTTTTAGTCGACCCGGCGGCTTCATTTCTGGACGCCAAATTCGGACTCATCACGTCAATTTCAAATTGGACGCGTAACGTGTTTTCATCCATGCCTATAGTCTCTCAGCCTTACGATCAATTTACTTTGGATGCCGTGTTTCAAAGCATGGCGCAATCAAATTGGTCACAAGCCCTAAAAGGTTACTTGCAGAAACACTTGTCTGAGCTCACAAGTTTGGCGGGACACGCCTCCACCTGGGGTGATGTGCTAGCTGTTAGCATCTCTCGTTTGTTTTTGTTGGGGGTTACGTTCTTGGTTCTGTGGGTCTTGTTTTCTACGGTGGCGTTACTGCTCGCCAGGACTTTTGGAATGGCATTGCCGGCTACTTTAGGGGCCCGGCTGTTGGGCGGTATTGTTAAGCTTTCATTATCTGCGGTTTGGCTGTCCTTACTTGCCGGAACCTTGTACCCCGCGCTTACCGGGGGGTTTCTTTCTTTTGCAAAAGATGCCGCACGGACTTCGTGGTTATTGACCCTTCTTTTGGGGGTTTACAGGTCATTCTGGCCGTTGGTGTTGGCCAAAGTGAAATCTTAGAAAGAAACCGTGGAAGAAGGTGAACACCGTGTTGCTCGATCCGCCTTTGAGGCAAGGCGACGTGGTTCAGATGAAGAAACCGCACGCTTGCGGGTGTGATAAGTGGGAGATACTTTTTGCCGGCGCCGATGTGCGGATAAAGTGCACGCGGTGTAACCGAGTTGTGCTTCTGGACAGGGTGCGTTTCAACTCCAGATTGAAAAAGAGAATCAGCACCGGGGCCCAATTGGGACTTTAAGGGAACGGTATTGAGGTTTCTTGCCCTTCCGTCTATAATGAGTTTTGCGCCGGTTGAGTTATGGGGGATACCCCTGCACACTCCCGCCCCGCCAAAAAGGGGCCACAAGTCCAAGGGAGGAGGATTAAATCTTGCGTATATACGAACTGTTATTTATCACTAAACCCGATTACGACGAAGAAAAAGTCGCGTCAGTAATCTCCAGGTACACAGACCTCATCACAAACGCCAAAGGGATTGTAAAATCCGCGCAGAAGTGGGGAAAGCGTCGTCTTGCATATCAAATTGACGATTTGCGTGAGGGGCTTTACATTTTGGTGAACTTTCAAGCAGACAGCCATGTGGCGTCCGAGATGGACCGCCTGATGAAAATCGACCAAGATATTGTAAGGCATATGATTTCGCGAATGGAAGTTTCGGAACGAAAAGCTCCGGAAAAACCCGCTCAAAAGCCTGAAGCGGGCGAGACGAAGGTAGAGGCGAGCGAAACCGTACCCGCCGTGAAAGTCGTAGACACGGAAGGGGAAAAAGACTCGCAATAAAACTGTTCTGGAGGGTGAATTTTGCTCAACCGGATTATTCTCATAGGCAGATTAACAAAGCAACCAGAGCTGCGCGTCACTCCGGGCGGACTTTCTGTGGCAAGTTTTACTTTAGCCGTTGACAGGAGGCCGACCCAATCCGGTCAGAAAGAGACCGATTTTATAGACGTGGTGGTTTTCGGCAAATTGGCGGAAATAACATGCAAGTATTTGGACAAGGGTCGGCAAGTGGCAGTTGAAGGAAGATTGCAGACCCGAGTGTATGACACAAAAGACGGTCAAAGGCGAAAAGCTTGGGAAGTAATTGGCGACAACGTCGAGTTTTTAGGTCCTAGGCCGGCTGCCAGAGGCAATGGCGGCGATTACGATAAGGCGCCGGAAATGTCCGACGACAGCGATTCACAAGTAGAGTTCACCGAGTAGTGCAGCACGATAAGGAGGTCTTCTAGTTGAGACGTGAAGGAGGCCGTAAAGCGAAGAAGCGCGTATGCGCGTTCTGTGTAGATGGCATACGAGACGTAGATTACAAAGACGTTCCTCGCTTAAGGCGGTATATAACTGAACGCGGAAAGATTCTCCCTAGGAGAATTACCGGCAATTGTGCCCGTCACCAGCGCATTCTCACCACAGCCATTAAGAAGGCGCGGGTAATGGCGCTCATGCCCTATTCCATTGAATAAGACAGCGGCAACGTAAATTCAAGCGGGGCATCTTCAAAAGGTGTCTCGCTTTTCCATCGAGGCTTTTATCCAAGACACTGAAAAGGGGTTTTGGTATTGGAGAACGGCTTTGCGCGCCCATTGGTTGAAAGTGCCCTTTTGGCAGCACTGGGGGCGGTTTTGGTTCTATTCGCTTTCTATGTGCCTGTACTGGGCATGGTGGTGGCTTTGGTGTCGCCCTTACCGGTCGCCATGGTAGCGATTCGCCACGGGTGGAGATGGAGTCTTTTGGCATCCATCGTGTCCGCTTTAGCGCTGTTCCTTTTCATAGACTGGATAACTGCTATTGGTTTGTGGGTCGTATACGGGTGGGTAGGCTTAGCTTTTGGGATTGCTGTGAAAAAGGGCTATTCGGCGAGTGTTGTGCTTTTAATAACTGCTTTAGCGTTGTTTTTGGGAACTGTCGCCGGATTCGCACTGTCGTACTTGGTGACGGGCATTACAATTTCAGATTTTGCAGAAGAAATGATAAGATCTTTCCGGATGGCTTTGGAAATGAATGAAAAAGTGTTGGGCCCAAACCCCGTGTTGGAGGAATTGGCCGAAACACTTGGTCAAAAAGACTTGCTCCTAAAGCTTTTGCCCGCATCTTTTACCCTTTCCAGCTTGGCTTTGGCTTTCATCAATATAGAAGTTTTCAGAAGGATAATGCCCCGTTTTGGATACACCTTGGAACCCTTGCCGCCGTTTTCCAGATGGATTTTCCCGGAAATACTGGCATGGGCGGGGCTTCTGAGTTTCGTGGCCGTTGCGTATGTACCTTATCCGGCGGTTAGGGCTGCGGTGGAAAATTTATATCCCGTTGTATCTGTTTTGGCAATAGTGGAAGTGTTATCGATTTTATCTTTTTACTTGTCTCGGTTAAACTTGCCACGGTTTATGACAACCATCGCAATATTCTTTGCAGTGACAATCATGTTCACTACTCCGGCAATTGCTATGCTTGCTCCCTTTTTTGGTATGATAGATATGCTGTTCGACTTCAGGCGCATAAGATTAGGTTTGGCGGCTTGAGCCAATTTGTAGAACATGCGGTACTTTCATAAGGAGGGGATGCCGTAATGGAGGTTGTCCTAGTAAAAGATGTTCCGGGCCTCGGTAAAAAAGGTGCTGTTGTTTCTGTAAAAAGCGGTTACGGGCGAAACTATCTGTTACCAAGAGGATTGGCCATCCCCGCCACTAAGGGTGCGCTGGCGCAGCAGGCTACGCTCGATGTAGCTCAAAAAGATAAAAGCGAAAGGCTTCTTACAGAAGCCCAAAAAAGCGCTTCCAAGATCGAAGACAAAACCTTGGTGTTTGTGAGGAAAGCGGGCCAAGGGCGCATTTTCGGGTCTATCACTCCCCAAGAAATAGCGGTTAAGCTGCAGTCTTCATACAAAGTCAAAGTGGATAAACGTAAAGTTGTTGTAACAGAAAACTTAAAAAATATCGGTAGTCATCGAGTGACTGTAGTTTTGCACCCACAAGTGAGGGTCCAGGTCACTGTGGAGATAAGGCCGGAGGTGGGTACGTAGGTTGGAGCGTAAAAACATGCACTCCTCGATTATGGAGACAGAAGAAATCCTTAGACGCCAAGTAGGTGCGTTGTTTGGTTTTCTGGCTTCCATTTATGGGGCAGAAAAACTAGTCCTGAAAGCCGGTAAATTGGGCGCGCTGTCCGGGATGAAGTCAAAGGATCTTCTTCAGCAGGTCACGGCGCTTCAGAAAGTCGTATATGAGGACCCTACCATTGGCGTATCTTCCAATTTTGAAGATATCTCCGAGATTTTGGAAGGATGCCAAGACGAAATAGCAAATCGTATAGCCAGGCAATCAATAGAACAAGAGATAGAAGATCGCGTTTCCAGGAGAATGCAGGAAAAACACGAGGAATATGTTCAGGACATAAAGCGGGAAGTGTTGGCCGATGATTCGGGGCCGGAAAACGATGTTACCAAGAAAAAGCTTCAAAATTTAGTCAAACTTGAGGACCGTAATTTGTCGCGGTCGGCTTTAAGCTACCTGCGCCCCAGAAGCATAAAAGACATCGTGGGGCAGGAAAGAGCCATCCAAGCCCTTTTGTCAAAAATCGCAAGCCCTTTTCCCCAACACGTCATTCTTTACGGCCCGCCGGGCGTAGGGAAAACGTCAGCGGCCAGATTGGTGCTGGAACAGGCTAAAAAACTTCCTTTTTCACCGTTTGTAAAGGGCGCTCCTTTTGTCGAAACCGATGGCGCTACTTTGAGGTGGGATCCCAGAGAAATAACCAACCCGTTGTTGGGCTCTGTCCACGATCCTATTTATCAAGGCGCCAGGCGGGATTTGGCCGAAGGCGGCATACCCGAGCCTAAACTCGGCCTGGTTACCATGGCCACGGGCGGCGTTTTGTTTATCGATGAAATCGGTGAAATGGATCCGCTTCTGCAAAACAAGCTTTTGAAAGTGCTGGAAGACAAACGGGTCGCTTTCGACTCATCGTATTATGACCCGACAGATCCGAGAGTGCCCGAATATGTTAGGCGGCTTTTTGAAAAAGGCGCGCCCGCGGATATTGTTATGGTGGGCGCCACTACCAGGGACCCCGAGGAAATCAGCCCGGCATTAAGATCAAGGTGCGCAGAAGTGTTTTTCGACGCTCTTACTCCTACGCACATAAGCGCTATTGTGAAAGCGGCCGCCAGGAGACTGAGAGCCAAACTATCAAAAGAGGCGTGTGATCTTATAGCCGATCACACCATAGAGGGAAGAAAAGCTGTGGGTCTTTTGGCAGACGCATATGCTATTGCCCTGCATAAGGCGGGTGCGTTGCCGGCGCGGGGGTTTCTGCCAATTGCAGTGGACGATGTAAAAGATGCCATAGGCACCGGCAGGCTACTTCCCAACGTGTCCAGTAAAGGTACCGATTCGTTGGAAATAGGGAAAGCGTTTGGTCTTGGGGTCATAAGCTATCTTGGCTCTATCTTGGAAATCGAAGCTGTAAGTTTTAAAGCCAAGACAGATGGCAAAGGCGTCATGAGGATGAACGATACCGCCGGTTCCATGGTCAAAGACTCTCTTTTCAATGCCGGGGTGTCTTTAAGGAAATTGTACGATATTGATTTCAGTTCGTATGATGTCCACGTCAACATCGTAGGAGGCGCCAGGGTAGACGGGCCTTCGGCCGGTTTGGCTATTACCCTTGCCATATTTTCTTCTATAACAAACTTGCCGCTGAAACAAAACGTGGCTGTTACAGGTGAAGTATCTTTACAGGGTCAAGTTAAAGCCATAGGCGGCGTGTACGAAAAAATTTACGGCGCCAAACAGGCGGGAATGAAAACCATCCTCATCCCCAAAGAAAACGAAAAGGGCGTAAAGGAAGTGCGGGGTATCGATGCCGTGTTCGTAAGCGATGTTACGGAAGCTTTGGATTTCGTATGTCCGGGTTGGAGAGGTGTGGCGCTTGCCCGAACTTCTTGAACGCATTCCCCCGCAAAATATAGAGGCTGAACAATCGGTTTTGGGTTCTATGCTGATAGAAAACGAAGCCGTTTTGACTGCTATTGAAATTTTGACCCCGGAAGACTTCTACAAGGAAACGCATCGGGTAATTTTCAAAGCAATGCTTCAGATGACAGACGCCAACGAAGTGGTTGACGTAGTTACCCTGGCAGAACAGCTCCGCTCTTCGGGCGAGTTGGAAAAGGTGGGCGGTGTAGCCGAGCTCGCAAGATTGGCCAATTTTGTGCCAACCGCCGCCAATGCCGAGTATTACGCCAGAATAGTATCAGAAAAAGCCGTTGTGCGAAGACTAATAGGCGCCGCTACCCAGGTGGTTTCCAATGCTTATAAAGGCACTTACGAAGTCGATGAGCTATTGGACAAAGCGGAAGAGAGCATTTTCCAAGTATCCCGGAGAAGGTCTTATCAAGGCTACGTGTCCCTCAAGGATGTTTTGGTCGAAACCATGGAACGAATCGAGTTTTTGGCGTCTCATAGCGGCGAGACAGTCGGATTGCCCAGTGGATTGGATGATCTGGACAGGATGACCACAGGGTTTCAGAAATCAGATCTCATGATTCTTGCGGCAAGGCCCTCTGTGGGAAAAACTTCACTTGCCCTAAATATCGCTCGAAACGTTTCTTTGAAAAACGATGTGCCTTCTGTTGTGTTTAGTCTGGAGATGTCAAAAGAGCAAGTGGCCCAAAGGTTGTTATGCTCCGAAGCGTACATCGGCAGCCAAAAACTTAGAAACGGCTATCTGGACGATGATGAATGGCGCCGTCTTTCCTCAGCTTTGGGGAGTCTTGGTGAAGCCAAAATCTTCATAGACGATACGCCGTCTATTTCTGTTATGGAACTTCGGACCAAGTGCAGGAGGCTTCAGGCGGAACACGGCCTGGGGCTCGTTATCGTGGACTATATGCAGCTGATGAGGCCTGCGCGCAGGCAAGAAAATCGGCAACAAGAAATTTCCGAAATATCAAGGTCCCTAAAGGGCCTGGCAAGGGAATTGGATGTACCTATAATTGCATTGTCGCAGCTTTCCAGGGCAGTGGAGC
>CAZXSP010000052.1:0-9047 GCA_964643285.1 uncultured Eubacteriales bacterium
GAAGATTGCTTTTTGTCGAATAATTTGCATTTTAGGTATCCACGCAGGAGTGTGGCACTTCCATGTCAAATATAAGAAGGTGTGAAATAAGGAGGGATACCGCATGATTATCGAAGCATTGATGACGCCGCGGCCCGATGTGCATTGGGTCAATCCTACAGATACTTTTCAAAAAGCCCTGCATGATCTCGAGAGTTTGGGGTTCACCACCCTTCCGGTTTTAGATGGCAACCGATTCCTGGGTGTGATACACCGCCGGGTCATATTTCAAACATTTTTTGAAGGGCACGAAGCCGACAGGGAACGATTTCTCACCGAAAACCTGGTGAAAGACCATATAATCACCGACGTCCAAGTGGCCCACAGCACCGATCTTTTAGATGAAGTCCTTTACAAATTCCTGGATTCTCGCTACGATTTTCTGCCTGTTATGTCCGATGACAGGTTTTTGGGCATAGTGACCAGGAATAACATGCTGAACGCGTTCATCCAGGGCGCCGGGCTGAACAAGCAGTCACACAGGCTTGCCATTATGGTGCGCGACTTCAAAGATGATTTGGCAAGGCTTAGTTCACTCATCTCAAATCAAGGCGCCGACCTTTTGGGTATCGTTTCTTTTGACCCCCAAGTTGTGGATTTCAAATTTGTCGAAGTGACTGTGAGTACCCCAAGCTTTAAGCAGCTTGTGTCTGTTTTGGGCGAGAACGGGTTTAGCGTGAGAGAAGCAAGACTGGCGCAGACTTAACATGCGTCAAAAAGTGCAGCCTTCACCCGGGGTTCTTATGTGAAATCACAGAGCCCCGGTTAAGTCCCCAACCCTTGTCTAAAGGCCTCCAGATATTCGGGGCTTTCATCCAACCAGTATCTTCGCGCCGGTGTGCCTTTCGTGGCAGGGCGCGGATCGGGGTCGTAGTAACTCCACCAAACCGCAATTTTGATATTTGGATACTTCGGCATGCCCAAGAACATGTCCTGAATCCAGGCAAGTTTGTCACCGCCCACAGAACTGCAGGCAAACTCGGTTATCATCCAAGGAAATTCGGCGTACAAATGTTTATACATTTCCCACAAACGGTCGTAGATTTCCGAAAATGGGCGCCATCTTTCGCCGGTTACGTTTTTGAAATAGTCGCCGGTGTTGTACCCAGTTACGCCGATCATGTGCACGTACTCATCTCCAGGGTAGTAGGCGATGTGAGAGTTCCACTTGCAGGGGGGGAAACTCACGTCGTTCGGGTTGAACACCCAAATGGCGTTGTCTACCCCTTCTTCTCGAAAAATCTCGTAGAACCTTATCCATACCTCCCTGAAAATATCGGGGTCGCACAAACTCAAATGGCCTGAGTAACTCACCCATGTAGAGTTCATCTCGTTATTCAAGCGAAACAGAAACGGATGGCCGAACTCTTTGGCTTCTTGTGCCAATCGGCGGATATCGTCGTCTCTTAGGCCATCCAGCACATCAAAGTTCGGGTTATGCCCCTCCATGTCGCCGGCGATTTGGTAGGTAAGTTCCACAATCTTGCCGTCATTATACGCTTCTTCCATACCTTCAGTGGGAAACTCGTGCTGTAAGTACCGATAAACAAGTATTACAGGAAACCGGTAGCTGAGGTTGTCTTCAATTTCGGCTATTTTTGCTTGGCCTTCGTCTCCGAAAGCATTTGGCGTGAAAAATCCCCAAGTGACTTCTTGGGAAGAACTTACCGTGTCAAAATAAGCAGCCGTTTCTTGATTCCATTCCGGCAGCACAGGCTGGAGGTCCAAGCAATATGAACAATTGCCCACGACTTCGGTGGCTTCAAAAGATTCCAATATGGAGTGAATAGTATCTCTGTTTTCCTCGAACGAAGTGCATTTGAAATTGAAAGTGTAATATATAAGCCCTTGGGTTTGAACGTAGGCGTATGTATACGAGTTCATGGTTTGATGGCTACCGTCCCCGGGGCTTCTGGTAAGACTGAACAGCCTGAAATCCAGACCGTTAACTGTTTCCCACTTGTCTTCGTGCACTGCGATATCGTTAGCGAGCCGGTACTCCTCAAGGGTTATGAATTCGTTGGGAAGTCCCGAAAGCCAGCCTCGGACGTCCTGATATGGGGATCTGTCCCTACTGACCCTCATTTCCAAAGAGGGGTTATAGGCTCTGGTAAAGTCGGGGCTGAAACGCAGGTCGATTTCCATATCTTCCGGAAGGGTGACTTTGTAACCGGTTGGGTAATCGGTCAACCTAAGCCCGTGAGAAAGGGTTTCCACATGTTTTATGTCTTTCGAAAAATCCGGCGTGTCATCTTCAGCCAGCAAAAAGCCATCTTGGTAGTGTCCCGGAAGTGCCTTTTGCCCGCCCCCGGACACGGCGGATTTAACTTTCTGATCCAGATTGGCTCGCAATTGGGCTGCATCCACGGGTTCTTCTTCTGAGGTCTGCGGCGGTTCAGGTTTACAGGCGGTAAGCGTCGCCAACATTACAACGAGCAGTATCCAAGACAAAAAGTGATTTTTTCCCGCTTTCGTTTCCATTATTACGAACGCCCCCAACCGCAAATATCAAAAAGCCTCGTGTATTTGTATCTTAACAAAACTTGGCTGAATTTTGTTCCTACATTGAGCCGGACGTGAACGACACCGGTTCTCAAGATCGAATTTTCTACGTAAATGAGAATAGTATCGCCGGCGAAAGGCAGTTATCGCAGGTTGGCGGGAGTGACAAATGCCCAACAGACAAATGGCCAAAACCACAATAGGTGTCGCACTTCTTCTGGCGGCAGCCAGGCTTACCGGTTTTGCCCGCTCGCAGGTTATGGCTTCCTTTTTTGGGGCGGGCACAGAAATGGATGTTTACATTGTCGCAAGGTCAGTAGCTATGATAGCCACGATTCTTACAGGGCCAATATCGGTCACGTTTATGACAGTCTACGCGTCCAAGATGGCTCAGGGGCAGCAAAGGGCAGCACACAAACTCAAAGCTTCTATTGTTTCTGTTTCCTGTATAGTCATGCTTTGTCAGGTGGTAATTCTCGTAGCGTTTGCCCCTCAAATCACACAATGGGTGGGCCCGGGGTTTTCCACGGCGGTCTACGAAAAAGCTGTGGCTCAAGCCCGCCTGATGTTGCCTTTCATGTTGTTTCCGCTTTTGGCGGCTTTGTCCAAATCTGTCCTTAACACGCACAAGACTTTTTCCGCGCCTGTGGTCGCCGATATCCTTGAGCATTTGGTTGTCATAGCGATTATCGCAAAGCTCGGGGCGGATTATGGCGCTAATTCCTTGGCTTACGCCGCTGTTTTGGGATGGATAGTGTTATTCGGATTCCAGTGGTTTTCTCTTAAGCGGCGAAAACTTTGGCCCCGATTGTCCTTGAGTTTCAATGAGGACACCAGAAAAGTGATGGTGTTAGCGCTGCCACTTGTAGGCGGTTCATTGTTATCCGGGGTTTATCATGTAGTGGATAGGGCATTGGCTTCGCGATTGCCCGCCGGTTCCATGGCGATTTTGGAATATGCGGAACGGCTGCGAGGGGTTCCTTTGGGGATTTTGGTGGCTGCAGCTACCACTGTGTTGTATCCCGCTTTGTCGGGCATGTGGGGGCGAGGTGATCACCGCAGTTTTTCGGACACTATTATGTCGGGGCTAAGGTTTGTCGAGTTTATATGCATCCCCGCCGCGGCAGGAATTATGGTGTTGGCCAAACCTATCACAAGGCTGGCGTTTGAGCGCGGGGCTTTTACCGCGGAAGCCACCGAAAGCACTGCCAGGGCGCTGGTGGCGTTTGCCCCGGGTCTCGTGGCGGCTGCCGGTCTGCAAACTATGAATTCCGCTTTTATGTCCCTGCAAAGAACGGCTCTTCCTGTGATTTTAGGGGTTATCATGTCAGTTGTGAACATAAGCCTGGATATTGTTTTGGTAGGTCCAATGGGTTTTTTGGGGTTGGCACTGGCCAATTCGTTGGGCGCTTTTGTGACTATGCTGGTCGGTTTATTCCTTTTGAGAAACCATTCGCCCGGTGTTTCCCTCAGGGTCTTGATTGATTCTTTCGGAAAAGCTACTGCTGCTTCCATTGTTATGGCAGCGGCTGTCCTCAAAATTTCACAAGCGATAGGTCTGTTTGAAGGGATGGGCAGCTTGTTAAAGGATATGGCAGGCATTTTGGGTGTCGCCACAATTGGAGCCGGTATATATGTGATCGTAACAACAATCCTTGGTTGCGAAGAACTGAAAATCTGGAGAAAGAACTAACAATCACTAATTGGGCACTAGCACTCCCTCTAATAACATGGTAGATTCATATTTGGAACGTTACTCTTACAAAGAGGGAGCGGGGATATATTGAAAAAGGCATTATCAGTGTTGGTTGTGTTGCTCATCGCAGTAGTCGCCTTGGCAGGCTGTACACCCAAGGAACCACCTGTGGTTGATCCCAACGGTGAAGGCAATGGGGTAGAAGGCGGCTCCGGTATCGCTAAGATTGGTTTGGCGCTTCTGACTTCCATTGGCAGTTCTACAGACCTTACAGTGGATGACGATGGCGAAAAGACCGGACCTACCGGGCAAGTGGATACCGTTATCGTTGCGGGCGCTTTCGATAGCGAAGGCAAGGTCGTAAGGGCAATCATTGACACCGCGCAAGTGAAGGTCAAATTTGACGAAAATCTACAAGTTTTGTCTGATCCTGCGGCTGAGTATCTTACAAAGGTTGAGCTGAAAGAGAATTACGGAATGAGCAGGGTTTCTGATGTGGGCGAATGGTACGAGCAGGCTGAGGAGCTCGAAAAATGGATGGTTGGCAAAACCGTCGACGAGATCAAAGCTATGCCGATAAAGGCCGGCGCACCCGGTCACGACACCGTACCTGATGTTCCCGAACTGGCTTCCTTAGTTACCATGGTTGTGGGCGACTACTTGGAAGGCATCGCAAAGGCATACGAGAACGCCTTTGACGTACCTGAAGGGGTCGTTTCGATTGGTCTTGGACACAACATCGGAATTGGCAGCTCCAAGAGCTATTCGGCTGATGACGAGATTCTAGCCATGGCGCAAGCAGACATCACCGTTGCCGCTACTGCGTTCGACGCTGATGGAAAAGTGGTTCGCACAATAATCAACACCGTTCAAGGCAAGGTTAACTACGACAGCGAAGGTGTCGTAACTACCGACAAGGCCGCCCCACAGCAATCAAAAGTTGAGCTGAAAGAGAATTACGGAATGAGCAGAGTTTCCGATGTGGGCGAATGGTACGAGCAGGCTGAAGAGCTCGAAAAATGGATGGTCGGCAAAACTGTTGCCGAGATCAAAGCTATGCCCATTAAAGAGGGCTCACCCGGTCACGATTCCGTTCCCGACGTTCCTGAACTGGCTTCGTTGGTCACTATGACCGTTGCCGATTACCTGGATGCGGTATCTGAATCATACACAAGCGCAAAGGTTATCGCCGCTGAGTAAATTGCACTTGGTACACGCATTTATAACTCCCCCGCTTTTTGGGCGGGGGAGTTTTGCCATGAGGATAGGGCGCCACATAAAGCGCGCTTGGGCTGTTGCGATATGTGCGGCTCTCATTCTTTCCCTACAAGGCTGCGGGTTTATGAAGCCGGACAATTATACCAAGTATAGCGACACGTTTTTCGATACGTTCGACACGTATGTTACTGTGATCGCCTACACTAAAACCCAAGCCGAATTTGAGGAATATTACGGTTTGATTCACAGCCGCTTTGTTGAGCTGCATCGGCTTTACGACATTTATAATTCCTATGAAGGAATCAACAACATCAAAACTATAAACGACAATGCCGGGAAAAACCCGGTAACCGTTGAAAAAGATATTATCGACCTTATTACGTTTTCCAAAGAATGGCACGGGAAAAGCGGCGGGCTTACCAATATTGCCATGGGTTCTGTACTCAGGATATGGCACAGGTACCGCCAGCAGGGCTTGGATGACCCGGAGTCGGCAGCTCTGCCCCCCATGGATGCTTTGGAGAAAGCTTCAGCGCACACCGATATAAACAAAGTTATAGTGGACACAGAAAACCGGACAGTGTTTTTGGCTGACGAAAACATGAGCCTCGACGTGGGAGCGGTTGCCAAAGGTTTCGCCACAGCCAGGGTGGCGTCGGAGATGAGAACGTTGGGCCTTGATTCGGCTTACATTAGTTCGAGCGGTAACATCGAGACCATCGGTAAACCTCGAGACGGCATCAGGGAACGCTGGGGTACAGGGATACAAGACCCGGATAAAAGTGTGTTTTCGGATGACCAAGGGATCCTGGATGTGATTTATTCAAATGATGTTGGCATCGCTACCAGCGGGGACTACCAAAGGTACTATGTAGTCGACGGCCAAAAGTACCACCACGTCATAGACCCTGCGACCCTTATGCCGGCTAATTATTTTCGGACTGTAACCATTAAAGCGCCTGATGCGGCTATCGCAGACTTCATGTCTACTGCGGTTTTCCTTGTTCCGCTGGAAGAAAGTAAGGCTCTTGTGGAAAGCTTGGATGGAGTCGAAGCTGTCTGGATAACACCCGATGGACAGGTAGAGTATTCCCAGGGAATGAAAGTTATTTGCCGGAATTTTGGAGCATCGGGCGCCGACAGTGAATAAGCCAAGCAACAAACACGAGATGCGCCCGACCGAGAGAATTCGGCCGAGCGCATTTATCTGACGTTTGAATTATTACCCCATCACTTGTTCTATCTGCCGGCAGGCCCACAAAAGTTCGTCCTCACTTATCACAAGCGGCGGAGCAAACCGGACGATATTTGCGTGGGTTTCTTTAGCCAAAATACCTTTCGCCATAAGTTGTTCGCAGTAGGGACGTGCCGGAATGTCCAACACAACGCCTACCAAAAGTCCCTTACCGCGAACCTCAACTATGTGGGGGTTTTTAAGTTTTCTGAGATGTTCCATAAGAAGTTGGCCCATTACAAACGCGCGTTCTGCCAGGTTTTCGTCCTGTATGACATCCAAAGCCGCTATGGCCACAGCAGCTCCCAACGGGTTTCCGCCGAAAGTGGAGCCGTGGGAACCGGGCTCAAACAGATCCATAACGGCAGAGTCGGCGGCTACAGCCGAAACAGGCATAATCCCGCCGCTCAGAGCTTTGCCCATAATGAGGACATCAGGTGTAACGTCTTCCCACTGGCAAGCAAACATTTTGCCTGTTCTGCCAAACCCCGTTTGGATTTCGTCTGCCGCGAAAAGGACGTTGTGTTGTTTGCATATTTCATAAGACCTTTTCAAATAACCGGAAGGCGGTACTCTAACGCCGGCTTCACCCTGCAAAGGTTCCACCAAAAAACCAGCCGTATTCGGGGCAATAGCTTTTTCAAGGGCATCGCAATCACCGTAAGGGATTATCTTGAAGCCAGGTGTAAAAGGTCCAAAGTCGGTCCGATAATCTTCATCTGACGAAGCGCTTATGACAGTGACAGTTCTGCCGTGAAAATTACCTTGGCACACTATTATCTCAGCCATGCCGGGTTTAATTCCTTTTTGCCGATAGCCCCAGCGCCTGATGAGTTTTATCGCAGTTTCCACGGCTTCGGTTCCGGTATTCATGGGAAGCAGTTTTTCTTTCCCCGTAATGCTCGATAGTTTTTGGTATAGCACTCCCAACCGGCCGTTGTGAAATGCTCTTGAAGTGAGCGTGACTTTGTCAGCCTGATCTTTTAAAGCTTGTATGATCTTGGGATGGCGATGGCCTTGGTTAAGGGCGGAATACGAGCTAAGCATATCCATATAGCGGTTTCCCTCGGGGTCCCAAACCCATACGCCTTCAGCCTTTGAAATCACTACGGGTAAAGGCAGATAATTACTGGCACCGTACTTCTGTGTGACATCGATTATTTCCCGGCTTTTCGTCAACATTTTCACTCCAATTCGAAGGTCAGTCCAGTTACCAATTTGCGACGATATCCATGATTCTACCACAGGGTTTATGGTCGTTGAAGAAAGTATTTTTTAGAGGTAGACTGGTAAGAGTGCACAAGTGCCCGAGAGGAGAGCCACATGAGTACAAGACCCGCCGCGATAGATCTGCGTCCTTTAGAAACAGAAGCCGAAGTAAAGAAAGTGGTATGGGAACTGTCGGCTCCAACTTTGATTGAAATGGTGCTGGTTTCGTTAGTTGGGATGGCCGACATGATCCAAGTGGGACGGGTGGGACCCGCCGCCATCACCTCTGTAGGGCTTACAAACCAGCCAATGATGCTTCTCCAAGCTGTATTCCAGGCGCTTAACGTGGGTACTACTGCCCTAGTGGCGCGTTTTATCGGGATGGGGAAGTACGAGGATGCTTCAGAAACTGTCAAACAAACATTTGCAGTGACTGTTGTATTGGCAGTCGCGGTATCTTTGTTCGCGGGCTTACTTGCTCCTCAAATTCTTATTTTTATGGGCGCTGAACCCGAAGTTTTGGAAATCGGCGTGGCATATTTCCGGGTTGTGGGTTTTGGCTTTCTTTTTCGGGCTGTAGCAATGGCTATGGCGTCTGCTCTCCGCGGGGCAGGGGATACCCGAACTCCCATGACCGTGAACCTGTGGGCCAACGGTATCAATATAGTCTTCAACTGGCTTCTCATTTGGGGGAAATTCGGTTTTCCGCAATGGGGAGTTTTTGGCGCCGGGGTGGCTACTACTTTTTCCATGGTTGTGAGTTCCGTTTGGTTTGTTCTCATAGCGCTAAAAGGCGAAAGACACATAAGGCTCGATTTCTCCGACAGATTTCATGTGGATAAGGGAATCCTTGGCCGAATTTACAATGTTGGCTTGCCGGCCGCTCTTGAACAGCTAGTCATGCGCACCGGTCAAGTGTTCTTCGTAAAAGTTGTGTCATCTCTTGGAACGGTCACCTTTGCCGCTCACCAGGTGGGGATGAACATCATGAGCCTCACGTTTATGCCCGGGCAGGCTTTTGCTGCTGCCTCCACTACGTTGGTGGGCCAGTATTTGGGCGCAAGGCAGCCGGACAGCGCTGAAAAATGCGCAAATACTGTGAGAAAGATGGGCCTTACGGTCAACACTGTCATGGCCGTGGTTTTCATG
>CAZXSP010000053.1:0-9045 GCA_964643285.1 uncultured Eubacteriales bacterium
GGGCTAAAGCCAACAACCGCTCCACCGAAGCTATCCCGCGGCTGGTGGTCTTGCAGGGCCTTCCCCGGAATCGGTTTTTATCCCAAAGCGAAGCAAGGGACCTGGTAAAACAGATGAACGACGACGGCGCCGATGGGGTCAAACTGATTGAACCCCAGTACGAATCGTTTGCTGCTGTGTGCGAGGAAGCCAGAAAACTTGGGATGAAAGGCGGCACGGCCGTACACCTCTCCCTTTGCAGCGAGCTAGATGCGGTTCACGCCTCAAACGCGGGCGTAAGCACAATCGAACACACCTACGGCATCCCTGAAGCCGCTATCCCGGGGGTGCAAAACTTCCCTTTGGATTATAACGAAATGGACGAATTGGGCCGGTTCCGACAATCGGCGTACAACTGGATAGAAGCGGACAATTATCCGGACAGGGTGCTGGACGTGCTGGATCTCATGATACGAAACGGCACCGTTTGGAATCCCACTTATGTGGTTTATGAAGCCAACCGAGACCTGGAACGCAGCCAGCAGTCGATTTACACCAAGAAATACGCTTCACCGCAGCTATACGGTTTTTGGACACCGCAGCCAGGGGTTCACGCGTCATTCCACTTTGATTGGAGCACAGCGGACGAGGTGGCGTGGAAGAAGAAGTATAAGATTTGGATGAAGTACGTAAAGACATTCTTCGATAGGGGCGGCATCGTCACGGCCGGTTCAGACGCGGGTTCGCTGTACGCCCTATACGGCGTCACCATGGTGAGAGAATTGGAGCTTATGCAGGAAACAGGTTTTCACCCGCTGGATGCTTTGAAGATCGCCACCACAAATGCCGCGAAAGTGCTGGGGCTTACGCACCTTGAGGGTGGTGTACGGCCGGGTCACTCCGCCGACTTGGCTGTTGTGGAAGGTAACCCCGTAAAGAATTTCAAGGTTATGTACGGCGGCGGGCAAGAAGTGTTTTCAGAAGATAGGACCACCAAAACCCGTAAAGGCGGAGTCAAGTGGACGATTCGAGGCGGCGTAGTTTTCGACGCCCAAGCTTTACTAAGAGAAGTGGAAGAATACGTGGAAGGGCAAAAGCAGATTTTGGGCAACTAGTCAGCTCGTGCCTGTTCCTGTTATAAGACACGCCACATAAAAAAACTGCCCCGGCAAAACCGGGGCAGTTCCACACTTCTATATCTTGTCTTCCATGAACTTCTCTAGGAACGCCGTTACCCTGTTAAGCGATTCTTCTATGACCTCCTTGCCCAGTTCAGCCGTGGACAAAGTGGCGTCTCCCAAGGCGCCATTTTCAGTGTTTTCCTCCCAAAACCGCCCTATTTCTATGGGCAACTTGCCGTAGACATCCTTGATTTCCTCACGGATTGTACCTTTCTCAGCCCTGTCAAATTTCATGGCGGGCGGGTACAGGTACAAAACTTGGGACATTTCACTTTCGCAAGCGTGCCCCGTGATGGGCGATGTGACTCGCTCTTTTATGAAATCTATTACAACAGTGGTGGGCGAAGCTACCGCCGCCCTCACCCCGAGTTCCTGACGTAACCTGTTCATAACCAGGGTGAGAGTGGGTCTGTTTCCGCCGTGTCCGTTTACAAACAAGAACCTGCGTATGCCGTGCTGGTATAAGGAAGTGGCGATATCCATAAGCACCGACATATAGGTTTCCGCACTATAAGTCAGCGTGCCGGGAAAATGCATGTGGTGCGGGGATACTCCTATTTGTACACAAGGAGCCACCAGCGCGCGGGGATACACCCTTTCAGCTAGAAGCAAGGAATATTCCCTGGCGCGAGCGGTATCCACTTCAAAAGTACCGTGAGGGCCGTGCTGCTCAATCGAGCCTGTGGGGATAATGGCGACCTTTATGCCGGGCAGCGCCGCTTTCACCTCAGGCCAAGTCATCTCCAGCAAATAAAGCCTTTTGTCCGGTACGGGCGCGGGCTTCGCCGATATAGGAAGCCCTTTCGTGCTTGTCATTTGACGCAACAAAGTGTTTTTCACTGTACAAACATCCTCCGGTTTTGTAATTTACCGCTCTTTTTCCGCGTTTAGGAAGGTATGAACGGCAGCCAGTCCCTAAATACCAAGAACAACCTGCCGATTAGTAGAGACACCCTGCCCATAATTCCGGCTCCAAAGGCAGCGCCCAAGGTCACCATGATGACCCATTTTCCGCTTTCGACCCCCACCTTCAAAGCGGGGTTTGGTTTCACTGTGAATATGAAGTAACACAAAGTGGCCGCTACGCCCAGCACCACGATGATATTGTTTATTGAGTTAAGGGGGATAACTGTGGAACGGATTTGCGCGACAAACTGCTCAACCACAGCCGTGCGCAACGCCAGCGCCCCACCGATGCCCACGATTACTGCTACGGGCAGGCGGCGCAACCACCCAAGCGATTTGTTGATGTAGGGCATGAACAGGCAGAACCCCAAGGCCGCGGGTATCAAAACCGATATCTGGCCTTTGGTAGTAAGAGGCCCCCACACCTTGTTGACCACGTTGGTGTAACCCATGACCACTGTATACCCTGCTGCCACACCAACATACAGGTGCTCAACGGCTTTGTACAATTCGTTTTCCTTGAAAAGATACGAAAACCCGATGATGGTCAGAATCGACGAAACCCAAATCACAGGGTCGGTAGTCACTGTTGTCTTCCCCCTTTCTTAGCGGCATCCTTGGTAGCCAGGTACGAGACGTTTGCGAACACTATGAACAAAATGATGAGCAAGTGCCCCATGCTTTGCGCGTCCATGCTTGCCACACCTTGACCCGGGCTCTTCATTAGCATCTCGTATTCGGCTCCTCCCCGAAGCCCTACCAAGATGCCTGCCAACTGGCCCGCGTTCACATAAGGCTCAGCCTGAGGGGCGATGGTGTTTATCAGGCCGCCCACAATGGGAACACGGTATTGTGTAACTTGGCGCACATACATGTCGGAATTTTGAGTGGAAAAGAAGACATACATGGTCACGTCCGACACACTGTTAACGTCTTTCAATAGCGGCAAAGACGAGGTAGAGTTGCCGCGGAAATCGGTAGGATACGACTTTTTCAAGTCTCCGCAATAGGCCGCTATGGCGTTTTCTCCACCAGCCAAGTACCCTAGAGTCACGAAATCAACACCGTACTCTTTTCCCGCTTCCTCATAAGGTGCTATAAGTCTTTCGGTTATCATGGGGCCTTCGGTTTGTACGGCCGTGAAGATTATCTTGACACCTTTTTCGAACAGATGCTTCAAAATGGCCACAGTTTGCGGTTCCACGTCGGCGGCACCGGAAATCGAGTAGCCGATTTCCATCATAATAACGTCATTTTCTTTAAGAGTGTCCAGCACCTCAAAAGACCTGGTTGTATGCTTGCTTACATTGATGGGCAAGCCTATAGGGCTCCTCAGGGGCCACAACAGCACAACTATGAGAAGAAAATAAATCACTCTGGAATCGATGTTTCCTAGTTTTTGTAGGGTCTTCATTTATATCCCCCCTACTCAAGCCCGCTGCCCATATGGGAGCGGTCTATCCCTGACAAAATCCGAAGCCCCGCGCCTACGGTTCCCACAGCGGTGCTTATGAGAATACCCCTGGAACCGGCCAAATTGACAACACTGGTTATCCAGTTGGCCATAACAGGGAATCCGCCCCAAATCCGTTCGCCAATGGGTGCGTTCCCCAGCATGAGTATCACACCTGCTACCAAAAGCGCCACGGCCTGCAAGTTCTTGGCCCTAAACGCCCTGTAAGAAGCGGAAGCCAAGTGAAAAGCGGTCATGGCGTAGAACACTGCCGCCAGAGGGGTAAACATTGAGTCGAAGATGAACTTGAAAACCGTCGACTGCTGCCCGGCGAATATCCCGGACAGGGCTGTGGCCAAAAGCGCGGTTATTAGAATCGCGCTGTGAACGCTTTGCCTGTCTTTTTTGGCTATTCTTTCACCGTGGATACGCAACAAGTTTATGGCCGCCAAAGCTAAGGCGAAGGCGGACACTATCAAACCCCAGTCTTGAATCTCGGTTGCCGACTGTTTGATGGCGGGGATTTTCAGAAAATAATCAGCCAGCAAAATCACACCCACTACACCCGAGATCCATATGGGAAGGTTTCTTTTCAATTCGCTCCCCCCTAGCGTTTCAGAATATCAATAACGGCGTCGCTTCCTGCCGTTTTCAAGATGGCCCCCAAGAGCAGTACCACGATTGCCACTATTTTGACGTAGTCCTGCCCCGCGATAGAACCGATAAGGTTCGGCTCATTGGATATGAAAGCACCCGCGGCCAAGAATTCCTCGCCTATCATGGTGTAGTCGCAGGCAGCCATGAAAAACGGAATTTGGAAATAGTTGGTAGTACCCGAAATCGACATAGAGTTGGTAGCCGCAGTGGCTTCCGCGATAACTATGGCTTCCGCGGCAAAATACCCGGTAAGAAAGGCGGTGGCAGGCTTTTCGCGCTGAACAAGCCCAACGCTTGCCGCCGTGTAAGCGAACTGAACTTCAGACGTAAAATATACATTGGATAAATCGAATTCGTCGGGACGTCCTTCCGCAATATAGGCGTTGCGCAGGATTTCTATGGCCAAAGCATACGTGTTAGCGTGGCCCACAGTAGTAACAAGCCTGGTGTTGTACCGGGCGGCTAACCTTCCAACGTGTGCCAAAAGGTTTAGGCCGGCCAGGGTGGGCGGCGCTGTTGTGCCCGCAACGTCGGCGTATCCGGGGCTGTAGAAGATGGGTTGGCCCATCTCGGTGGCACGTCCCACCGCTTCTTCCACGGCCTGCAGGGCCGGGATGGGACGAATCTCGATGGGAGTTTTCCTGGCACGTCTCAAGCCCAAAACAATGAACACCATTGCCAAAATCACTACGATGAAACCGCCAAACTTTCCATCATTGAACATGGATCATAACCCCCCCTTGGAACTGGCGAAATAAGCGGAAACTGCCGACATGTACCACCTCCAAACGGGAGAATAGGATACCTACCTTAATCGCCATCGTTTGGTATAGGTCTTTTTTTGAAGGGTGAGCTCATTTATTGCTTGGGTTAATGGAAATTCAACCTGAGAAGGCTATAATCCTCCCTCGAAAAATGTAATCTTTTGATTCTTCCAAAAACTCTATGCCGTAAAATGAGCTTTTGCGATTTCAGCGACCCCATTGGACCTGGGTTTGTACACTATTGTGCTAATGTATAGTCGCTTGTGTGTAAGAAAATGTTGTAGAACGTTGAAGAAAACTTCTATTGCGGGGTTTTGGGACAGCGCCGGGCCTGCCGTGAAAACGGTTTGCCCGGCGCCGTACGTTCTGCCTGTCTAGTTCAATAGAAACCGCAGTTCAACCTTGAAAAGATCGCCGTCGATTTTCACATCAAATGTGCCGCCCAGGGCTTCGGTAAAACTTTTGGCAATGGATAAACCTATGCCCGACCCTTCAGTGCTCCTGGAACTGTCACCTCTGGTGAACCGCTCCAGTATTTCGCCTTGGTCGAAATTCATTTCGTAGTTGGCAGTGTTTTTCACTGTGACGACAGCCCATGAATCGGCCGTTTCCAAATCTACAAATACCCTGGAACCTTGCAGCGAATATTTGAGAGTGTTGGATATCAAGTTTTGAAACACCCTGTGAAGCTTTCTGCCGTCACTAACCACGAAAACGGGGTCAGAAGGCAACGAAACCTTAAAGGCCAACCCCGTGGCCGTAATGCGCTCTTCCATATCAGCCAGAGCTTGCTCGACAAAGCGCCTGAGATCGAGCGTTTCAAGTTCCACCGAAACGTTGCCGCTGGTGGCTTTGGCAAGCTCGAACAAGTCTTCGATGAGGTTCTTGAGCCTGTCGGTTTTTTGGGCCAGCACACCTACGTATTCTTGTGCCGTGGACGAAAGGTCCGGTTGTTTTTGCAAAAGATCCACATAACTCACGATGGACGTCAAAGGTGTTTTCAGGTCATGAGATACGTTTGTTACCAAATCCACTTTCATGCGTTCGGATCTCAGTTTTTGACTGACAGCCAGGCCCATACCCTGTTGAATGGAATTGAGATTTTGGGCAGCCGGGTAAATGTCGGCGACTTCGTCTACCCTTAGTTTTGTTTCCATATCACCGTTTTTTACCCGCGCTATTTGATCCATAAGACCGCCCAAATCCGACACTGTGCGGTGGTATCTGCGCAGATAACGGAGTATCAAATACAACCCCAACGCGGTAATAACAAGGGCCGTGAAAAACCATAAGATGCTACCCCCCAGGGCCGCCAACAAAACAAGGCTAACCGAAGCAAAGGCCAGTATAGCCTCCACGGCTAACAAAGCATACGCCCTATTGAGCATCATCTTCTGGAACGGGTATTTGGTTCCGTGACGGCGAAACCAATCCAAACCCGAGTTGACAGAGTTGTGACTGAAGAATTTGGCCTTATTGACCCTCAGGTCCATGAACATTACATAAACCCACCAAAAGGCTATAGACAACCCAACGCTAACCCAAACTGCGTTCATCAACCGGTATATAGAATTCCCCCAGATGTGATAGGTGCGGCGATATCCTATAAGGAGGCCGGGTACAAATATGAAAAAGCTGAGCAGCAACTTTACTTCCAGCCACAGCGTGCCGGACCAATGCGCCAACTTTTTGTCAAACTCTCGTTTTTCCTGGCGCCTCACCACGCTGTAGGCAAAAAGGATAATCCCCAAACCCAAAACTAGTAAATAAGCTCTTTTGAAGACGGTTGTGGCTGTTTTCTGTCCCAAGTAACGGGAATTAGCATAGGGGTTTGGGACCAATTCGTCTTTTACCGCCAGCACAGCCATTACCGGTTGCAGCTCTTGGGAGTTTTCGACGGTGTCCGCCACCCCGGACATAAACCTGGGATACCCGCTATCCAGCCTGCGAGTGTCCACAATCTTTCCTTGGTTGTAGACTTCCACCGTTTCACCATCGTAGTACCAATAGTAACCATAGCCTTTGGGCAACACAGGCAGCCCACGTGACTCAAAGGATTGGTTCAGCTTTCCCGTTTCTTTCTCGTCTTCTATGTTTGATACAGTCGAGTCTTTATCGGAATTGACCGCGTAATAAAGGAGGTTTTTACCTTCGTTATCAAGCAGGCTTTTTAGGAATCTGAATTCTTCTTTCAAATACTGGGATGTATGCTCATCAGGAGAAGCGGGTTCAAACCCGTCTTTTGCCAAGGTCAGCAGGTGAAGAAAATAATTGCCAGTGGTTTCTTTGAAAGCAAAGCTATCGCGGTAATCGCCGAAAACGCTTTTGACCAGTCCCCAGTCAAAGTCGGAATCGGCGTAGAAATAGACACCTGTTATAACACAAACACCGATCATACTTATCCCAAGAGCAAAACAAAGCCAAACTGCAAACGGACCGAGCCTTCTGCTGGCATTTTCAGATCTTTTCAATTTTGTACCCAATCCCCCATACCACCTTGAGGTATTTTGGCTCGCTGGGGTTAATCTCGATTTTCTCGCGAATACGGCGGATGTGAACCATAACCGTGTTTTCAGCTTTGTAAGCCGGTTGTTCCCAAACTCTCTCGTAGATTTCTTCGGCAGGGAATATTCGGCCCGGACGCTTCATGAGGAGTTCAACTATTTTGTTCTCCGTCGCGGTAAGTTTGACAGCCTCCCCGTCAACCGTAAGGCACTTACTGGCCACATCGTAAGCCAAGCCGCCGGACCGCAGAACATCCTCCGAGCTAAAATTCACATCCCCCAAAGTCATGTACCGGCGCAATTGCGATTTCACCCGTGCCAGCAACTCCATGCTGTTAAAAGGTTTGGTAACATAATCGTCGGCGCCCAAAGACAGGCCTAAAATTTTGTCAGAATCCTCGGATTTGGCGGAAAGCATGATTATGGGGATGTTTCGGTCTTGCCGGATTTTTAGCATGGCCGACAGGCCGTCCACTTTTGGCATC
The DNA here is from genome assembly GCA_964643285.1 of uncultured Eubacteriales bacterium. Taxonomy (GTDB): domain Bacteria; phylum Bacillota; class Sulfobacillia; order Fermentithermobacillales; family Fermentithermobacillaceae; genus JAXGZG01. Next base: position 7,930 of record CAZXSP010000053.1, read on the forward strand.
ATGATATCCAGGATAATCAGATGAACGCAGTCGCCGGAAACGACATCCAGGGCTTGTTGGCCGTCGAAAGCCTTCAAGACCCTGTAGCCGACGCTTTGAAGGTTTATGGTTATAGCGTCGACAATTTCCTTGTCGTCATCTACCACCAAAACTGTGTGCACGGCGTGGTTTGGGATCGCCCTTCACCTGCCTTTCGAACGTCAGTATCTTTTGACACTATTTAACCTTCGTAACCCGTGAGCCTACGCACAGGTTAAACGGCATATCTGACAAACAACCTTATCCATTGCTTAAGACTATCTTACAGTTGTTTGCCAAAGCCCAGCCGACCCCCATCCTAATTCTTATTTGGATCAGATTCAGGAGGCCCGTCGGTTGTTGTGTCAACATTTTTTCTTTTGCGGACACACTCAGTCAAAAGATACTCTATTTGCCCGTTTACCGATCGAAAGTCATCGGCAGCCCAAGCCGCGATTTTCTCATACAGTTTATGAGAAAGCCTTAATGGTATCTGCTTCTTAGGAACGCTCATTTCTAGTAAAGGCTTCCGCTATTTACGATGGGTTGGGCATCTTTACTGCCGCAAAGAACCACAAGCAGATTTGATACCATAGCGGCCTTACGCTCCTCATCAAGGTGCACGATGTCGTTTTCGTTGAGCTTCTCCAAAGCCATTTCCACCATGCCCACCGCGCCGTCCACAATCATCTTCCTAGCGTCGATTATGGCGCTGGCTTGTTGCCTTTGCAGCATTACCGCGGCAATTTCTTGAGCGTAAGCCAAGTAAGTGATTCGGGCTTCAAGTATCTCAATACCAGCCTCTTCCACTTTGGCTTGAATCTCTTTTCGGATGCGTTCGGCCACCACACCGCTTGAGCCCCTCAAGCTGCCTTCGTCGGGCTCCCCATCCCCGGTTGTGTCAATGCCCGGAGCCATGTCGTAAGGATAAACACGCACGATGTTCCTTACAGCGCCGTCACATTGGAGAGATAGATATTCCTTGAAATTGTCTACATTAAACACTGCCTTGGCAGTGTCGGTCACCCGCCACATGACGGCAATAGCGATTTCCACAGGGTTACCCAGGACATCGTTTACTTTCTGCCTGCTGTTGTT
>CAZXSP010000054.1:0-8983 GCA_964643285.1 uncultured Eubacteriales bacterium
AATGACTTTGATTTTCACGATGATTTTCAAGATATGGATGCGAGTTTTGGGTGGAGGAAGGTTTGATTGGACCCAACTAGGGGTGATATCTATTTCGCAGAGTTGAATCCCGTGGTTGGGTCTGAACAGGGCGGTTTCAGGCCTGTTCTCATTATTCAAAATGATGTCGGCAACAAATACAGTCCCACGGTTATTGTATCCGCCATAACCTCGCAAATAATTAAAGCCCGCATTCCTACCCATGTAGAGCTTTCAGCCGGCGTATCGGGGTTAGACAAAGACTCCGTAGTCCTTTTAGAACAAATCCGAACTATAGATAAAAGACGCTTAAAACGAAAAATCGCAAAATTAGATGAAGATGTCATGAAACAAATAGACGAAGCGTTAGCCATTTCCTGCGGCTTGAGGCCCGTATAGAGATAATAGTTGACGAATGGGGAGAGAAATTTGAAACCGGATAATTACGGTCTGCCTACAGTAAGGCTGACCCAAATTCCCACAATGCTAGAAGAGGCCCCGCGTTTCGCCGCTGTTTTGGGCGGCCCCAGGATTTTCATAAAACGTGATGACACTACAAGTCTTGCCCTGGGAGGCAACAAAGCCAGGAAGCTGGAGTTTCTCATGGGCGACGCCGTGTCACAGGGTTGCGACTATGTGATAACCTGCGGAGGCCCTCAGTCTAATCACGCAAGGCTTACGGCTGCGGCAGCCAGAAAGTGCGGTATGCAGCCGATACTGGTTCTTGACGGAGAAGATCCCGGCCACAGGTCGGGCAATTTGCTTTTGGATACTCTTCTAGGAGCCGAACTGGTTTTTACCGGCGGCCGGCCGGCAGCGATTGTCATAGATGAAGTAAAGGCAGGATTGGAAAGCGCGGGACACCGGCCCTATGTTATACCTTTGGGCGGATCCAACGCTTTGGGTACTCTCGGTTATGTGAAATGCGCATACGAAATAGTTGAAGCCTGCGGTGAGTTAGGCATTGATCCCAAAACGATTTACGTTGCCGCCGGTTCCATGGGTACTATTGCCGGGCTGGTTTTAGGGAAGCTCTTGTCATCTGCCGGATTCGATATTGTGGGTGTCGGCGTGAGCCCTGATGAAGAATCCAAAGTTTCCAGGGGTGTGGAACTCGTACTGGCAGCGCATGCTTTTACCCGGCACACTCCGCTTTTTGAAAACGATGTTAGGCCCCATGTTAAAGTCTTAGGCGATTTCGTGGGTCAAGGTTATGGAATTCCTACAAAGGCCTGTCTTGAAGCGATTAGTCTTTTGGCAGAAACCGAAGGAATCCTGACAGACCCTGTTTATACCGGAAAGGCGCTTTCCGCGTTGGTCTCCCATGTAAGACAGGGTTTTTACACAAACAGAGATACTGTCGTGTTTCTTCATACAGGTGGAGCCCCTGCCGATTTCGCCTACAGCGAAGCTTTCATAAAATAAGCCGTAAGGAACGAGGAGGCGCCAAAATGAGGTCGACCATCGGTATAACCGCGAGTTTTGATGACGAAAAAGGTATCGCAACTTGTCCAAAGGCATACACTGACTCGGTTTTGGAGGCAGGGGGCAAGCCTTTGCTTATTCCCATAATGCCTGATGACGTGGCTGAAGAAATGTTGTCTGTTGTGGACGGTTTGCTATTTCCCGGGGGCGTTGATATAGACCCTTTTCGGTACGGGGAAAGGCCGCACGCGCAGTTGGGAAGAATTGACCCAACCTTGGACGCTTTGGAGTTGGGCCTTGCCCAAAAAGCTTTGGCCATGAACGTGCCCATGCTTGGCATTTGCCGGGGGTGCCAGTTGATATCTGTGGCGGCTGGAGGCGGCTTGGTGCAGGATATACCCAGCCAGATTGGGGGCGCTTTGAAGCATAAGCAATTGGCCCCCAGGTGGCACGGCACTCACGAAGTAATATTAGACGAAGATTCTCTTGCGGCTCGTATTTTTGGCACAAGACGCCTTACTGCTAACTCATTTCATCACCAAAGTGTAAAAAATCCCGGGGACACCTTTGTGGTTTCGGGAAGAGCAGTAGATGGTGTCGTTGAGGCGCTGGAGTCGAGAAAAGGTTTCAGGCTTTTAATACAATGGCATCCGGAGGCCATGTGGGGCAGAAACAGTATGTTTTTAAAACCTTTTAAAGCGCTTTGCCTTGCGGCGGCGGGCAAGGACCCCGTTTGATGGACAGAGTTCCCGGCAAATCCGGGTTAAGGGCCCGTGAACTTGGACTAATCGTGGGGGAATTGGAACCGGGCGTTCAGAACTCCATAACGGATATCCCGGGAGTATGCGTGGGGCAATGTACAATGGTGCGAGGCCATGGGCCTTTGGTGCCCGGGACGGGGCCCGTGCGTACAGGGGTTACCGCTATTTTGCCTCACCCGCGCAACGTGTTCAGGGAAAAACTTCGCGCTGCTATTCATGTAATAAACGGATTTGGCAAAGCCACCGGAATTGCCCAAGTCATGGAACTTGGTGTTTTGGAAACCCCCATAGTTTTGACCAACACTTTGTCAGTGGGAATTACCTGGGACGCCGTGTGCCGATACATGTTAGAGGGTGACCCGGATATCGGGGTCACCACGGGGACTGTGAATCCCGTTATCGCCGAGTGCAATGACGGCTATCTGAACGATATAAGAGGAGGGCACGTCAAAAAAGAGCATGTGCTCGAATCTTTGCAGTGCGCCCATAACGGGCCGGTGCAAGAGGGGAATGTGGGAGCCGGTACCGGTATGTGTTGCTTGGGTTTCAAAGGCGGTATAGGCACTGCTTCCAGAAGGCTTCGTGGTCGGGCGGAACACTGCCACTTAGGGGCTTTGGTTTTGTCCAATTTCGGAAGCCTGAGCGATTTGACAGTACTCGGGGTTCCTGTGGGTAAAATTCTCGCCGGTGAGAGTTCAGGCCCCAAACCCCCGCCGGGTTCGATAGTGGTGGTAATAGCCACCGATGCCCCTTTTCAAGAACGCCAGCTTCTGCGCATTGCCAAAAGGTGTCAAGCCGGCCTAGCCCGGGTAGGGTCTTTTTTCCACAACGGGAGCGGTGACTTTGTTATAACTTTTTCAACGGAGAATCGCGTGTCACACGAAGCCGATTGTCTTGAGCCGGCGACTTTTTTGCGCGATGACGGTGAGGAAATGGCGTCAGCTTTCAGGGCAGCCGTGGAAACCACCGAAGAAGCCGTGTACAATTCGCTAATCTGTGCTGAGACTATGGTGGGTCGGGACGGGCACATTCGGCATGGCTTACCGATAGAACGATTGATGGAAATTCTTCGTAAAACTGGTGCTGTGTAGCAAGCCCCTTTGCGCGGCAGGATAAATACGACATTCGTCGAATGTCGTACAGAAGTTACTATAAGTCAGATTAAGCAACTGTGGGGGACAATTATGGCAAATGCTGCGGATGGCCAAAAAGATTCGCGCCCGGGATTTAAAAGGCCTTCATATTTGGGCGGGACGGGCGGCCCGGGGAAGATTTCCCAAGGCGAATCTGTTACTTCCAATGAACAAGAACCCAAGACTTCCGAAACAAAGAAAGCTGTAGAAGAAAAAGAGGATACCAAGCTGTATTCGTGGCGCGTTTGGCTGTTGCCCAGGCGTCCTTTGGTGTCGACCGTGGTTATCGGGGTTTTGGTTCTGAGCTTGATTCTTGCTTACCGGACATTTCCCCAGGTTGTGTTCCTTCTGGCCGTGACCCTAATTCTGCTTAACAGGCTTGCGGCTTATTTGTTCCCCGTAACCTATATTTTAACAGAAAAGACCGTAGGCTATCGCGCATTGCTTGCCCGTGACGTAAGGGACTGGACCCGGTTCTTCACTTACCAGGAATTTCCCGACGGCGTGCTTCTGGCGCACGATTCCCGCAACCTACGCGGCCGCATGAAGGAAGGGCTGTTCTTATATTATGACAACGAGTCCTCTAACAAAGACGAAGTATTAAAAGTGGTGCAAGCAAAACTCAGGCCTCCCGCAGAGGCAATCCAATATGATAATCAAGAAAAAAAGGGGAAAGGCGGTTTCAAATCCGCTCTTCGCCGCGTACGTGATTTAAAAAAGAAACCTTAATGTCGGGTAAGTCACGGGGAGGCGATGTTTTATAATCGTTATCTAGTAAATGGAACTCAAAATAGGGTTCCATTGTTGTAAAATAGTCAATAGCTTGTCATATCTGTGTAAAGTAGAGGAGGTGCTGTCTTTTGTTGAAATTTTCCGAGCCCATCGACGAGAAAAGACGCGACATAATCGTCGATGCCATAGCTAAAAAGGTGCAACAATACGGAATGCTGGTACCCGCGATATTCTTTTTGGAGATGAACAAACCTCTAAGCTATATAGGTGGTCAGGCAATGCATTTTTTTGCCCCTATAGCAGGCGTGTTCTTCGCCACCTTTGAAGATTACGCGTATTTCTTTGACGACAGGAAGAACGTGGAACTATTGATACAAAGGCTGGAAACGTTATCGGCTGAAGAAGAGGAAGCCAGCCGAAAGGCGAAAAAAGCTGAAAAAGCCAAAAAAGGCAGTCTTTTAGACGAAGCGGTCCAGCTAGAAAAAGAAACAAAAACACCCGATCAAGAAGACAAAACTTTAGGTCCCGAATAAAGGGTTTTGAAGTCGCGATAGCGTATTTATCGTATTATCGGGTTGTTTTGGCTTAGACATGAAGTGTAGTGGCAGTAAGGGAGGGGAAGAATTCGTGCCTGAAGAAAAAGTACCGTACGAGCTAGACCGCGAGATTAACTCGGTCTTGGCCACTGACTGCGGCTCGACAACGACGAAAGCAATCCTCATCGAAAAGGTGGGCGATGAATATCGTTTGATCGTAAGAGGAGAGGCTCCCACAACAGTTGAGGCGCCTTTCGAAGACGTTACCGCAGGCGCAAGAAACGCTATCCGTGAAGTAGAAGAGCTGTCGGGAAAAACCTTTTTGGATGAAAAAGGTGTTATCACTCCCCGCAGGGCCGATGGAACCGGTGTTGATATGTATATGTCAACATCGTCTGCGGGCGGCGGCCTTCAGATGATGGTTGCCGGCGTCGTTAAAACAATGACCGCCGAATCGGCAGCCAGAGCCGCCCTTGGCGCGGGCGCAATTGTTATGGACGTTATTTCAGTTGATGACGGCAGAAAGCCGCACGAAAAGATTCAAAGAATTAGGCATCTTCGTCCGGACATGATTCTTTTGTCGGGTGGTATAGACGGAGGAACCATTACCCACGTGGTGGAGATAGCCGAGCTGATTTCAGCGGCCGAGCCCAAACCCAGGCTCGGAATTGGCTATCAGCTTCCTGTAATTTATGCCGGTAATAAGGAAGCAAGGCCTCATATTTTGTCGAGTCTGGAGAAAAAGGTCGACCTCCGCGTAGTGGACAATTTGCGGCCTATATTGGAAAGAGAAGTCTTGGGGCCTGCCCGTGAAGAGATTCACAACTTGTTCATGGAACACGTTATGGCTCAGGCTCCGGGCTACAATAAGCTTATGTCTTGGACCCCGATACCCATTATGCCTACCCCGGGAGCAGTGGGCGCTTGTATGCAGACAGCTTCCAAAGAGTACAACATGAGCGTTATCGGCGTTGACATAGGCGGCGCTACTACAGACGTATTTTCTGTTTTCGGAGAATTCTTTAACAGGACTGTTTCGGCCAACTTGGGGATGAGCTATTCAATCTGCAACGTGCTTTTAGAGACGGGAGTCGCCAACATTGCCCGTTGGATTCCTTTTGACATTGACGAGGGTGACCTAAGAAACAGAATCAGGAATAAGATGATTCGCCCCACCACCATTCCTCAGTCGCTTGACGAATTGGTAATCGAGCAAGCCATCTCCAGAGAAGCTTTGAGGCTCGCTTTTATACACCACAAGAGCTTGGCTGTAGGGCTTCGAGGCGTTCACAAGCAAAGGACTATTGGCGACACTTTCGAACAGACCGGGAGCGACGAATCTTATATCGATATGCTCGACCTCGGTATGCTAATCGGGTCAGGCGGCGTTCTTTCACACGCCCCCAGGAGGGTTCAAAGTGCCCTTATGATGTTGGATGCTTTCCAACCTGAAGGCGTAACCATGCTGGCGGTGGACTCCATTTTCATGATGCCTCAGCTGGGTATTTTGGCCTCCATACATCCCAAGGCGTCTATGCAAGTGTTCGATAGAGACTGTCTCATAAGGCTCGGCCACGCTGTCGCGCCCAAAGGCCCGAGCGGTAACGCCAAGTATGGCGATCCATGCCTGAAGGTTACTTTAGACACCGGGGATGAGACTATCGTTAAGGAAGTCCCGTATGGCTCAATGGATTTGGTCCCCATTCCCGATGGGAAAACGGCGCAAGCCACTTTCCACCCGGCGAGGCAGTTTGATATGGGTAAGGGCCCCGGTCACTCCGTAGAAACCACGATTAGGGGCGGAGTCGTAGGGGTCATGCTCGATTGCCGCGGCAGGCCGTTTACGACACCTGAAGACCCCATTGCCAAAAGCAAGGCGCTTTTGGAATGGTTTAACGAACTAAATGTGTATCCGCAAGAGTCTCTTGCGAAGTACGCTAAGTAGGAGGGAAGGTAGAAATGGCACACGCATATACGCCTGGATTAAAAGTTACCGAGAAGGCAGTCATCCGAAAGATTCGCCGCCTTCCCCTCCTCGGTGAAGTACTTGTAGAACAAGGGAAGGCCGTGTCGCCTGACACTATAGTGGCTACAACCAGTATTCCCGGCAACCCCCAGACAGTAAACGTCGCGAACATTCTGGGGGTAGAGCCTGAAGACATTCTTGATTTTATGAAAAAGAAAGAAGGAGACTCGATTAAGAAAGGCGAGATTCTCGCTTTCTACAGTTCTTTCTTTGGTCTTTTCAAGCATGAGGCTCTTTCGCCTGTAGACGGGACTGTCGAGATGATATCTACTGTCACCGGGCAGGTAACCTTGAGAGAACCGCCGATTCCTGTACAAGTCGACGCTTATGTGGACGGAATGATCGAAGAGATAATTCCCAATGAAGGCGTCATCATAAAAACCGAAGGTGCTTTTGTTCAGGGAATCTTCGGTGTCGGTGGGGAAACCCAGGGAATTGTCAGAGTGGCTGTGGACGACCCTGATGATGTCTTAGATGAAAGCTGCATTAAAGACGACGACGGCGGAAAAGTTCTCATCGGCGGTTCTCTTGTTACCGCAGCCGCTATCCAAAAGGCGGGGCGAGTTGGAGCCAAGGGTATCGTCGTTGGCGGCGTTATTGACACCGATTTAATCGCTTATCTGTGCCACGATATCGGCGTCGCCATTACGGGCCACGAGGACGTTCCCGTTACCGTAATCATCACGGAAGGTTTCGGACGCATGAGAATGGCGGATAAGACCTTCCATTTGTTCAAGAACATCTCGGGTTTTAAAGCGTCTATAAACGGCGCCACGCAAATAAGAGCCGGTGTTATGAGGCCGGAGATTATCGTTCCCGGATACCAGCCGAAAGAAAAACTCGATGACCACGATCTTTCAGAAGGACTTGTTCCGGGCACACCTTTGCGGATAATTCGCGACCCTTACTTCGGCCGTTTAGCTGAAGTAGTGGATTTGCCGCCCGAACTGCAGGTTATCGAAAGCGAAGCCAAGGTTCGTATTCTGCGGGCTAAATTGGAAGACGGGACAATTGTGGTTGTTCCCAGGGCAAACGTGGAGATTATCGAGGCATAAAAGCGCGAAAATCGCACTCGTTTGGGATTAAAAGTGAGGGGAAGAAATCTTCCCCTCACTCTTACGTTCTAGAACCTTTTGTCGAACTTGGCCGTGACTGTGCCCTCGTAAGAGGTTAACCATAAATCCAAACTGTACGATACGCTGCACTGGGCCTTCAGCAACCAAGAGGTGAAAGGAGGCGCCGAAACCAGACTGCCCGTGGCGTCGAGGTGAAAGCTGATGATGTCGAATCTCTTTCCTTTTACTCTAATCCCGCCTTTAATGCCGCCTTTGAGGTAGAGTTCGAGTTCCAGTTCCGGTTCATCAAAACTGTAGGTGACGCCTGCCCCGGCGTATAAGTAACCCCGGAGGTATACGATGGACACGTCGACATCCGCGTCGTAGCCTATTTCCAGCCGTATTACTGCCAAAGACTCCCCATAATCGTCTTTAATAAGACCCATGCTAATCTTGGCCCCGAAAGTACCGAGCCTGCCATATAGGTATTCGGGATATCCCACATACACGGCGAACAAGTGCGGGCTGTATTCCAAACCTATGTCACCATGGGCTTTTACAAGGATGAGGCTCATGTCCTGGTAGATATTCACAGAAAAGTACCGTTCCGGGTGGCTGTACAAGATAACTGCGTGGCCGACGTTTGTGTATGCAGTTTCGGCGGCGCCCACTAAAGCGCCGGGATTCATAGGGATACACAAATCACCGCCGGCATCCACCAGGGGACCGCTCTCGAAACCGAAGTATAGTTTGCGTATTTGGCACAATTCGACGACAGTAAGCGTGCCCGAAATCCCGGCGGCGAACCTGGTGCCCTCTCCCCTGTATACTTCAAGACTTTTTATGAACTCCATCATTTGGCCGCCGTAATCGGGGAATTGGAATCGGCGATGTTCGTCTCTTTTGACTTCCATGTTGTATGAGACGATACCCGCGAAATCTTTTACAGAACCGAAGCCAAAATGTATGGGAATCCCGTAAAAACCGATTCCCACGGCGAAATAACATCGGCGTTTCACAGTGTCGTAACCGAATCGGGCATCGGTTTTTACAGGGGAAGAGCTCAGTTCGCTCAAGAACGACAAATCAAGTTGGTCTGTGTCGAATTCAATCAATCCGTCGTCAGAAACCGGGATAAAGTTGTTTGAAACGAGCAACAGCCCGTCTTTGGAAAGGCCGGACCGGCTTGCAGTTTCGCCTTGCCCGCTATTTGCGCTCCCTACCGCTTTGGGAATTAACACTCCGGTCACTTCTATGCAATCATCGAAGTTCGCGTCCAGCTTCGAATGGGATTCCT
>CAZXSP010000055.1:0-8694 GCA_964643285.1 uncultured Eubacteriales bacterium
GTACGTACTATCATCCCAATCCGTCTTGAACTGTCTGCTGTACAGTTTGCCGTGCCGCTCCGGCACTTTGTCGAAGTTGATTTCCATGACAGGAAAAACAACGGGCTTTTGGTTTCCCAAAATACCTACGGTAAATTCCCGTCCGGGCAGGAATTCTTCCGCCAACACAGGTTGCTTGTATTGATACAGAAGCCTTTTGGCTTCCCTGTACAAATCCAGAGGCCCCCGGCAAAGGGAGTTTGGGGAAATGCCCATGCTGGAACCCTCGTGGGCGGGTTTTACAAAAACGGGAAATACGAGCCCGTGTTCGGCAATGTCGCTTTCTGTTTCAAACACTTTGAAAGGCGCTGTGGAAATGCCGTGATACAAAAGAATTTTCTTTGTCAGCGGTTTATCAAGTGTGATGGCCAACGACAAAACACCTGACCCGGTGTAGGGGATACCCAGCATTTCTAAAACGGCGGGAATGTGACTTTCTCTGGATTCGCCTTTGAGGCCTTCGGACATGTTAAAAACTATATCCGGCGGCCGCACCTGCAATTGGCTTATTATCTCCGAATTACCTTCCAAGAAAAAAACATCGTGGCCATACGCCCTAAGCGCTTCGGCCACAGCCATAACTGTAGATTCGGAATCAAGTTCGCAGCCCAGGTCAGGAGGTTCGCCCTCTTCCGGGGGGTCCCCTTTCAAGTTGAAAGCTACTCCAACCACGGCCATCCTGACACTTTCCCCCTTTGGAATCATGGTGCAAAAATTATTGCACGCTCCAAAGCACGAGTCAACAATGTTTTTCAAAGTATCAGGATAGCCGCGTTTCGCCCTTTAATTACGGATATATTTGGCCGATGCTCGCCTCTTGATGAGGTTTTTCTTCCCCCACGTGAGAAATGGCGACCAACTGCTCGTTCTCCGTAAGTTCCTCTAACATAGCAGTATCAAGCACTTCATCCATATGACTCACAAAGATAATGCTCATCTCGTCTTTGATGTTGGCGGGAACGTCCTCCAAGTCTTTTCTGTTTTCCTCAGGCAATATGACTGTGAAAATTCCCGTTCTGTGCGCCGCCATCACTTTTTCCTTTACTCCACCAATTGGAAGCACACGGCCCCGAAGCGTCACCTCGCCAGTCATGGCCATATCGTGACGCACCGGACGGTTGGTCAAAGCTGAAGCCACAGCGCAAGTCATTGTGATACCCGCTGAAGGCCCATCTTTGGGTATTGCGCCTTCCGGTATATGAATATGGATGTCGGTGGTCTCGTAAAAGTTGTCTTTAAGGCCTAAGGCCAAAGCCCTTGACCGAAGGTAGCTGAGACCTGCCTGGGCAGACTCTTTCATAACATCCCCAAGCTGGCCCGTAAGGGTGAGATTGCCCTTACCCTTAACCACGCTGACCTCTACAGACATTACGTCTCCGCCTACATCGGTCACAGCCAAAGCTGTTGCGACGCCTACTTGGTCGTCCTTTTCGGCTTGGCCGTGCCTGAACCTGGGAACCCCCAAGTAGTTTGTGAGAGTTTTCGCGGTTACGCGGACCCGCTTCTTCTTCCCCGACACCAAATCCTTAGCGGTTTTCCTGCATATAGAAGCAATTTGACGTTCCAGGTTTCTCACGCCTGCCTCGCGGGTGTATTCGCGAATCATGCGCCTTAGGGCATCTTTCCCTATAGAAAGAACCATAGGCCGAAGCCCGTGTTCCCTCAGTTCCTTGGGCGCCAAAAACTGCGACGCGATTTGCATTTTCTCTTCCTCGGTGTAACCCGGAATTGTAATAACTTCCATACGGTCCAAAAGCGGACGCGGAATCGAGTGGGAAGAGTTCGCAGTAGTGATGAACATCACCCGGGACAAATCAAATGGAACTTCCAAATAGTGATCGGAGAAACTGTTGTTTTGCTCGGGGTCGAGAACTTCCAAAAGCGCCGATGCCGGGTCGCCCCGAAAATCCGACGCCAACTTGTCGATTTCGTCCATCAAAAATACAGGGTTAGAAGAACCTGAAGTGCGTATTCCCTGAATTATGCGGCCGGGGAGCGCGCCGATATAGGTTCTGCGATGTCCGCGAATCTCGGCTTCATCTCTTACTCCGCCCAGAGATATTCGCACAAACTTTCTGCTCAAAGCCCGTGCTATAGATTTGGCCAAAGAAGTTTTTCCCACACCCGGCGGCCCGACGAAACACAAGATCGGACCTTTGGGTTTATCGACCAGTTGCCTTATGGCGAGGTATTCTAATATTCTTTCTTTGACTTCGCCCAAACCGTAATGGTCTTCGTCCAAAATCCTTTGGGCCTCTACAATATCGAGACGGTCATCAGTTACCACATTCCAAGGCAAAGAGACCATACATTCCAGATAAGTGCGAACAACGACAGCCTCAGCAGAAGCCTGAGGCATTTTGCTAAGCCGGTCCACTTCTCGCATTGCTTTGTCCTTGGCTTCACCCGAAAGACCGGCCTTTTCTATTTTTTGTCTGAACTCATCGGCTTCACTGGCTGTGTCTTCCCTGTCGCCAAGCTCTTTTTGGATAGCCTTCATCTGTTCTCTCAGCCAATATTCTTTTTGGCTTCTTTCGATCTGTTCCCTCACTCGTCTGTTGATTTTTTTCTCTAACCCCACCATCTCTATTTCCTTGGAAAGAAACTGAATAAGCTTCTGCACTCGCTGTTTTACGGGAAGGGTTTCTAAGATTTCAAATTTCTCGGCAGAAGATATAGGGACATGATTGGCCACAAAATCGCACAGTTGCCCCGGGTCGCTCAAAGTCGCAATGGTTATGAGCGTTTCCGCGGGCACCTTTTTTGTAGCCCTTACATATTCTTCGTATTGCCCCATAAGGGGTTTTATGGCGCGCTCGGCCTCGTAAGGCGAAAGAGATTCTTCTTTGATTTCCTCCACCGAAACCACATAACATGGTTCGGTATTAACGTAACTAACTACACGCCCTCTCGAAACTCCTTGAACTACCATCCTCAAGCGTTCGCGAGACGCTTTGACAATTTCTTTTATTACGCAAAGCGTACCGATGGAAGAAATCTGTTCAGGTGAAGGTTCGGCCACATTGTCGTCTTTTTGTGGGCACATCATTATGTGCATTGACCCCGCCTGAGCTATCTCCGAGGCTCTTATGGATCTGGTGCGGCCTACTTCAAGGGTATGAGTAGTGCCGGGAAATACCAGTTGGTTTCTTAGGGGTAAGAGCGGGTAGGACTTTATTTCTCTTTTCATAGTGCTCAATAAACCCACCTCCCGCATTCTCCTGTAAAGGTTCCAGCTACATCTTATTAGTTCCGCCGGGCAAAGTGACTTAGCTTAGAAGAACGCAAAATATGTATTCTAGTTGCGTTTCCCTAAGTCCTTCATGCGGGATTGGTAACCTATGGTGAGGATGGAAACACGCAGGCTGGAGCTTATTTGGGACGCGGGCGCCCCCGGACTATAGTCCTTTGAGTACTTCTTTTATGTGTGACACAGGGGTGACTTCGAAGGTGCGATCAGAAAACCTATCTTGCCAGTTGCCTTGCGGAATGTATACGTGGGTTAAGTGAGCCTCTTGAGCGGCATTTAGTTTTTGCTCCACTCCCCCGACGGGGCGGATTTCGCCGTGGATGGACATCTCACCTGTGAAAGCCATTTTGGATGATACAGGCCGCTTGGTGATAGCGGAGAACATGCTCACAGCTATTGCCAACCCGGCTGAAGGTCCGTCTACAGGCGTACCCCCGGGAAAGTTAACATGTATGTCAAGCTCGTAAGGCCTTAGATCGGTTTGAGTAGATAAAACGGTACGGACATTTTCGATTGACGACATTACCATGCTTTTTCGCCTTAGCACGTGCGAACCTTTGCCCAGTTCCTCTTCTTCAATTATCCCGGTTATGATTATCTGGCCTCGCCGTCTTTTTACGGGCTCCATAACTTCGACCTCAACCTCAATAACGTACGCCAAACCCGGGCCCGACACTGCCAAACCCAAAGCTGCTCCTATGGACAGATCGGCGCGGGGCGAAAATTTATATCGAGGTGAATGTTGACCTTGCGACACTATCCATTCGATGTCTTTCAAGCACACCGGCCTACCCCCGTCAATAAGCGCAAGCCCAGTCGCGAGTTGCACAAGGTTCACTGCATCCCTGCCATTGTCGGCATATTGTTGGATTAGTTCTACGGCTTCATCTTGGATTCTGACCCCGGCCTTTTTGGCGGCGTTTTCGGCGATAATACCAACTTCCCTAGAAGTCAAGCTGCGGAAGAATACTTCCAAACAACGGGACCGCAAAGCGGGCGGAATATCTTGGGGAGATTTTGTGGTCGCGCCTACCAATCTGAAATCCGCCGGAAAACCGTTTTGGAAGATATCGTGTATGTGCTCAGGTATACTGCTGTTCTCTTTGGCATAATAAGCGCTTTCAAGGAACACTTTTCTGTCTTCAAGCACTTTGAGCAGTTTGTTCATTTGTACCGGGTGCAGCTCTCCAATTTCGTCCAAGAACAGTATACCGCCGTGGGCTTTCGTGACGGCGCCGGGCTTTGGCTGGGGAATGCCCGCAACGCCCATTGCCCCTGCTCCTTGGTATATGGGGTCGTGGACAGAACCGATGAGCGGGTCCGCGATGCCCCGTTCGTCGAACCTGGCAGTGGTTGAGTCCATTTCGATGAACTCCGCCCCGTTCGTAAAAGGCGATAAACCCGACCGCTTGGCTTCTCCCAGAACAAGCCTGGCAGCGGCAGTTTTACCCACCCCCGGAGGGCCGTATATGAGAACATGTTGGGGGTTTGGGCCGCACAAAGCGGCTTTTAACGCCGTAACTCCGTCTGCCTGCCCAACTATTTCGTCGATAACGGCAGGTCTCGTCTTTTCAGAAAGCGGTTCGGTTAGCTTGATATCTCTCATCTTTTTCAGATGTTCCAATTCTTTTTTTGACTCTTTGAACACAGCTACTTTTTGGGTTTCCTGGGTTTTTAGAAGGTTCCAAAAGTAAAGCCCCATCACTACTGCCAGGAATAATTGGATGTAAATTAGCACTCCAGAGTCGAGCAATTTTGCCAATCCCCTTGCGATAAGAGAAACGATCACACTGATAGAGTGAACATTTTCCCCGGGGATTATGAAAAATATAAAAGCCCTTCCAGCTTTCATAACTTGAAAGGGCTTTAAAGGTCCAGTAAAACGTACTCCTCGTTACAAAGCCGTCACGCGGTTTCCTCTCTTTTCTTTTTGCCGCGTTCGGAAGTAACCAATATGGGAGAACCGCCCAATATCAGCTCTTTGGTAACTATGCACTTGGTCACATCGCTTCTCGACGGAAGATCGTACATCACATCCAGCATACGTTCCTCCAATATGGCCCTAAGGCCCCTGGCGCCCGTGTTTCTTTTCACGGCCTCTTTTGCGATAGCCCTAATGCCGTCATCTTGGAACTCCAAAGTGACGCCATCAAGCGCAAATACCTTTTGATACTGTCTTACCAAAGCGTTCTTGGGTTCTACAAGAATTCTCACTAAATCTGTCTCGTCCAAGGCGTCAAGCCCAACGATCACAGGAATTCTTCCGACAAATTCGGGAATCATGCCGAATTTGAGCAGGTCCTGCGGCAATATTTGAGCCAACAAATCGCCTATATTGCCTTCATCTTTGGATTTCACTTCGGATCTGAAACCCAAAACTTTCTGCCCTATCCGGTTTTGGATGATCTTATCGATCCCATCGAAAGCCCCGCCGCAGATAAACAATATATCTTTGGTGTCCACCTGTATAAACTCTTGATGAGGATGTTTCCTGCCGCCCATGGGCGGTACGTTGGCCACGGTCCCCTCAAGTATCTTCAAAAGGGCTTGCTGCACACCTTCGCCTGAAACATCTCTTGTTATCGAAGGATTTTCCGATTTCCTGGCAATCTTGTCGATTTCATCAACATACACGATGCCCTTCTGGGCTTTTTCTATATCGTAATCTGCTGCTTGAACCAACCTCAGAAGGATATTCTCAACGTCCTCCCCGACGTACCCTGCCTCGGTAAGGGTCGTAGCGTCGGCTATGGCAAACGGCACATCAAGAAATCGGGCAAGCGATTGGGCGAGATAGGTTTTCCCGCACCCTGTGGGTCCAAGCATAACGATATTTGATTTTTGAAGCTCGACCTCATCGGGCTTCCGCCTGTGCCCTATTCTTTTGTAATGACTGTATACCGCAACCGATAGCGCTTTCTTGGCCCTTTCTTGGCCTATTACGTACTGATCGAGGAACTCCTTTATCTCCTTGGGCTTCGGCACATCTTTCAGGCTTTGTTCTGACTCTTCATCGAGCTCCTCAGAAATAATCTCGTTACAAAGCTCGATACACTCATCGCAGATATAAACACCGGGACCGGCTATAAGACGCTTAACCTGGTCCTGATATTTCCCGCAGAAAGAGCACTTTAATCCCTTTTGTTCCTCGAATTTGAACATCCTTTCACCCCGATTATTTCAGAGCTTTGGCGCCCGGAACCAAAATCTCGTCGATAAGCCCGTAGGCTTTAGATTCTTCCGCGGACATCCAAAAATCTCTCTCCGTATCCTTAACGATCCTGTCGGCCGATTGGCCGGTATGCTTACCAAGAATCTTGTTCAGCAAGTCTTTGGTTCGCAAGATCTCCCTGGCAGCGATTTCCACTTCGGTAGCTTGCCCTTGGACTCCGCCCAAAGGCTGATGAATCAAGGTTTTGGCGTTGGGCAGACAATACCTTCTGCCTTTTGTTCCCCCTGTCAGGATAACTGCCGCGATGCTGGCGGCCAATCCCACGCAAATAGTAGATACCGGGGGCTTTATATGCTGCATAGTGTCATATATCGCCAATCCGGCTGTCACCGAGCCGCCGGGCGAGTTGACATAAATCGAAACTTCTTTGTCGGGGTCCTCAGCTTGCAAAAACAAAAGCTGGGCCACAACAAGGTTAGCCATTTGATCGTCAACCGGCGTACCCACAAACACTATACGGTCTTTCAAAAGCCGGGAATAGATGTCGTAGGCACGCTCGCCTCTGCCCGTCTGCTCTACAACCATGGGCACCAGGTAACTCATGAACGTATCCTCCACTTCTGTCAGTTATGCCAATGCCGTATTTACATTATAACATTTGCTCGTCTGCGGTAGCTTCGTTGGCCTTTTCGTTCTCCTCTTGTTGCGTGTCCTCCGGTTTCGGTTCTTCCGGAAGGGGAGTACCGGCTCGCGAAGCGGCTTCGGCGACCAGCTTTTGCAGGGTATGAGACCTCAGCAAATCTTTTCGTAACCCCTCGAGAGCGCCCCTAACATCTAAGGTGGTTTTCATAGCCCCTACCTCGGTATTGGCCTCACGTGCCAAAGACTCTAACACCGAGTCGACCATCTCTTCGGGAACTTCTATTTCCTCTTTCGAGGCGACTGCGTCAAGCACTAACTCAGATTTGACTTCTTTCGCAGCCTGGGCTTCGATCTCTGTCCTCATGTCTTCAGGCGTCCTGCCGCTGGACTTCATATAGCTGTCAACATCTGTCCCCTGGTCTTTGAGCCTGGCCGCAAAACGCTCCAAAATCGTTTGCGCCTTATGGTCTATCATGGCCTTGGGGATATCGACAGAAGACATTTCAACCAGTTTGGCCTCTACTTCATCAGTATGCAACCGGCGCGCAGTGTCCATCCTCATTTTTAGAATGCGCTCTTCAAGGTCTTTTTTGGCATTCTCGTCGTTTTCGTGACCGATGGTTTTGAGGAACTCCTCCATCTCGGGCAGGTGTTTTTGATACGCCTCGTTCAAAGTGACCATAAACTCAACCTTGGCAGGTTCGGCCTCGGGTGCGGGCTCGTCAGACGAATCCACGGCTTCTGCGGCCTCCGCAGACTCCGCCGTTTCTTGGGGTTCTTCGGGCGTTTCTTCCTTGGGCAGCGAAAACTCCGCCGAGAATTGCTTGCTCTCTCCAAGTTTCATACCCACCAGAGCCTGAGAAAGACCCGGCAGCAGGCCCACGGGCTTGCCCGCTTCAATGTAGGTTAAATCGTCATCCATATTTGCCAAGGGGTTGTCGCTTCCTCCCAACCCTTTCACGTGGCAGTTGGCGTAGTTGCCTTCTTCTACAGTTGCGCCTTCCTCTAATGGACGAAGCTCTGCCATTCGGTCCAAAAGCAGATTGAACTGGTAATCCACCTCTTCCTTTGTTACCGAAGGCGCCTGGAACGCAACCGAAATGTCGTTATAATCACCCAGCTCTACTTCGGGACGCACTTGTACTGCCGCTGTGAATTTGAGGGGTTTCCCCAAATCAAACTCAATATCATCAAATTCGGGGTCGTCCACAGGCTCTATAGCGGTATCTTCCACAGCCTGCAAGTAATGTTTAGGGAGGACTTCCCTTATAGCTTCTTCCTTTATAAGCTCCGCACCGTAGAACCGCTCCAATATGTGCCTGGGAGCCTTCCCTTTTCGAAAACCAGGAATATTGACGCGATTCACCACTTGTCTGTAAGCTTTGTTGTATGCTTCTTCTACTACTGTTGCGGGTGCCTCAACCTCAAGAGTTACCGTTGAGCCTTCCTTTTTCAAAATACTTGCTTTCACAATATGGTCCTCCTTAAACCTTGCCTTTTGCCGTCTGGGACTTCCCAATCTCAAGTATATTATCAGAAAAAAAGCGCGCAAAAAAAGCTTTACCTAGATTCTTTCGTAAACAAAAGGCTA